>NZ_JBDQQS010000034.1:0-17578 GCF_039888615.1 Hoeflea sp. CAU 1731 | reverse complement strand
TGGTGCGGGTCCTCATCACGGCCGCGATTGAGCGCGCGGGCGATCTGATTGAGATTGACGCCAACCCGGTTCAGCTCAGTGAGCAGGCTGGCGTCAACAGGTGAGCGAGGCAGGGCGACCTTGCCGGTCAGGATGCGCTGCCGGCCGTACTCGGCCAGGCTGACGCCGGCGGCGCTCGCTTGGTCCTCCACGTACGCCCGCTCGGCCTCCGTCACGTCGAACGGGCCGAGTCTGGCTGAGCGCTTTTCGTGCTCCTGTTTGCGAGGCCGGGCCATGTCGTCGGCCGCTCCTTTCTCACCGCATCCAAGGGCAACCCCTTGGCCGTCATCCAACGCCGGAACGTTGGTCGTGGCGGAGCGCCGGAACGCTCCTTGATGGGTCCAGGGAGAACAAAATCTCCCGGTCAGGTTCCAAGGGCGCGAAGGCTCTTGGTCCATGGTTCGGTCCAGGTGGAGAGGTGAAATCTCCAAGCCCTGGTCATGGTCCAACGGTGATCCGTTGGCAGGGTTCGGGACGGGTCCCGAAGGTCGCTTGCTAAGCGGCCTCAAGCCGGGGTGTGGGGGGCTGCGTTGAGCCTCCTGCCAAGCGTTTTTCCATGGGAAAAACATAGCTTGCTATCCCTAAACAACCGACGATTAGCATAATCCTCCGACCGTGACCAGAAAAATGAAATCCCTGCCCCATTGCTCCTCGTCTCATGCCTTAACACATGCTCCGAATCCGCCTCGAAAATGCGCTTGTGACAGACCACCCGGTTCCAACAAGACGACCCGTCAGCCCGTCATGAGCACAGCCGGGACACAGCCCATTCGACTGACGCCATCGCCTCGTGCAGGTCGTCCTTGACGACGGCAACCACGAGCCCGCCCCAGGAGCCCTCCGGCAGCTGGCATACGCGGCCGAGCGAGTATTGCAGACCGTAGGGCGTGGTGTAGATCAGGTCGAATTGCGTCGGTCCGGCTGACTCCATTCAAGCGATCGGAAACCATCCTCCGGGCCTTCCAGGACAGGCGCGGCAAAGGTCACGGCGCTCGTCGTCGGTAGCGTCCGCACAGTCGAACATGGTCTGAGAGAGCAGGGCGCTTTCCCACTGGGCACGGTAGCGCCGGAAGTCCGGCGCTACCGTTGCGGTGTCGAACACGCGCGTCATTAGTATTCCTCCGCAAGGAGGATGGTCAGGACGCGGCGCGTCTGTTTCGGATCGGCCGGGTCCTCGCTGCCCTTGGTCAGCGTCGGATCGTAGTAGTCGATCTTCCAGAAGACCTTGCCGGCCCCAGGCTGGTCGAGCGCGCCGAAATCGTGCTCGCCATAGGGATCGTTGTCCTCCGAAAAATCGTCGAAGGCGCGGACCTTGGTGATGATCTCCTCCCGGACGTGATCGGGCAGGGCAGCGATCCCTGCCGTCATCACGACCTTGCCGGTGAGGAATGTCTGCCGGAACAGGTCATTCAAGCCGGCGATGGTAAGTTGTACGCTCATTGATCACCGTCCTGGCGCGTGGCCGGAACGAGGAAGATCACGCCCTGGCGCTGAGCCAGTTCGACCGGGATGATGTCGAGGGCGAGGATGCCGCCTGCCTTGCCGTTGCGGCGCGGCCAGACCGCCCCGATCTCTTTCGGGCGCGCGAGCATGTCCTTGCCCTCCGTGTCCTTGCCGATGATCCGGGAAAACGTCACCCGGTAGAGCGGCCTGTCGTTGGTTTCATTCGTCGTCATTGTCGATTTCTCCTTTGTTTGTCGGGCTGGACCATCCAGCCGATGCGCGGGAAAAATCGGACCGAAGCCCTGCGGGTCATGGCCAACACGGGAGCGGAGCGAACGGTGCGGGCAGGCCATTGACGCGAGCCGTCAGGCGTCACGGCATCGAGGCCGATAGCGCTATCGAAGCTGGCTGGATGGTCTGCTCTGACGAGGAGAGAAGCGGGCAGGGCAGGGGGAAAACAGAGGTCGCCGCGCAAGCGCGTTTGCAACCGAACCGATCAACGCAAGGGTATCGCGGTGCTCGCTCCGTCAACCCCGTTTCAGGGGTATGACTTCCGCTGCGCGCCGGCGATCTCCTGGCGGTGTCGGCTCCGGGGAAATGTCAGGCCTTCCCGTCTCACCAGGGAAATGAATCGTCGCAGTCGGGATTTCCCGCTCCCGGAAGGGTTGCTAGGATGAGCAATGGCAAAGGGCAAAGGGACATATACAGGCCGCTATTTCAGACACCTGGCGGCGGGGGCAAAGGCAGCAGGCCAAGGGGCGATGCTGGCCAATGGG
Organism: Hoeflea sp. CAU 1731; assembly: GCF_039888615.1. Lineage (NCBI taxonomy): Bacteria > Pseudomonadati > Pseudomonadota > Alphaproteobacteria > Hyphomicrobiales > Rhizobiaceae > Hoeflea > Hoeflea sp. CAU 1731. The sequence goes on along the minus strand of NZ_JBDQQS010000034.1, from coordinate 15,320 downwards.
ATTGCGCAGCGCAAAAGGATTCAGGAAGAGGCGATCGAAGCGGCGCGGCCTCCTGACCCGATGGTAGGTCTGGCCGATGCCGGCGAGTTGGAACAATACCGCCACGCCAAAGGCGCTTTCTACCTTGGCCGCATTCACGACGATCACGGCGTCAATTTGGAGGCCGGGATTCATGATGATCGCGGTGTGTTCGTCGTTGCCGGCTCGGGCGCGGGGAAGGGGACCAGTTTCTACATTCAAAACTGCCTGCGGTGGCAGGGGCCGCTCGTCTGTGTCGATCCCAAGGGCGAAGCGGCGATGATTACCGCCATGCGTCGCGGAACTAGAGAAAAGGCGATCGGAACAGGAACAAGCGTTCGCCCACCCTTTCTCGGACAACAGGTCGCCATCCTCGATCCTTTTGGCCTAGTGAAGGGGCCAGCGCGCTGCTACCGGGTCAACTACAATCCGATGCGCGATATCGACATGAGCCGCGGCGGCGGCGTCCGGCAAATCCGGGCTATCGCTAGCAGCCTGGTCGTGCATGAGCCAGGCGAGGGGAAGCACTTTTCCGAAAGCGCCGAAACCCTGATTGCCGGCGTCATCGAAGTCATGAAGCTGACGGAAAATGAAGCGGCTGCCCAAACGCTACCGAAGGTGCGGCGCGTTCTGCTGGGCGAGGTGAAAACCCGCTTCAAGCATGAAAGTGACGACGACCGGGACCGCAAGCAGGCCTATGACCACCTGGTTGATTATCTGAGGCGGGTAAAGTCAAAGGCCGGGCTCGGGCGGGAAGCTCTGGCGATCGTCGAGGATGTCGGTCGCGACGAATGGAGCGGCTACCGGTCAACGTTGTCCAGGGCGGTGCGGTGGATGGCGGAACCGGAAATGCAGGACCATTTGCGGGATTCCGGCTTCTCGCTTTGGGATATCGTCCAGCAAGGCGGGTCTGTCTACTTCGTCCTGCAAAGCGATGAGATTGACGATTACAAAAGCTGGCTGCGTGTCGTCATCCGCATGGCGACGGCCGCCAAGATGGCCTTGGGCACGAACCAGAAGGGACCGAAAACCCTTTTCATGCTTGATGAGTTCGCTGCGCTCGGCCGCTTTCGAATCCTCGAAAAGGCCGTGGCGGAAATGCGCGGCTATGGCATCAAGCTCGTGCCGGTAATCCAAAATATCGGCCAGATCAAAGAGCTGTACGGCGCAAACTGGGAAACCTTTATGGCCAACTCGGCCGCGATCCTGGCCTGGGGTCTGAATGACGGTGAAACGGAAAAATACATTGCCGATCGCCTCGGGCGGGTGATGTCTTGGGAAACCTCGGCCGGGATGAACGCCGGCGGCGCGAGCCTGTCCATGTCGGCCGGCAACTCGGCAAATTCCGGATGGCGCGAACGGCCCATCCGCTTCCCGAATGACATTCACGACCAAAGTGCAGCCGGCACCATGCGGGCCTTCGTGATCCCGGCGGCGGGCAAGGGCTTCACCGTGCGCCGGGTGCCATATTTCGAAGACCCTGAGCTGACTGGCGCGCGGGCCTACGATGCACCGGACTTCATAGCCGCCTGGGAAGCCGATTACGGAAGGCGAGCATGAAACTGGTCGAATTAGTCGGCGTTCTCGCCATACCCGCTGCCATTTATTCCTTCTTCGTCCTCCGCAAGGCATTCGCCACCCTGCGAGCAAACGATAGGCACTATAATCCGCCGCCGCCTGAAGATGTGGATGTTGCCCGTAGGGTGCTTCTTATTTCATTCGGGGGCTCCGTCGCTTTTGGCGCCCTCATCGTGCTTACAGGTGGATCGTCCCCAGAAAGAATTGTCCCCGGCTTTCTGCTGGCCCTGGCCTACATTCCCGCGATCATGGGACTTTTGGGACTCTGGGAGGATCACAAGAAGGCCCGCACCTTCAACCGGAACTTTCATGACATCAACAGCCCGCACGGCTCAGCCAATGTGCCGACCGGCCGAAAGATCGGCCTTGTAGTGAGCTGTTCCCGGAACCTTGGCGATTATACGTTTGTAGGACTGACGGCCACGCCAACCGGGCTGCATCTTGAAGAGTCGGAAAGCATCTCTGCCGAGATTGCAAAAGAAGTCAGGGCGCAATCGAAAGACATTTCGATTGCCGGCGTGACGGATGGCAGTAGGTGGCTAAATCAGAAAACACCCACGACTGCCGCCGGATTTGGCCATATTTGTTGTTCGTGTCTGAATGGCGTCATGCTGCTCTGTAACTGCAACAGCTATTTTTGTTCCTCCCAGGATAGGAAACAAAACATCTGCCCTGATTGCGGCACTGATCCCGCAAAGCATGGCCGGCAACCTTTTCGCCTCTTCGGAATGCCGCTTGATCGGCAACACGCGGCCGGAGGTGGCAAGGGGCAAGGGTCAGCCGCCGATGACGAATTCGGTTTCGATGAAAACGCCAAAGCCTGGGGTGGGACTGATAGCACCAGCGGTGATCGTGAGCCGCCAGATGATTATGCCGAAATGATGCGCCAGGCGATGGAAACGGCCAATGGCGTGTCGGACGCCAGAGCGGAAGCCATGGCGGAAAAAATGGATCAGCTCGCCAAGAAACCGGGCCTTACAGAAAGAACGCGCCAGCATTACGAAATGGTCGCCATGCTCCTACGGGAAAGAGCCAAGGGGTTCAAAGGTCGGCCCGACCCCTCGCCACCAAGCGATGAGGAAGTAAGGGCAATTCATCTGCCCGCGCCCTAAAAACTTAGCCGCGCGATCGGGGAAGAGTGAGACACAAAGGGTCACTTTTGTCGCAAAAAGCAACGGTCTAAACGCAAGAACTCAGAAGGCGAAAAGCTGAAGTGTGACCGCGACAGTGGTCGAGACAAGGACGCCTGCACCGAACAAGAGACCCGAGTCGCATGAATCAAGGTTGCGTAACCGTTTGTCGCGAAATCTCGGCTTCGGCCACCGGCACAATCCGGAAGGCCGAAGCCAGTCAATCAGCGCATCGGAACCATTTACCCAGCGCGGAGCACACCAGTCCGTCCAGGATGCTGTGCCTTCTCGTTCTCACGCCACTGAAACGTGATCTCCACGGGGATATGGTGCTTATCGGCAATCCGGGCGATCTCTCTCCACGCATCCTGTGCCGACTGCCCCTGGACAGAGATTCCGAGATCGGAATGGAATCTAAACCCATCATCCTCATACTCGGAGCTCTTGGCTGGGACTTGGAGTTGACCAACGAGCTGCTGCCCCGTGAACCCTTTTTCCTTCAGGGCTCCGATAGCGGCGAGCAGTACACCAGCCCAATTTGGCTTTCGAAGCGATACACCGTCTACCTTCGCTGAAAGGATTTTGGTGAACGAAAGACCTGGCGCTTTATCGAACGTCATGTGATCTGTCGCACCTTCGTGCGCTTCAGGTCCTGGTTCAACATCACGTTCGAGGTCTAGTGCTGCCATCTTCTCCCGGACGAGCTGAACAATCGTCTCAGAAGGGGTACCCGTGCCGATCCACGTCGAAATCGACTTCAGATCAACGAAGGTGGCGTCATTCAATCGAACTACCGGCATCATAATTGTCTCCTTTGTACTGAGCCGCGGCCTGCACTTAGATATGTAACATATTCTCTGAAACTTTCAATAGAGATATGTAACATATTCCCTCAAACGCTTGCGGCCAGCTTCCGGGCCTCGGCCCTGGGGCAAATTCTCGTTGCGAGGATTGGGGCGAAAGGGGTCCCTTTTGGTACGCTTATCCCCACCTTTCTAAGCCCTTGAAATCCTTTATGCTGGCGCGGGGCAAAAGGGTCGGGCAAAATAGCCACATGAAAATCGGCTATGCTAGGGTCTCTACCGACGAACAAAACCTTGATGCGCAGATCGACGCTTTAAACGCGGCCGGCTGCGATCGGGTCTTCGTCGATCAGGGCGTGAGCGGCGCTACGATCGAACGCGACGGCCTCGATCAAGCCTTGGCGACCGTCATGGGGCCGGGCGGCGTTCTGGTCGTCTGGAAGTTAGACCGCCTCGGCCGCTCGCTTTCCTTCCTCATCGATCTGATCGACCAGCTCGGCAGACAAGGGGCTGGGTTTCAATCGCTCTCGGAATCGATCGACACCACCACCGCCGGCGGCAAGCTGATCTTCCATGTTATGGGGGCGCTAGCCGAGTTCGAGCGCTCCCTGATCTCGGAACGCACCAAGGGCGGAATGGCTGCCGCTCGCCGGCGCGGAAAAAGCATTGGCCGGCCGAAGGCGCTCAGCCAAGCCCAGGTTGATCATGCACGCGAGCGTATCGCAGCTGGCGGTGAAACCATCTCCGGTATGGCTGATATCTTGGCCGTCGATCGAAAGACGTTGAGTCGGGCGTTGCGGAGTGTTGGTGAGGAGCACCACCAGACTCACCGTTTTAGACATATCGATCACAACAACTAAGCAGGAGAAGCCACATGAAGCGATCTATACTCATCATTGCCTTTATCTTGTCGGCCGGATTTGTATTTTTTTCTCTTTTTGATAATGATCTTAAAGGGGGATTTGTCGATGGGTGCACCGAATTCAACTCAGTTGAATTCTGCTCGAGATCATTCACTTTTTTCGTACTCATACTAAGCGCAGTTGCTGTTTTTAGTTTGTTTGGCTTGCTGCGATTGAGAAAGTGAACCCGCGCGATGAACGCCCAGCCTGACCACCAGAACGTGATCGAACATTGCTCATGCTGTGGTGACTTCGATTTCAGCCAACGCAGGTCATGAGTATCCCCGGCGGTGTCACGCGTAATGCGGTATTGGCCGGCTCTACGGAAGCACCCGCCAACCGAGAAACAGCGGAAAGCGCAGCCGAGCATTTAACTCATTCTCTAGCGCATAAGAGAGATTTCTTTCTGGAAATCACTGTGCAAGAGTAAGTCTGCCGAGGACAATAAAGTTTGCAAACATGAAATCTGCAATAGTAGGAATTATAGTTGGCCTGGTTGCTATCGTTGGAAGTGGAATCTTTTTGAAATCCAACTATGCTGATGAACTGACTAAAATGTGCTTATCAGTGGATCAAACACTTCAGGGCTCGTCTCGGGTGGCTTCATGCGAATGTGCCACGAAAGCAACAGTTGGAGCGCTTGGTTTCGCCAAGTTCCTTCCAATATTGGGGGACCGGAGGGCGATCGCACAAGCCACACAATCCGGCGGGATATATCAAAAAAACCTTCAACGGTGTATGGCTGGCAGATAAACGGGCGGCCGGATCGTTAAGTGCTCGGCCGAAGGCCGGGAAGCGGCAAAGGGCAAGGCCGTGCGGTTCGGCCCGAAACCGAAGCTGACGGATCACCAGAAATCAAAGGCGCTCGATCGCCTGGCCGCCGGCGAGAGCTGCCGGGAAATCGCCCGAGACATGGGCGTGTCGCACTCAACGATTTCGAGGCTGAACGCTGATAGCGGTCAGGGATAAGAAAGAATGGAAGGCAGCGTTCGGGCTGCGCCATGCGCGTACGCCTTGGCGTGATTAGGATGACTTCAGTATTTTTTCAGTTATATTATCCATATCGGCAAGGACTTTTTCTCTATCCCCTTTTGTTTTCGCCGCGTGGGCCTTTTGGCATAGTTTAACAGCCTTCATGTGGTCAGTATTATTAGATTTGAACCTTGGGATACTTAGATGTTTGAAAATATTACTCACCTGAATCTGAATTGTATGGCTCTCGATGTACTCTCTGACCATTGATGAATTGAGCATGGCGCAAACAAAATACGCTGCATCCGCACTATCAAAATCCGCGAAGTAAACCTTGTGATCAGGTACGAACGGCCTCTTACCTACGAGCGGAACATGGGCATTGGTCACAACGACTGCTTCAAATGTCGTGGAGAGTTCCGCCCAGACGACTTTGTAGGGTGCAAATGAGTATGCCCCCACATTGTAGATAGCGTAGTAAGGCGCTCCCTTCTGTCGCAAGCGATATGTGGATCGGTTGCTGAGCTTATCCTTAAAGGCTCGAAAATATTTGGCCGTCGCCTTCAGTTTGGTAACGCGCTTTTCAGCCGCTGCATATTCAGACTGGATGATTCCGCGGTTCGGAACCAAAATAAACAGCTCCTCCTCGATGTGCAGATCGCAGGCCGAAAAATCTCCTGCCCCTTTCAACAGTGGATAGAGAAGGTCTGGATCAATCCAATATCGCCGCGCCGGGCCAATATCGGTGCGCCCGGCTTCCGGTCTTGTTTCAATCTGCACAAGTCGTTGCGCTTTGTTTGTATCAACAACACGGACCATGTAGACACCGTTAAGGTCGGCCGTCACACCTTTGCGACCGGCAAGCCAATCGCTGATGCCCTGTATCGCCGCCATGTCGAGGAAGCGACCTTTAGGCAGGATCGCCCAGGGCGAATTGCCCCCATCAACAGGATTGGCCTCCCAGGTTTTTACGTCAACGCGCTTAAGAACCTCGCTCTTTGTGCTTGTGTCTGGGATCGCCGCAGAGAACCCATCTGCCTTCTCCCACACGCGATACGGAACAGGATATGCCGCCTTCCGAGCAGCGGACACCTTCTTCAGTCGCATGATGGCCGTCTTGTTGGCCACTTTTGGGAATGGCTTCAACTTCTTCAGATCATCAATCTCAACCGGGATTAGGTTCCCTTTGTCATTGATCTTGAAGCTTCTGAAGCCTTGGGAAGAAGGGGATTGGAAATGTGTCTGCGTGATGACGAAAACAAGCGTTCCGCCCTGCTTAAGCCACTTGTCCCCTACAGTGTAAGTAAGCATCCCGGAGATATCGAGTTCATTGCCTCCATGATAAGGCGTCTCGGAAAAAATCGCATACTGCTCACACGTCGGCTTGATGCGCTCCCGGTACATTTCGGGCAAATTCGACCAGCGGACCCACGGCGGGTTGCCGATAACGACGTCAAACTCTCCGGCAACAGCGGACCAGAAGAAGTTGCGAACTATGCGAAACCAAATGCCGTTCCATGACTTCTTGTGAAGCTCTAAAACCCGATCGTATGTCTGACTAAGGGCATCGCGCCATTCTTCTGCTTCTCCAGGCGTGATGGTGCCCGCTGTCAATAGCCGGGCCTCAACGACCTTGTAGTCTTGTTCGTCTTCGACGGCTTCTGCCATGCTCACAAAGGCATCGTCGAGACGCTTTCGATCATACGCTAGCGCCCACGGAAGGGTGACACGGAGATCCGATTGCGCGCTGCCAATCCGATACTCCACAAAGTCTTTATCATCCTGTGGCGAATGCGCAGGTGAATAAACTGCATCGGCAAGAAGGACAGGAAGTTCTACTTCCATTTTTGCCACTCCCACCAGGTCAGCAATGGCAATCAGAAAATTTACGCGGGACGACTGCACAGCCAGGGGATTAAGATCAAACCCCCACACTGTACTTAGAACGTTTTTGAGTATGGCCTCAGCCGATAGTTTGTTCCTTGCGCCAATTTCACGCTTCCGTCTAATCACCTCCAGAAGGAACGATCCCGAACCACAGGTGGGGTCAAGGACTCGTGAGCTATACCAATCGGTTACGTTGGCACGATCACAGGAAACATCGACAAGCCAGCCTGGCGTGTAAAACTCCCCCAGCGCTTTCCGCAAAGTTTCTGGAACAAGCGCTTGGTAGAACGCCTTTAATACGTCCCTAGACCTCGCCGCGCTAAGGTCGTCCATTCGATACAAGGATAGCTGTGTGAGAAATGCTCGAATGCCCTCGCATATTCTCGCTCTACCCTTTCGCGACAATGATACGTCGCTATACCAGGAAAAAACAGCCTCTTCGACAAACCCCTTTATACGCGCCGCCTCAAAGTAGGCGCTTCGCTCGACTTCTTCATCAAGCTTCTGCAGAAGATCGTCGTCGTCATATCCTAGAAGATGTTCACAAAAATCCGGGTGAGCGGTAAGTCCGTACTCTGCTACGATCTCCGCCGCCAAAAGTTTCATTACGAATGCGTTATACGTATGAATCACAAAGAGGAGTGCGGCGACCGCATCCTCCTTCGGCAGCGAAAGCGACAAAGGAACGTGCTTTCGAATTTCTCCGGCCTGGGCCGCTGACAAATCCGCCACCTGGCCGAAGAGTGTCCGCCATTCCTCGAACAACATTTTCACTTTGCTGTTGTTGGAACCCTTCAGATGGCTCTCAAGCTCGGCCGCCAGACCGCCCATCATCAAACGGCCTATCTCGGAACCGTGACCAAAGTCCTCCACCAGGGTTTCCGCTGTCACGGCCCTACGCTTAGAGTCCGCACATGCTTGAGCAACAAGCCCAATGGAGGCCTCATTGAACGGCAGTAGATTTCTGTGAGAAATCGTCCCGTCTTTATAGAAGGCAAAGCAAATATGGTCGCCGTCCGTAGCAATTCCTATATAGTTTTCTTCAGGAATACCTTCGTCTACGGATCTTCTCTTTATGTATTTCTTAAGTCTATCAAATATAGCTTCCTTGAATGCCGCACTTTTTATACTACCCTTGAATAATCCACGGTCCTTAAATTCAATTATAACCTGATTGTATGAAGCATCATTTCGTGAACGCTCAGCGTGAAACGTAATGCCTAAGTCGTTTTCGATATGCTTTAGCCAGCTTTTTCGGACTTCTTCCTCATTATCCCAATGCGGTCTGGCCTTCTCTAGATCGGAATACAGTGACATTATCGCCCCTCAAATTGGTATTCTGATTTTTCTTGTTTTTGAGCGACATAGCGCTGAACATTGATCTCCCCTTCCCGCTTTCGGGCCTGGGCGATGTCGTAGCTGCTTTGCATCCGCATGAGTGTGTCCATGCTGACGCCGAACGCCTTCTCGATGCGCAGGGCCATGTCGGGCGAGAGCGAAGAGCGCTCGTTCAGGAAAGCCGAGAGTGCCGTCCGGGTGATGCCGAGCACGCCGGCGGCCTCGGTGACGGACAGCTCCATCGGCTCAATGATTTCAGTGCGGACGAAACCGCCAGGATGGGGCGGGTTCTTCAGCCGGTAATTGGTCGGTTCGTTCATGGCTCCACCTCCTAGTGGTAGTCCTCATAATCCAGTTCGATGATCTCGATTTCAGCCTGGTCGATCCGAAAGGTGATGCGCCAGTTCTTGGTGACGAACAGGCTCCAGGTTCCCTTCCGGTCCCCGGTGAGCTGGTGGGCTTTCCAGCTCGGGATCGTCCGCAGCTCGTCCTCGCGCTCCATGTCCTGGAGGAAGGCGATGATCTTGCGGATTTTATCGACGAACGGTGCTTGAAGCCCGGCCGTATCGTCATCTTCGATCAGGCGACGCAGCCCTTTGTGCTTCACGCTTCTAATCTTCATCAATATCTAGAATAGCTTGGCAGGGAAGAATGTGTCAAGTGTCGCGCTACACTTACCATAACCCTGCCCTGCTGAGCTTGGCCTGGCACGGCCAGCTCCCCCGTATCTACCTTACACCCCTGCCAGGGGCCGAAGTCCGAACCATCGTTGCCGATGCCCCGGAGCCTGAAAGTTCTATTCCTTTGGTGAGACGGAAGGCTCGACATTCCTCCGGAGCCGACGCCCTCCGAAAGATCGCCGCGCGCAGCGGAAGGCAATGGCGCGGCACGCGGGACCGGAGCCACGCGCAGCCCTGGATCTCACTTCTCCAGGGGCGAGCATGGCGAGGACCCACCCATTGCCGGAGCGAGCACGGTGATAGGCTACTTTTGTTGGCCTGATCCCTTCCCTACCTACTGAAAAATGAAGGCTACAAGGAGCGGAGCGGGAAGCGCCGGCCGGCCTTCCAGGGTTCCCGGCGCACCCGCAGGAGCGCAGGATTCTTCGCGCGGGATCGAGTGCGCCCTTGGAAGGCCGTCAAAAGTTCTTGTTGCCGCCGGCGTCCCCAAGGCTATGATTAAGAGATAAGGTGATCGCCGATGAATGAAAACCACATAAGCTGGACGCCGGAACGCGATCGGACGCTGCTCATGTTGTGGCGTCTCGGATTCCGGCCGACGCAGATCATGGTCATGCTCGGCGGCGTCACCCGCAACGGGGTGATCGGACGCTACTTGCGTTTGCAGTCAGACGGACCAATGGCTGGATACCTCGCCGGCGGAAAGATCGTCCGATGGTAGAGCGGCCAGATCGAATTCCGCTGCATGTTGCAGCGATGGCGGCGGAGCTACGCGGCCGCCGCACAGACCTCACCGGCATGACTACTGAAGAAAAATGGCGGCATTTCGCGCGCAAGATGGGCACCTTCTACGCCCCCCTCGACCCGGTAGCGGCGCGACGGGCAGAAACCTTGCTGCTCAAACGAATGTTGGCCAAGTAAAAGTCCGCGCGGTGTGTATCCCTCTCCTTACCACAAGGAGGGTCATAGGTGAGAGTTTAGTACGAGGCCTGCCCTCCTTGTCCCATCGCGCCGGATCGAATCGATAGCGCTCCTGCTTACATTCCGAGAGCCTTTCCGCCGGCTCGATTGTTTAAGGCTTGATCTCTGAAAAATCCGCTTGGTTTCTTCGAAAGCAATAGGATGTTTCTGTGTGTTTAGATCGTTGAAGGGGTATGCTGAGTGGCCCTCATATACAAAAAATGAAGTGCCGGCCGATTAGGCCGGTTCCATTTAGGCCATGCCGTAGGCATGGGGCGAAGCGAGCAGAGCGAGCGGAGGGTAGGTTTTTAGGAGGCTTTAGTTTGTGAAAGGAGTGATCCCAATTTGAATGCCTTAGAGGTATTTGTATAGGGATTAGAGGTTTGCGAGAGTCATTTAACGCGGGAAAAGCCCTTTTCCGAGAGTCATTTAACGCAATTGCGTGAGTGAATTAACGCATCCCCTGCCCGACTCGGGGTTACCGGCGATTCGGCCTGGCTCAGCCAAAGGCGTGAGTGATTTAACGCACGGCCTTGAGCTTGCCATGCTTGATGAGTTGGTAGGTTGTTTTGGCGATCGGCGGCGGACTGTTGTGGAGCGTCAAGCCGCCGGTGTCGGCCTCGATACGCGCTGCCGGATAGACGGCATGGACGGCCTTAAGGTGCTTGATGAACTCGCGGCGGAAAAACCGTAGGTCGCGATAGCCCTGCCCGAACTGCTCGTAGAGCGCCGTCCAGGGTATGAAGTCCGGCTTGACCGGATGAATGCGGTGAAGGCGCTGCGCCAGCCACGAGTAAATATCGAGCTGCACAGCGCTGTCCTTGATCTGCGCCAGGGCTTCCATCGGAAGCGGGACGGCGTGCTGCACAAGTGTCTCGAAGTAGTCCGTGGAGAGAGAGACGATGGACGGCCACAGCAGCCGCTGATCGGTGTCCCTCTGGACCCACAGGTCAAAGTGTTTGACGACGCGGCCGTAGAAGGTCTGGGCGCTATCGGGGCCGGTAGGAACACCGATAGCCAGGTCGGAGGCCGAAAGTCGGCCGAGCTGGTCCTTCATGGTCCGATAGTCGTACCCCTGCCCCTTGTAACCGATGCGCGTCAGGAAGGCGCGGAAGGTCAGATCAACCTCGATGTCGGGCGACTTCTGCTCAATCGCAAGCGTATTGAGGTAGGTCATAATCAGTCGCGGCTTCGGTCCCCACGGCAAGCCAAGGCGCACCCATTCCTGTGTGCCTGGATGCAGCGCCTTGCGTGCTTCGACGCGGAGATGGACGAAACCGTTTTGGCGCTCCCATTCAAAAACCTCGTCGCCAGGGTTCTTGTAAGGCAAGCTCGTCTGGCACAGGACCGTGTGCTGGTAGAAGATCGGCCCCTGCCCCGGCTCCTCGATATGGATGCCGCCACCGGCGTCCTGGACGGCGCGGTCAACTGCCCAGGTGGGTTCCGGTTTAAGATCAAGAAGCGGCTTGCGCCTCTTGGCGTATTTCTTACGATTGGAGGTGGCGATTTTCTGGCCGGTCAGCTTGCGCTGCGCGGCGTTCATATGTTCATCGGAGATTTTCCCCTCACCCCAATCTCGCCATGCGCCTTGCGGATCGTCCGCTAGACGTTGTGCAAGCTTGTCGATGAAATCTCCTGATGACATTGGGCCTCTTTCTTACTTCGAATCTGCCTTACGACCTTCGAGAGGGTCAATCAATTGTTTGAAAACAATCCCCAAGGCCATCTGGCAAAAGGTACCTTTGGGTACTTTTTAGTACCGTACCTTAAGGTACTATACTCAAAGGTACCTTATGGTATAATGCACTGATTCGTCTGAAAGTGCCACTGGTCCCACATGTTCAATTAATCCCGAGAAACTCATGCCTGTCATAGCCTTCGCCAACTCCAAAGGCGGCTCCGGAAAGACCACAAGCGCCCTCCTGCTGGCGTGTGAGCTGGCCGAAAGCCGCCCCGTCACCATCATCGACGCTGATCCGCGTCGGCCCATCACAACGTGGGCCGAGCCGAAGGACGGTAAATCCGCGCCGCCGGCCAATCTAACCGTGGTCACGAGCGCGGGCGAAAAAACCATCCTCGACGAAATCGAGGAAGCGGCAACACGCGATCCGTTCGTCATCATCGATCTGGAAGGCGTGGCGTCACGGCTTACCAGCTACGCCATCGGCCAATCTGATTTCGTGATCGTGCCGATGAAGGAGCAGCAGCAAGACGCGCTCGCAGCGCTCGACATCATTCAGGAAATACACCGCGAGATGAAGGCCGTGCGCCGACAGATTCCCTATGCCGTGCTGTTCACGCAGACCAAATACGTGAAATCTCGGACCTCGCGACATATCGCCGGCCAGTTCCGCGATAACCCGTCGATCGATACCTTCTTAAGCGAGATCGACGAACGGGACGCGTACTCCGCGATCTTCACGACCGGCGGCAGCGTTCGCGCGCTTAGCCCGAAAACGGTCAACAATCTCGATAAGGCGATTGCGAACGTCCAGGGCTTTGCTTCGGAAGTGATCGGCAAGCTCAAAGCGCTACATGACGCGCAAGCGCAGGAGGTCGCATAATGAGTGCGGGTGAACGGCAAAGCCTGCCGATGGATACACTGAGCGGCCTTGATGATTTCAAGCCGCGTCCTGCGCAGCGGATGCCCGCGATTTCGCAGGAGCGCGAAAAGCGCGCGATTGACGAGGCGTCACAGTTCCCAAGCAGGCAAGCGCCTGATGACGACCAGCTCAACATCAAGGGGCCGAAGGCCGTCCTCGATCGTTTCCGTGGGCTCAAGAAAACGGAGCGCTACAAATACGCCGATCTGCTCGAAATGATGATGGACGCTTATGAGCGCGAGAAAGGGCAGGGGGCTTAATGTTCCCTGACGGATACCCAGCCTCGATATGATCTTTGACGTTCACACTATCGATGAGATCGAAGTGCAGATTAGCAAAATCAGGGTTAGCGCCGCGCAAGCAAGCGCGGCCCTCCTTGATCTGCCCGACGATCCCCTCAAGGCGCTCGCCCGCATCAAATTCGATCCGATCGGATGGCACCCAATCGAACAGCGGGCGCTGAACCTGATCGAGCAAGTCAATCAAACCTTCACATATCTGGTCGCCCTCAAAGCCGCGCGACTGCTTCTTGAATGGCACCCAGAAGCGGAAGGATATCGCCTTGCGCCGGGCGCACATGCGCCGAAACAATCGCTTGATATTGAGAGTTTGGTTCCTGGCGTTGTGGGGGCAGAGACGTTCGCCGCCGTACGCCCTGAGAACAATCGGAAGCTGATCGGCGACCTCACAAAGCTCGCGAGCCGGCCTGAACGGTTCCGATATGTGTTCTTCATGTCGCCGCTTTTTCCGGAAACGCAGCGGCGACTTGAGAAAGAGCGCGACGGAATAGGGGTGTGGTCGATCTCAGCCGACTAATCGTCGCCCCGCGTTCGCTTCCTCGTCCTGCTTCGGCCCGTTGACTTTCTGCGGCCCTCACTGGCGGCTTTGTGCTCGGCGCGGGTGCTTTCCTGCTTCATAGCGTGGCGTGGCTGCTGCCGCGCCTTTCTGGCTTTCCTGACCTCGGCCGATCGGCGCAAGGTATCAAACACCCTGGCCACCTCTTTGCGCCGCTGCTGCCAGCCCTTTCTGATCTGTTCCCGCTCGCCGGCCTGGCGCTCGATGAGCGCGGTGCGCTCGGCATTGAATCCGCTCCGTGTGGAAGAGAGTAGAGCGGTCCGATCGGTCTTGATGCCCGCGATCGCCGCGCCGATTTCCGCACGCTGCTGCCGGGTCAGGTCGCGCGCCTGGACGGCGTGAAGCCGCTCTAGCGCAGCGGCCCTAGCCTTCTGACTGGTCAGGAAATTGAAGCTCGCGGCCGTCCAGCCGCGATCCTCGTCAACCGCCCCGGAAACCTTCCGATGCCGAATGGCGTCGATCATATTCCTGATCTTACCGGCGAGGCGGGTTTCCCGTGCATCGAAGGCTTGTCGCTCCTCGTATTGGCCCGCGTGAAGGCTGCGCCGCGCCGGCTCATACTGCTTGTCGATCGCCACCTTCGTCCGCTCGATCGCGGCCTTGGCCTGGGTGTCGATCTCAGCCTTCTTCTCCCGGTAGCGGCGCGTCAGATCAGACCATTCGGCTGCGTGGCGCTCCTTCATGGTCCGCGCGTTGGCGCTCAGCTCCGCATTCAGGCCCTTTTGCTGATCCCGTGCGGCCAGGGCCGAATTGTCATTGGCGGCGCGCGCCTTCGCAAAGTCGGGCTCCATCGCTCGCGGCGTTGTCTTCTCGCCGCGAACAAACTCGACTTTCTCGCCGGCGACCTTGCGCTTGATCGCCTCGGCTTTCTCGGCGCGGGCCGGACAGTAAAGCTGTTCCTCACCGCGCTCGCGCCGGTAGGCAAGCGCCCAGGCGTCCAGCTTTTTATAGTCGTTACTGGTCGGCATCATCCGGCCGTCCTCCATCGACACGCGATTGAGTATCACATGGACATGGGGGTGCGGCTCGTCGGAATGGGCGACGATGACCGCTTGGCGATCCTGCGCGCCGATCGCTCGCAAGCTTTCATCGGCGGCCCGGAGCATTTCAGTGCGATCGATCTTGCCGGTCTCGTCGGGATGCCAGGCAAGGGAATAGGCATAGACTGAATTCGAGGATTTCCGGCCGCTGTTCTTGATGCCGGCCTCGCGCTTCAATCGCTCCTGGTCCATTGCCGTCGCCGCCATGATCCGAGCGGATAATTCGGGATCATCAGTGGCGAGGTTCCGCGTCTCCGTCCATGCCACGCGCTCGGACGTGTCGCGGATAGCCTCGCCCTCGATCCGCTTGTCGTGCAGGTAGTAGGCGAACGCGCCTTTGAAGCTCGACCCGGCCTTGGCAACGTTAGGAACCATAGGACCGACCGACCTTCTCAAGAAGCGTGTGGAGCTGGTGCAGGATATGCCCCAAATGGTGCGGGTCCTCATCACGGCCGCGATTGAGCGCGCGGGCGATCTGATTGAGATTGACGCCAACCCGGTTCAGCTCAGTGAGCAGGCTGGCGTCAACAGGTGAGCGAGGCAGGGCGACCTTG
>NZ_JBDQQS010000033.1:0-25085 GCF_039888615.1 Hoeflea sp. CAU 1731 | reverse complement strand
ACTCAAGGCCAAGGGAATTGCTTCATGCATTCCACCACGAGCGAAGCGCAAGAACCCCGCCGAATACTGCAAAACGATGTACAAACAACGGCATAAGGTTGAAAACACATTCAGCAAGCTGAAGGACTGGTGACGCATCGCCACCCGCTACGACCGCTGCGCCGACACCTTCTTCGCAGCCATAACAATCGCGGCAACCGTAATCTTCTGGCTCGTTTAATGAGTCCTGACCCTAGCACTACTTTGGCAGATTAACGGTTCATTATCCATTTTGGCGTGAAGCTGCGCGCTCCGAAAACGACAGGAGTGCACGATGGCGGTTTGGAATGATGAGCTCATGCAATGGCTTGAACCGTTCCTGGTGCGACTGGGGCACAAGCGGCGACGGCAGATGTGTCCTCTCTATGTGGCCGGATTGATCGGGCCGGGCGAGCGCAAGAGCATGGAGCCGATCGCGGCTCGGCTGGCGCCCGACCGCTACGACCGGCTGCATCACTTCATCTCGAGCGGCGTGTGGGACGCGGATCCACTCGAGGAGGAACTGGCGCGCCAGGCGGATCGCATGGTGGGCGGCGAGACCGCGGTTCTGGTCATCGACGATACGGCGTTACCAAAGAAGGGCGCCAGCTCGGTCGGGGTAGCGCCGCAATATGCCTCCGCCCTCGGCAAGAGAGCCAACTGCCAGACGCTGGTGTCGCTGACGCTGGCGCGCGACGAGGTTCCCGTGGCGGTGGGCCTGCGGCTGTTCCTGCCGGAGAGCTGGACGGGTAACCCGGATCGCATGAAGCGCGCCCATGTCCCTGAAGAGCGGCTTCTGCCACGCACCAAGCCTCAGATCGCGCTCGACGAGATCGACCGCCTGACGGCCGCAGGCGTGCGTTTCGGGACGGTTCTTGCCGATGCCGGCTACGGCCTGTCGGCGCCGTTTCGCCAAGGTTTGAGTGCCCGCGGGCTCGTCTGGGCCGTGGGCATCCCCAAGCACCAGAAGGTTTATCCGGCCGACGTCTCTCTCATCTTTCCGGTCGCCGGCCGCGGTCGTCCGCGCAAAAACCCGATCCCCGACACGCTCTCTGTTTCTGCTGAAGCCATGCTCGCCGATGCCGAGTGGAAAAAGCTGAGCTGGCGCAAGGCAACGAAAGGGCCGCTTCAGGCGTCCTTCGCTGCCACGCGCATTCGCGTCGCCGACGGGCCGCCGCAGCGCATCCACGACAAGGGCCAGCAGCACATGCCGGGCGAAGAAGCATGGCTGGTTGGCGAATGGAGATCTTCCGGCGAGCGCAAATACTACCTCTCCAATCTTCCCCGCGAGACGGACCTGAAGACGCTTGCGGCCACCATCAAGGCGCGCTGGGTTTGCGAACAGGCCCATCAACAGATGAAGGAGGAACTCGGTCTCGATCATTTCGAGGGGCGTTCCTGGCAGGGCCTTCATCGCCATGCGCTGATGATCATGATTGCCTATGCCTTCCTTCAACACCGGCGCCTCTCTCAGGCCGATCGGGAAAAAAAGAAATCCCGCCGGACCGCCACAGCCAAGCATGCCGGCCGTGCGACGCGCCGTCATCGCCGCGCTCACACCGAAGCCGCCGCCAGAGCGATGTCCGCACTGTCGCATCCGATTACGATGGAGAAAATAAGCAAACTGCCAAAGTAGTGCTAGGCGCAGGCGCCAAATGTCCCACATCCGCCTTAAATTGTAGACCTCGAAACTGTGGAGCAAGTAGGATTCATTCAAGTTAATTTTGGTTGATCAAACTTATTGTATCAATCAACTCTCGTTGCTACGGTCTGGTGTAGTTCACTTTGATATTCGGGAATTATAGTCGTTGAGATCCGCCTTCTTGCCAATAATGGTTCTCCTTGGAGGCCTATTGGGAATTTTTATAGGATCCCAAAGCCCATTTTTAACCTCAATAGTCAGTCCGTTTGGTGACGTTTATGTGCGACTTATGGAAGTTGTGGTTCTTCCCTATCTTGTTTCCTCGCTAATTCTTGGTCTTGGTCAACTGGCACCGGAAACGGCGCAAAAATTGTTCCGAAAAAGTTGGCTTATCTATCTTGCTCTTTGGGTTGCGACATTCGCTGTCATTGCAATTATCGCCAGCACTGTACCACTTATTAGCCATCCGTCCGTTGTGGATTTCGCCGGCACTATTCCATCAAATACGAGTAGCGGCGGGAGCCTGATTGATCTTCTTGTGCCGGACAATCTCTTCCAGGCCTTAAGTCAAAATTACATTCCATCTGTTGTGCTCATGGGAGTAATATTCGGTATCGCCGTGCAACGGAGTGACCGACCGACTAGCCTGCTGACAATACTAAAAATTATTCAAAGAGCGTGCGTGCGCATATGGGGATGGATTGTTTATCTCGCGCCGCTTGGTGTCTGTGCGTTGTTTGCCAAATCTATTAGCTCCATGAGCGTTACCGGCTATGCAACGATGTCTATCTATGTACTTGTAGTCAGCTTATCTGCTCTCGTCTTGGCACTATGGATCCTTCCCATGTTGCTAACAGTCTTTCTTCCATTGCGGTACTTTGAAATACTGTCGTCACTTCGAATGGCGTTCATTATATCAATCGTAACGTCGTTGTCCGTGGCGGCTTTGCCAATGATCCAGGCTGCCGCAGAATCCTTTGCACGCAGACACACCCCAGGCGTCAAGGAAGATGAGCAGAACGAAATCATTCAGACAACTCTTTCGGTCAGCTATCCGCTGGCGCAACTCGGCAACTTCTTCATTCTGATCTTTCTTTTCTATGCTGCCTATTATTATTCGGTCTATCTTGAGCCGCAGCACTTGTTGGAACTGCCTTTTGTGACACTGATGTCCGGCATCGGTTCGCCAACCTCCTCGATAAGTGCTGTCACATTCATGGCTAACTGGCTTGGCATGCCGGCTGATGCAACCACTCTCTATATCGAGACCATGTCAATTACCCGTTACGCACAAGTAATTGCTTCCGTTTCCGGTTTCGCATTTATCACGCTGTTCGTAACTTTCGCATTTTATGGAAGGCTACGATTTGATTCTAGGAAATTTCTACTAACGATAGGGGTCGGAGCAACAGCGCTCTTTGGCATATGGTCAATAGGTTATTGGGGCGACACAACTATCAAACTGCATTCGGACGTCAGTTATATGTCAATGGGTTTACCTCAAGAAGTCCAGAATTTTAGCGATGCCAATACCTTAATTGGACCACGTTCGCTGGTAACGAGACCCCATCCATCCGCGGAAGTGTTCACTCTCAACGATATCCAACATTCAGGCATCTTGCGGGTTGGATACAATCCTGCAGTCATTCCATTTTCTTATGAAAATACTCGGGGGCACGCTGTAGGTTTCGATGTCGAACTGATTTACCGTTTTGCCCAAAGCATGAACGTTGAGCTGGAATTCATACCTTTCGAATGGCAGCAACTCACGAACGATTTAACGGACAGGAAATTCGATGTTGCGATTGGTGGAATTTACATAACAGACGCGCGCTTTGATGCGCTAACCGTCAGCGATCCATATTACCAGAGTCCGTTTGCCCTCATCGTCCGCAATAACAGGATTGAAGAATTCACATCAAGAGAGACTATCGGATCAATTGAGGGATTAACGATCGCAGTTTTTGACGACCCCGTTCTCGTTCCGCTTGCCAGACGCAGTTTCCCCTCAGCGACGATCAATATCGTCGAAAACTACCATAACCTTGCTAGTATGCCAGAAGTGGATGCCGCCATCTGGACGCTAGAGCAGGCAAATGCCTGGGCCATCTCCAATCAAGGATTTTCAGCAGTTGTGCCGCGCAATACGGCGTTCCGGTTTCTATTCGGATACCTTATGCCACCAAATTCCGATGGGCTGGCAGAATATTTAAACTACTGGATGGATCTTGCGCAACAAAACGGAGTTATGGAAGAGATGATGCATCGGTGGATTGATCCGGCGATCAGAGGGTTGGAAGAATGATATTTCGCCTAGTTCCTTTGTCTTGAAATATTTGTTCACTTTTTCGCAAAAGTGATTTCCATAACGATCGCCGCGAGGAACTCAAATAAAAGCATGATGTGGCCACAAAGGTAACGGTCATCCAAGCGGATCATTCGACAAAATGCGAACCGCCACCCGTGGCGAACAACGTCGTCTTGAGGCACGTATCGGGCAGTTGCATGGCGACGCACCCGGCCAAGGCACCCGAACCGACACGACTTGTAATCACGATGACAAGTTTATCGAACACCGGCAGGGCCGCTCCGACTTCCGCACTCTCGCCCACGCTGCACTAAAGCATGATTTGTCATTCATATGAATGGGATACGAATATCCTATTCAGCAAAAACCCAGTCGCTGCGATTTAGAAAGGTGTTCAGGCGCTCACGAAACACCAGAAAAATTCTGGTTATTTAGGAGGCATGAACATGAAAACCTTCACTAACGCACTTACAGCAATCGCCGTCGCAACCGTAATCGGTGGGGTCGGCTCACTTGGTGGCGTAACGCAAGCGGTTGCCGCAAACGACGTAAAGCCAATGCTTGGCCTCTCCGGCAAGTCCTATTATCAAAAAGAGCAGGCGAAAAACTCTGCTGTTGGTCGTTGGGAGAAGAAAGCCGTAATCCAGCATGGCATGAACTACGGTAAATGGGGTCAAGCAAAACAAACCAGTTTTGATTGCAACAGCAAGTTTCATCAAGGCAACGGTAAAAAGGTTTGGACCTGTAAAGCCAATGGCAAGCCTGTTGCAAATGTCAAAATGTGTGCATCCGGCAAAATTCGAGCCAGATGGCACCACCCAAACAAAGCAGGCGCTCAAAAGGGCGTTAAAGATGCCTGAGAAAAGCTGGCGGCGGCTGAACACGGCATGAAATACAGCTTCTATAAAAATGCCAAAAACAAGCATTTCACTTGAGGCGCCGATAGCCAGTTTCCTGGCAAAATCACCTGCAACTTGTCAGCAACGCCTTGCAAGTAACCTTGGCGACACTCAGTTGGCCTTTACACATCCACAAAACAATTATTGGAGTTAAACCCGTGACCAGAACTATCAAATCCAGTATTGCTGCAAGTGCAATTACAGTAACGATTGCCACAGCAGGTATCATGACCGTGAGCAGCATCACGTTCCCGTCACCTTTATTTGCGCAATCCATGAAGACACAATCGACAATAATCTCACCAAGGCTGCAACGTGCAGTTCGTAAAGAATCGCAAAACAAGCAATTTATTTCTCAGCACGTGGGGCAGGTGATGAATTGGACGATTGTATGAAAAATCCTAGCAATGCTCATATCGAATACACAGAGCGTCTGGCCGGCTGCTTCTGTCTTTCCATCGACAACGCGTTAAAAGGTTGTCAGTCTGCAGATTGACTTCCTTTAAGGCCTGACCTCTTCCCCTGAGATGTTCCCGATTTTGGGTTAGCCTGTCCCTTTTGTTGAGGGATAGGCAATGTCTCCCGCACCCTCAACGGCGAATGCGAACTGACCAAAAACGAATGGCGGCAATCTCGCCGCGCGGAATTGGAAGTGGATAGGTGTCGATGAAAACCCAGCACTGCTCAAAGGGCTTGGATACCAGATGACAGAGTTTCCTGATCAAATAGTGATATCGGTACCGTTGCCACCGGTCGGAAGTCCGTTGGTACACGCCAATACATGAACGTCGTTCGCTCCGTGAACAACAGTGGCATTTCCACCTTGTCCGGATGCTCCGGGAGTTGAGTAACGGGGCCGGAATGGCGTGGGTGCTCCACCACCCCTGGCCAGCAAATCGCAATGATCACCACAATAGGCTAAGGCATCTCCGCCATCCCCATCATCTCCGTTGATGCCCGGACGAATGAACGATCGATACCACGTGGAACGGCGTCCATTACCTCCGAGACTCCCGCGCTTGCCATCTCCACCATATGCATGAATCACCGAGCCCGCTGTCGTTGCCACCGCTGTGGCATTTCCACCGTCGCCACCTGTTGTTCCAGTCGCTCCCAATGGCATGGGGGTCGGGTTGGATGGAGATGCCGCGTGTCCGCCGAGTGCAATAATCAAGCTGTCGCCTGCGCCCACACATACCGCGTCGCCGCCATCAGAAGGCGAACTGATATGACTGACCCCATCGCCTCCAATTGCGATAAGAATGTAACCGGACTGTGGTTGGTACAGTGCCGCGTTTTCTCCATCACTCGGGCCGGTGGTCGAAGCACTGGCTCCAATTAGTATCTCGATGGGAACAGTCGCGGAGGGGCCGTTCAATGACAAAAGCGGTATTAAAGCCGTGCCGGTTATCTTGCGTTGCACACCACCGGACGCTCGAATCGCAGCCTGCTCCTTTTGGAGGATCTTTCTGATTGGCTTGATGTTTGAAACATAGAACTGTCGACTGCTCACTGGTGAACCGTACATTATTCCCCAGGAATTGCCGATGGCTTTAATAACTTCTGCATCTGATGCCATACCCCTTCTCCGTCTGCGGTTGTTCCGCCTACAGGAGAGCATACTTCAGGTAGCGAATATTGTCGAACTTGCGATGTTGTTTGGGATGGATTCAAAAATGCGGGAGGGACTATGAATCAAGTTTGGGTCAGCACTGTCATTTTGCCGACCTGTTGAATTGGTGGCCTACATTTGCTGAAATACTGGCTCCTTCCAACATAAAGGTGGACGAGGAGCGATTGCATCGTTCGGTAAGGACGCTGGGCAAGGCCGTAGCCCCGCCGTGCTATGACGTACTCCCAGCGCCTTAGAATTAAGCACCATATTGTCAACGGCCGAGCAAAAGTCGACCACTGGGCGCCGCGAGCGTGGAACGCCGGGAAGGCGTAGCCAGACCAGAGTTTCGCGCTCGCGGTGTCGGCGTTTTGTGAGAGGTTTCTGCCCGCCTTGCGGGCGCGGCTTTGGGCGAGGCGGTAGCTTTCGCCGTTCATCTCGAGGATTTTGACCTGGTGAGTGATGTGGTCGAGTTGCACGCCGGTCAGGCGCTCCGGCCCCAGTGTTTCCGTCCATTCGTCAAAGGGCAGGTTGCTGGTGATCACGGTGGCTCCGCGTTCGTAACGCTGGGAGATTAGCTCGAACAGGAATTCCACGCCGGTCTTGGAAAGCGGCACGAAACCCAGCTCGTCGACGATGAGGAGCTTGCAGGTAGCCATCTGCTTCTGGAGGCGGAGCAGACGCCGCTCGTCACGGGCCTCCATCATCTCGCTGACCAATGCCGCGGCCGTGGTGGAGCCGATGGCGAGTCCCCTCTGGCAGGCGGCCAAGCCAAGACCAAGCGCGTCATGTGTCTTGCCCGTGCCGCTGGGACCAAGCGCGATAACGTTTTCGCGCCACTCGATCCATTCACAGCGCGCCAGTTCCAGGACCCGCATCTTGTTGATGCTTCGGGATAGCGGCGAAGTCGAAGCTGTCAAGAGCCCTTTCTGATCACACCTTCAGAAAATCTTGTTCCGACATGGGAGCGCTGAGCTTGATCTTGCTCGTCAAGATAAGCGAGCACGATCCAGATCTGCGCCCATGCGGGCAGACAGACGGGTGGCGATCCGTCGGATATTGGCGATGATCTCTTCGCGCTCGTTTTGGGTTACTTCCTCCGCCAAGAGGCTAACGGCGACGCCCGCGATTGGCATATTCCGAGAATCCAGCACCGAGGCGCCGAAGCAGATGATTCCTTCCGCGACCTCCTGATTGTCGATCGAGTAGCCGCGCTGACGGGTCTCATGAAGTTGCTTCAAGAGAACGTCGATAGATTGCACAGAATGAGGCGTGCGCGGGTGCGGAAGCCCGTCTAAATAGAGCCGCTTGACCTCGAACTCGCTCATGAAACTGAGGAACGATTTTCCTGTCGCCGTGAAAGCGGCGGGCAGGCGCATGCCGGCGCGGAAATCTATGAGTGAGTGGCTGACTTGCGAATTGCGGGCTGCGATATAGACAACCTCGCCGCCGTCCAGAACAGTGAGCGTGATCGTGGCTCCCGGCATGCCGGTTTCCTTGTCCCACAGTGACGCAAATTCTGTTGCAACGTCCGATTGTTGAGCGAATGCATTTGACCAACGCATCAGATGAGGTCCGAGCTGGTAGGTCTGGTCCGATCTGCGTATCAAAAGGTCGAGCTCGACAAGTGTGCGGCATAGAGTGTGGACCGAGCTCTTTGCAACTCCGAGTTCTCGGGCCAGATCAGACAGGCCAGGATAGTTTTTTGCTCGCGCGACATAATCGAGGATTCGCGTCGCCCTTTCAACCGCTGGCACCAGCTTCGTTGCAGATGGTTTTATTTGAGTATCGGGATCGACCGGCTTTTTCAAAAATCACCTTGACAGTCTGGAGCTCACATGGATACGGTTCTGCATACTGAATTGCGTTCAGCATGTAGAACAACTGCCAGAAAACTGAATTGGTTTCAAGGCTGAGACTCTGGCGAAGCGCAATTCTCCAAAAACAATTGGCCGGGGAGGAGTTGCATGGTTATGAGTGTTCGGGACTGGGCCGTCAGGTTCAGCGAAGCCTCTGATCGTGACCCGACGATTGGCGCGATGGCGCGTTACTTCACCTGCACCTATCTGTGGGACATGGGGCTGGCGAAAGTTATCGTCCGAATGATCGACGGCAAAGTGCACGAGATCAACATCGATCCGGGTCCGATGGATTCCTACGACTTCGCTCTCCGGGCGAGCCCTGAAACATGGCGCGGATTCGCAAAGCCCGTTCCTGAACCAATGTATCACGGGATTTGGTCGGCGAGCTTCCGCCGCGACCTCAAGCTCGAGGGCAATCACCTCGTCCTGATGCAAAACCTCCGGAACTTTACAGTCCAGTTCGAACTGCTTCGCAAGGTTGGCGTGCCGGTCTGATCCGGCGCGTTTGAATGTCCAGCGCCGATGAGGCGCCCCCGCAAATGTCACGGAGTTCCCCATGGCCAAGCATTCGCCGGTAATCGGGCGCTATGTCACCATCGAAGTCGATGGCTACGAGTACAAGGTTTTCTATCTGCGTAACGGCGAGGGCATCCCGCTGGTTTGCCAGCACACTGCCGGTTGCCACAACCACCAGTGGCGCGACCTTCTCGAGGATCCTGACTTCACCGCCGATTACGATGTGATCGCATACGACCTTGCCCGACATGGCAAGTCCGATCCGCCCCTCAACAAGGAGTGGTGGAAAGAGGAGTATCGGCTGACTGCCGAGCATTACATGAACTTCATCAACGCCTTCTGCGATGCGCTGGAACTTGAAAACCCAATCTTCATGGGCTCGTCCTTCGGCGGCAACGTCGCGCTGCAGCTGGCGCTGCACTATCCAGACCGCTACCGCGCGGTTATTCCGGTGGAGGCGGCCGAGCATGCCCCAGGTTTCTATCTCGACTGGTGGCGACATCCGCATGCCAATGCGGCCCAGGTCTGCGGCTCCGGCGTCTGGGACCTGATGGCTCCGCAGAGCCCGGACAAGGATCGTTGGCTGACCTGGCACTATTACACGCAAGGTTCGGAAGTATTCAAAGGCGATCTCTATTTCTATTCGGTCGACCACGATCTGCGCGGCAAGCTCGGCAACATCGATACCAGCCGCTGCCCGGTTATCATGATGACCGGTACCTACGACTACCTGACACCGCCGGAGGCAACCGAGGCCACGGCCCGGCAGATCCCGGGCGGCATCTACATCGAAATGGAAGATATCGGCCACTTCCCGATGTCCGAGAACCATCCGCTCTTCGCCGTGTATCTGAAGGAAGCGCTCAGGCTCATCAATGAGCGGACGTGAGGCTTGCCGAGGGAATACGGGATCAGGGAACCGGGGATATTTGAATGAAGATCATCGAATTTGACGACAAGGGGCAACGCGTTGATTCGGACTCGAAATCGCTTCGCTCCGATTCCGGTGCGAGCAATCTGGCTCCGCGCCCCCGGTTTTCCTCTATGCAGGAAGAGCCTACACGACGCAAACGCGGCAATTCTTCGGGCATCGAGCTTCACATGTTCCAGACCGGAACGCTGAAGACCAAGGTCAAATACATCAAGATGAACCAGGGCGAGAGCGATTTCGAGATTCCGGTGCCATGGTTCCTGATCAAGCACCCTGCTGGCAACGTTGTCATCGACGGTGGCAACGCAGTTGAGGCGGCGATCGACAAGCGCGGTCACTGGGGCGCGGTCGTCGACGCCTATGATCCGGTCATGTTGGTGTCGGAAAACTGCGTCGATCAGCTGAAATCGGTTGGTGTGGATCCGCAATCAGTGCGCTACGTGCTGCAGTCCCACCTTCATCTCGACCACACCGGCGCGATCGGCCATTTCCCAAAGGCCCAGATCATCTGCCAGCGCGCCGAGTACGACTATGCGTTTAAGCCACACTGGTTCTCAGCCGGCGCCTATATCCGTGCCGACTTCGACCGGCCGGGCCTGAACTGGAAGTTTCTCGGTGGTGAATACACCGACCATTACGATCTATTCGGCGATGGCGTCATCCGGATGATTTTCACGCCGGGCCATGCGCCGGGGCACCAGTCTTTCCTGGTTACGCTGCCGCGAACCGGCCCAGTGCTTCTGACCATCGATGCTGCTTACACGCTCGATCATTGGGAGAACAAGGCATTGCCTGGCCTTGTCGTCTCATCTGCCGATGCGGCCAATTCGGTAGCCAAGCTACGGCGCATTGCAAGCGACACCAGCGCCATGATTGTGACCGGTCATGATCCGGTCAATTGGGAGACCTTCCGAAAGGCTCCCGGCGACTTCTACGACTGACGACCCCGAGGGGCCGCAAAAAGGGGAGGATAGGCGAATGTGGGAAGAACGGGCGTTGGCAACATTGCAACGTCCCGCAGCGGCGTGCCGCTTAGAGGTTGAATTTCCATCAAGAGGAGACACGAAATGAAGTATCTTAAATCAATGGCACTGGCCGCGGGCGTGATTGCCTTCGGCGCGATCACCGCCCAAGCTGAGGGCGTGGACGAGATCAATCCTGACGTCGCCGAGCGTCTCTACAATCCCGAAATGCTCGATCCGTCACAGCCGGTCGGGCCGAGCCCCTTGCGTGACTTCAAGGCCAAGAACCCGCCGCCATGGAAGATCGGTTATGCGTCGTCCTACGCCGGCAACACTTGGCGTGCCAACGCCATGGATCCGCTGCAGAACGAGATCATCCCGAAGTGGAAGGAACTCGGGCTCATCGACGAGGTGATCGTCACTCAGTCGAACCTAAACGATTCGACCCAGATTCAGCAGATGCGGCAGCTGGTCGACCAGGGTGTCGACGCGATCTTCGTATGCTGCTCGAACCCGACAGCGCTCAATCAGACCGTTCAGTATGCCTTTGACAAAGGCGTTCCGGTCTTCTCAATGACCGGGTACCTCACCGCACCGACCGCGGTGAACTCCTCGGTCAACTATCAGGTTGCTGGCTTCGAAATCGGAAAGCGCATGGCCGAGGAACTCGGTGGCGAAGGCAACGTTTTGGTCGTCGAAGGCATCCCCGGCACGTCCGGTTCGGACAGCCAAGACCGCGGCGTGAAGGCGGGGCTGGCAACGGCGCCCGGTATTAAGGTAGTCGGCTCGATCGCCGGTATGTGGACCGACCAGGTGGCACAGGGTGAAGTGCAGAAGTGGCTCGCCACCCATCCCGGTAAGCTTGATGGCATCGTCGTCCAGTCGGCAGCGGAAATGGGCGTGCTGCGTGCGCTCAAACAGTCCGGTCGCGAAGGCGTCAAGGTTGCCGTTGGTGGCGAACTGGGTGCGCTTTGCACTTGGCGCAAGAACCCGGACCTGATCTCGGCCGCCGTTCAGACCTGGCCGCCCGCCGACGACGTCAACCTGATCTGGCGCATCATGATGCGTACGCTGCAGGGGCAGGGCCCAAAGGTGCAGTCGGTTCTCGTCGATCCGGTAGTCATCACCTATGACGACCTGAAGGATATCCTTCCCGAGGATTGCGATGAGAACGCGCAGAACTGGTACAATGTCGGCCAGGACATGTGGGGTTCGACGGAGTACCTCAACCAGTTCTTCGTCAACCCGGCGGATCCGACCCAGTACAAACCGTAATTCCGCCAGTATATCGCTTCGGGTCGCCGATTGGCGGCCCGGAAACACACTTCAATGCGCCCATCTTGTTAGGATTCGATCCGAAAATGTCGTCCGCAACCGTTGAAAATTTACAGACAGCGCAGGGTCGCGAGACGATTATCGTGCGCAATGTGAAGAAGTTCTTCGGGCCAACCCGGGCGCTCGACGGCGTGAACTTTACCGCGCGCGCCGGCGAAATTCACGCAGTTGTCGGCGGCAACGGCTGCGGCAAGAGCACAATGGCCAAGGTGGTATCGGGCATCCTGCCGGTTGACGGTGGGACGGTCTCCATCCTCGGAGAAACCCCCTCGACCCCCGCCGAAAGTAAGGCCATTGGTATTTCCACGGTCTATCAGGAAGTCCTCGTGGCTGACGAGAGCACCGTGGTCGATAACATTTTCATGGGCTCAGACGCCCTGTTTTCCAAATCCACGTCCCAGGAGCACAAGGTCACCCGTACCGCGGAATTGATGCAAGAACTGGCTGGCGAACCGGTCGATCCCTTCGCCATCGCCGGCACGCTGCCGCTCGGCCTCAAACAGTGGATCACGATCGCGCGCGCGCTGGTTAGCGATCCGCGCATTCTCATCCTCGACGAAAGCTCCGCTGCGCTTGATTTCGATTCTACCGAGCGGCTGTTCGCCAAGATGCGCAGCCTGCGTGATGATGGGACGACCATCCTGATTGTTACCCATCGCATCGCCGAACTGATCCGGATCTCGGACCGGGCCACAGTGTTGCGCGACGGTCGCGACGTGGGTGTGTTGGAGAAGGAACAGATTACCGAGAAGAACCTGTTGGCGCTGATGACCGGCGAGGAGAATGCCGGTAAGTCGCACAGCCATGAGGCGCCGCAGCCACGTGATTCAAGTCTCGCCATGCGCGGCGAGAACGTGACAGTGTGGCCGGATACCGAGCCTTTCGACTTTGAAATCCGGCGCGGCGAGATCGTCGGCATCGCCGGTCTGGATGGCCAGGGTCAGGATGCCTTCATCAGGGCTATCGCTGGCGTCGAGCCGGCCAAGTCGGGGCTAATCCAGGTATCCGACCACCACGGTGAATATCATGCGGTGCGTAATCTTGCCGACGCGGTGGAAGCTAAAATCTCCTATGTCTCCGGCGATCGGAAGCGCGAGGGTATCTTTGCCTCGTTGTCGATATTTGAGAACATGGTCATGCCGCTCTATCGTGAAAAGAAGCGCGGCGGCATCCTCTCGATCATCGACTGGCCAACGCTCGGGACCATCTTCAAGCGAGAAGCCGACAACCTACTTATTAAGTTCGGACTGCGCGAGGACCGCATAACCTCGCTGTCGGGCGGCAACCAGCAGAAAGTGCTGATCGGTCGCGGTTTCGCAATGCGGCCCGACGTGATCGCTCTCAACGACCCTGCGCGGGGCATCGATGTCGGCGCCAAGACTGAACTCTACAAACATCTGCGGACCTTTGCCGGCGATGGCAAGTCTGTGGTTTACATGTCCTCCGAGCTCGAGGAATTTATCGGCTTTGCCACCCGCGTGATCGTCTTCCGCGATGGTAGGCCATTCGATGCCTTCGATGGCCGCACGCTTGATCCTAAGCGGGTGCTCGAAGCCATGTTCGGTCAGACCGACGGCAGCGGGCTTGAAAGCCACTGGGGGCTGAAGCCAGTCACGGGCAACGTCAACACGCCCGGCGAGCAGCGCGGCGCCCGAACCGCAATCGACGGCGTAAAGGTCTCCGTCGAGGTTCCTAAGGAAATCCAGGAGGCGATGGAGCGCCGCAACCGCGCGGCCGCGCTTATCCCAGCGACCGAATGTGCGGAAATAGAACGGTCAGTTTCCACCGTCCAGAAGCCTACTCGGTCAGCGGTGCCGGTGATGCCGAAATCGATACGAATCGTCGAGTTCGACCGCGAAAAAGGCGAAGCACGGGAAATCAGGCAGGGAGGCAGCGGACAATGAGCGATGCACCCGCCAATGTCGGTCTTGACTCCACCCGTCTGGTCCAGGGTGGTCGTGCGAATCCGTTTCTCCTTGTCCCGATCACGCTGTTTTTCCTGCTGCTCGGCCTCGCAGTCCTACGTTCCCCTAGCCTCATGTCAAGCGCTGGTATCGGCAGCGCCATCATCGTGGCGACGCCGCTGATCTTGGCCACCTATGCGCTGATGGCTTCTGTGATCTCCGGTCGCGGCACCGTCGATTTGTCAATCGGACCTCTGATCGGTTTCATCAACGTCACGCTGATTCAGCTCTACGGCGCCGGCATCCTAACCAATCCGATTGCGATCTTCGCCTATGCGATCTTTATCGGCGCGCTCTATCAGTTCCTGTTCTCGCTAATCGTGATCTATATCCGTGTGCAGCCGATCATTGTCTCTCTGTCGGGATACCTGGCGTTGTCGGGGATAAACCTCGTCATCCTGCCGCGTCCGGGCGGCGTGGCTCCGCAGTTCATGGCGGACTGGGGCCTGGGAACGTCAATCTTCTCGCCGGTCTTTGCTATCCTCGTGATCGCCTCCATCGCCTGGCTGCTGTTTACCCAGACTGCATTTTACACGCATCTCCGCCTCATGGGATCGGACGAGCGGGCGGCCTATACGAGCGGTGTGCCAATTTATGTTGTGCGCATCGGCGCGCACCTGATCTCCGGCGCCTTCGCCGGGTTGGCCGCCATAACCTTCACGGGGCTGATCTCGTCGGGTGATCCTTCTCAGGGCACCACCTATACACTGATCGCCGTCACTGCGTTGGTTCTCGGCGGCGCTTCGCTTGCCGGCGGACGCGGCGGCGTGTTTGGATCATTCCTCGGCGCGAGCAACCTCTATCTGATCACGTTTGTGCTGGCGACGTTTAACTTTGGCGCTGTTCAGAGCTTCGTGACCAACCTCGCCTACGGCTCGATCCTGGTGATTTCTTTGTTGTTGACGCTGATCATCCCCTTTATCCAGCGCCATATCAACAATTTCTCGCCGTTACTCTATTTCATAGGTCTAGGCGTGGTGGCGATGGGCGTCATCCTTCACGCGACCAACGATCGTGATCCGCGTACCCGCACGGCGCCAGTCGACGATACCGTCGTCATGCAGCCGATCGCGCCGATCGCCCCGATTGCGTTGGAAGAACTCTATGTCGGTCCCCTCGAGGTTGCCGCCCCCACGGCAATGGACGAGGAACTCAGGCAAGAAGCCGGGCCGCTGGTTCTGGCAGCACTCCTGCTGATTGCGATTGCCGTGTTTGTACGCATTGCCGTCTACCAGTCCAACCGCCGGACGATCGCGCCTGCCGTAGCGGTGGTGGTCGCGGCACTCGTGCTGTTCGGGGCCTATCTAATGCGTGCCGGGGGGCCGTTTGCGCCCAATAGTTCCGAGCCGTCAGCAACGGAGGAGAGCCGATGACGACTCTCGCCCAGCCGCCGAAACTCGGTCTGCCCGCCACCATCATGGGTGTCTGCGTCGGCATCATCCTCACGGCAATCGGTGTGGTGTTCGGCTTCCTACAGGGGCTTTCGGTCCAGCTGATCATTCTGTCGGCCATCGCCACGCTCGCCGCTTTCGTCTGGGGGTGGCGCTTTGTTCTCGGCCAGTTCGTCTCGGATGCAAACCCTGTCCCGGAGGGCGAGATTAGCGAGGGCCGAAAGGTCTGGTTGCAGTTCCGTCCGGCGATCTTCGGTTTGATCGCGATCCTGGCGCTTTTCCTCGTCCTGTCTCTGACGATCGAGGGTTTCTTCAACATCTGGAACGTCGTTTCGCTGCTGATCATCCTGACGATCATCGTGCTCACCCGAACGCTGGGCCGTCATTTCCAGGAGAACCGCTCGGCCTTCATCGGCATCATGGTGCTCGCAGGCCTGTTTTCTATCGGCTCGATGAACATTGAGGGTTTCGCCTCGGCCAACAACATCAAGTCGATGCTGCTGTTCGCAGCTTTCCTGGGCATTGCCTCTATCGGACAGACACTTGTCGCGCTGCTCGGAGGTCTCGACTTATCGATCCCGTTCATCATCGGCGCGGCCAATGTGGGTCTTCTCTACCTTATAGGTCTCGGCGTGCCGCCGTGGCTCGCGGTGCTGATCGTATTGGTCATCGGCATCCTCCTCGGCGTCATCAATGGCTTCCTGAGCTACAAGCTGCAGGGGCAAGCTCTGATTGTGACGCTGGGTACGGGGTTCGCCATTTCCGGCGGCGTCCAGATTGTAACTTCAATTGGAACTGCTTATGGCGGAAACGTGTTCGGCACCGTGCCGGACTGGCTCTCCAATCTCGCCGCAATGAATGGGTCAACCTTCGGACTTCCGGTGCCGCCGGTAATCTGCATCTGGGCGCTGATTGTCATCGTGCTGATCGTCGGTATGCGACTGACCGTTTATGGCCGCTATCTGTATGCGCTCGGCGTCAACCGAACATCGGCCAAGCGGGTTATGATTTCGGAACTCACCTACTGGGTGATGATGTACGCCATCTCCGGCTTTTTCGCCGCGTTGACCGGCGGGTTGCTGCTCGGCTGGTCGGGTGGCGGCTTCATCGGGGTGGGCGATCAGTATCTCTTCCTCACGCTCGCGGCCGTGGTTGTCGGCGGCACGTCGCTGCTCGGCGGCCAAGGTGGCTACGGGTTTACCGTCATCGGTGTCCTGGTACTGCAGGTCCTATCCTCTTTTTTGATCGGTATCGGGCTCGATTTCGAGTGGCAGCAATTCATCTTCGGTCTGCTGATCCTGCCTATGGTGGCGCTGTATGCGCGCTCACCGCACATCAGGACGCAAATCTAGAAAGGTCAGACATGAACAGTGTTGGGTATCTCAGGTTCAAATTCGACGGCGGGAGGACATGATATGGCAGTGTTCGAAACAGCGGACCTGACGGCGGCTAGTTATTCGACGGCTCTACTGGGGCTCGCCGCAACCAGTGTGTTTCTGCTTCTCGGAACAGGCTGGGTCAAGACCGGCTGGAAACTGCCGGTCGCACTCTGTGCGTTGGCTGCTCTTGTGGGCGTCGGCGCCGTTTACGAGGCACGCGAGGCCTGGGCAGCGAACAGTTCCGTACCGGTCGTCTACCACTATGTCGGCTGGGCGGTCTCGATGCCCCTCCAAGTACTGGCGCTCTTCTTCTTCGCAAGCCTCTTCGGCAAGCTTGGCATGGGATTGTTCTGGCGGCTGGTTGTAGTCTCAATCCTGATGGTCTTTGTACGCTATCTGGGCGAAGCGGGCTTCATGCACGCCACGCTCGCTTTTCTGATAGGGCTGGTCTTCTGGCTATACATCCTCGGCGAACTCTTCTTCGGCAGGATGGATGAAGCCGTGCGCGGCTCACACAACGAGTCGGTGCAGCGTGGTTATTTCTGGCTCCGGCTGATCGTCACAGTGGGATGGGCGATTTACCCGCTCGGCAACTTTATCACCTCGTTCGGCGGCTATGTCGACGACGGCTCCCTGTCGGTCGCCTACAACATTGCCGATTTTCTCAACCGGATGGCATTCGGTGTAGCGGTGCTCGCTACCGCGATGCTCAACAGCGAAGGAGAGCGCCATGTCTGACGCACTCCGTAGCCTATCATGCCAACTGGCAATCCGGACCACCAAATTCAGAAGTGAAGGGACATTCCAATGAAGGGTGCAGATTTCATAGCAATCATCATCCTGGCGGCTATCGTCATCGCCGTCTGCGCCTACCTGCTGCACTGGCTCTATCGCCGCTCAACGAAGGACATCTCCTTCGTAAGAACCGGTTTCGGGGGCGAGAAAGTGGTCATGGGGGGCGGCGCCTTCGTGTTGCCGATCCTGCATGACATCACCGAAGTGAACATGAACACCCTGCGGTTGGAGATCCTGAGGGCGCGGGAAAAGTCCCTGATCACCAAGGACCGCATGCGCGTAGAGCTAACCGTGGAGTTCTATGTTCGCGTACAGCCCAAGGACGATGCGGTGGCGACTGCTGCCCGTTCGCTCGGCAATCGCACCATGCACGCCGAACAGCTCAAGGATCTCATACAGGGCCGGTTTGTGGACGCCATGGGTGGCGCTGCCGCGAAGATGACGCTGGAGCAGATCCATGAGAATCGCCAAGACTTCGTCAAAGAAGTTCGCAAGGAAGTGGCCGAAAGTCTGGCGCTTGACGGGCTCGAATTGGAATCAGTTTCGCTAACTTCGCTCGACCAGACCGACATCTCGCTGTTCAACCCGTCCAACACCTTCGACGCTGAAGGCCTGACGATCCTCACCGAGCAGATCGAGAGCAGGAAGAAAAAGCGTAACGACATTGAGAAGGACACAATGATCGCAGTCCGCGCCAAGAACCTTGAAGCCGAGAAGCGCTCGCTCGAAATCCAGCGCGACACGGAGTACGCAAAGCTTTCGCACGAAGCGGAGGTCTCCATCCAGCGCGCCCAGCGAAAGGCCGAGATTGCCAACGAGAACGCCGCGCGCGAACGCGAAATTGAATCGATAAAGTTGAAGGAACGCGAAGCGGTGGAACGAGCCCGCATCGAGATGGAACAGGAAATCGAGCGCATCGACATCAAGCGCCGCGAGGCCCTGCAACTCGAGGAGCAGGTGCGCGAAATCGCACTGGCTGGCAAGTCGAAAGAACGCTCCGAGGCCCAGGCGGTCGCCGAAGCCGCCCGTGCAAAGATGATCGAAGCGCAGGAGAAAGTGCAGACGCTGCGCGATACGGAGATCGCGAATCGCCAAAAGGTCATCGAACTCTTGGAAGCACAGAAGGTGGCGGAGGCCGAAGGCGCGCGTGCCCGAATCATCGCCGAGGCCGAAAAGGCAGCAGCAAAGGATCGCGCGGACGCCGACCGGATCGCCGTCGCTGCACTCGCAGAGCGTTACAAGGTCGAGGCCGAGGGCAAGCAGAAGCTCAACGAGGCCGAGAACATGCGCTCGGACGCCAGCCGTCGCAGCGGTCTGCACAAGGCGCTGGTCGAGAATCTGCCGGCTATCATCCGCGAGAGCGTGAAGCCGATGGAGAAGATCGACGGCATCAAGATACTGCATGTCGACGGTATGCCAGGCTTTTCAGGCGGCGGGTTCTCGTCAGGGCCGGGTCCCTCCGATGGTTCGGATGGCGAAGCTACGGGGCCGCGTGATGGCAACCTCGCCGATCAGGTCGTATCCTCGGCGCTGCGGTATCGTTCGCAGGCTCCCTTCGTCGATCAACTTCTGGACGAAATCGGGATGAGCGCGGATAATATCCACCGCACCCATACGCTCCAGGATCTTTCCAAGGTGGTCTATTCCGAGCCGAACGCCTCTGACCCCAAACCCTCGAAGGGATCTTCGGGCGGCAAGGGCAAGACGCCAGCCGCCTAGCATTAACCGGACGAGGGGACACAAGCTGGTCCCGCCGTCTCCAACCGGGGAGCGTTGAATGTCTAAGTCAGCGACGGTCGAGCGCGATGTGCTTGTCTTCTCGATATGGGCCGTGCTCGGGTTTGGGGGGCTTGCTCTGATCCTCGAAGGCTTCTCGCGTGATTCCTACATGATATCGCTAGCGGGCACACTGACGATTGTAGTTGGTTTCGTCGCCCATATCATAGTCAACGGCGTGTTCGATTGCGGTTTCCGCCCCGGGGAAGCTGCACTGGGAATAGCGACTTTCGGAGTACTGGCGCTCGCCTTTATCGCCAGCTGGGCAGTTGGCGGACTGTCGTCGACCGACTATTGGTCCGGGTTGACGCTCTTTGCCCTGCTCGCTGTTGGTCTGCCGGCCTATCTTTCCACTCGCTACGGCCTGAGGGGCGCTTTCTCGCGCTTCCATGTCCGCCACGCGGACGACGGAAAGCCCGCGGCATGACAGGTATGGCTTCATCCATTTGGCTCCCCCTCTTCGCGCTCTTCTACATCGCGGTAATGCTGTACTGGGTGCGTGTGTCGTCGACCTCCTCGTTATCCGGCGACGGCTTCTTTTCCGCTGGGCATGCTCTCTCGCCGTGGATCTCGGCTCTGGTAATCGCAGGCGCCAGTATGACCGGATGGTTCGTACTCGGCGGCAGCCAGCAGATTGCCGCTCAAGGTTTCCAGATGCCGGTGCTGATCGTCGGCGGCGTATTGCTCGCGCTGCCCGGCACCCTGTTCTTCAAGCGGCTGTGGTTCATTGCCGAGAGGATGCGCGTCTCGTCGCAGGCGGAGATCTTCCGCGTTTATTATCACAGCGCGTTCCTCGTCGTCGTTTCAGTGGCCGTGACTCTTGTCTTTGCGCTGGGTTTCGCCGGTTTGCAGATTCGGGCCGTCGCCGGTTTCATCGAACTGATGACCGGCGGCGCGGTCAGCCGATTGTCGGCAAGCGTCGTGCTTGGGTTCATCTTGTTTGCTGGCGCCGGGATCGGCGGCATGCGCGCGATCGGCCTTTTCGGCGTGATCCAGACGGTTCTCGCCTTCGCCGGCATCGTCGCGCTTTCCGGTTTCGCGCTGATCTGGAGCGGTGGTTTTGCGGCACTGAATGCGGGCCTCCTCGATCTTTCGGCGAGTGACCCGTCGGCAGGGCTGTTTACGGTCAATGGCGTGATCCGATTCACATCCGGCCTGGGCCGCGGCGGCGAGTTGGCGAACGCCAATACAGCGCTCGCCAATCTCAGCTTCGCCTTCGCTTTGATGGGATTCCAGGCAAGCCCGCTTATTATCAAGCTTGTCCTCTCCACTCGCAGCCCCAACGGTATTGCGGCTGGTCAGACATGGGTAACGGCCGGCTTCTTCGGTGCGATCATCGCCTTCTGCATTGCGCTCACCGGGGCCGCCGGCCTCGTCGATCGCGACCTCGCGCTCGGCGGTTTGTTTTCAGCGCTGCAGACCGGTTCGCCATGGTTCGCGGCCTGGATCTTCATCGGGGTCGCGGCCGGCGTGCAGCTCCTCGCCGGGCTGGCGCTTTTCGTTGCGGGTGAGGGGCTGATTCGACATGTTTACCGGCCGTACTTTCATTCCCGGTTGAGCAAGCAGGGCGCGGTGACTCTGACCCGCATCGCGATTGCGGTTCTCGCTGTGCTTGCCATGCTGATGGAGAACCTGACGCCTGTGACGCTGTCGGCGCTCGCGGCACTCGCATTACCGATGGCCTTCCAACTTTGGACCCCGCTCCTCGGGGTAACCTGGCTGCCGTGGATCACCCGGCCGGCGGCCGCCACAGGCGTTGGATTCGGCATAGCCGGCGTTCTGCTGACCGAGCCGCTCGGCTACCAGGTTTTGTCCTTCTTCGGGCTCGAACTACCGTGGGGGCGTTGGCCTTGGACGATCCATTCGGCGCTGTGGGGCATGGCCGCCAACGTGGCGGCTGTCCTGATTATCTCCGCGATCACCAACCGCAACGCGCTGGGGTCAGAAGCCCGTGAAATCCGCCAGCTCTTTTCCGGACCGCTGTCGACGTCGGACAAGGCGCGGGGATTGCGGTCCACCGCTTGGTCGGTAACGCTCGCCTGGTTCTTCCTCGCCGTTGGTCCGGGATTGATCTTCGGCAATGCCGCCTTCGTGGTGACAGGTGATAGCGGACCGATCTGGCTTCTCGGCATGCCCTCGCTGTGGGCCTGGTCGCTCGCCGCCTGGGTCTCAGGTCTTGGGCTGATCTGGTTTCTCTCCTACAAGATGGAAATGGCGAGCCCCGTCCATGTCGCCGTTCCACCCTACGAGCCACCGTTGCGTCTGAAGAAGGACACGTCCGCCGTGGAGCAGGAGCGGTTGCGCTCTCTCATCCTTACGGGCGCTGTCGGCTTTGCGCTGGCGGTCTTGATCGCATTCAGTTTCGGGGGCTGACGGCCCGCAATAAGGGAGAAGGCTATGAACCCATTCACTTTCAACACCTCGAAGTCGATCCAGTTCGGCGTTGGCGCCCTCAACAGGATCGGCGACTTGGTAAAGGCGCAAATTGGCGAGCGGGTGATGCTGGTAACTGACCCCGGCATGATGTCGACCGGCATCATAGACCGGACGCTGCAAATTCTCGCTTCTACAGGCGTCTCGGTGGAACTGTTCAAGGATGTTGAGGCCGACCCTCCTGAAGCCGTTATCCAGATGGCGGTCGAGCGAGCCAAAGCGGCCGATATCGCCGGGGTCATCGGTCTGGGTGGCGGGTCATCGCTGGATGTCGCAAAGCTCGTATCACTACTGGCGTTCGGCAGTGAAAACCTGAAGGATGTCTACGGTGTCGGCAACGCCAAAGGACCGCGGCTGCCTCTCATCCTGGTGCCGACCACATCCGGCACCGGATCGGAAGTCACGCCAATCTCGATCGTGACGACCGGAACCAACGAGAAAATGGGCGTGGTCTCGCCAGTCATCCTGCCCGATATCGCGCTTCTGGATCCCGAACTCACCTACGGACTGCCGGCTCACGTCACGGCGGCGACCGGCATCGACGCCATGGTGCACGCCATTGAGGCTTTTGCCTCCGCGAACGCCAACAACAACCCTCTTTCGCGCATGTTAGCCACTCAGGCGTTGACGCTGATGGGCCGGTCGATTCTCAAGGCGGTCCATGAGGGTTCGGACGCCGAAGCGCGGGCGGACATGCTGCTCGGCTCCATGCTCGCCGGACAGGCATTTGCCAATTCTCCGGTGGCGGCCGTTCACGCGCTCGCCTACCCTTTGGGCGGGCACTTTCATATCCCGCATGGATTGTCGAATGCGCTCGTTCTTCCGCATGTGCTGCGCTTCAACGTTGTCACATCACCGCATCCCTATGCCGAACTTGGACCCTGTGCCTTTCCCGATCTGTCAAAATTCGAGGGTCAGGAGCGCGCGGCAGCCTTCTGCGACCGGCTAGCGGATTTATCCCGCGATTGCGGACTTCAGCCAAATCTAAGGGCGATGAACATTCCCGAGGATATCCTCCCCAGACTTGCATCGGACGCGATGAACCAGACCCGGCTTCTGGTGAACAATCCCCGCCCGTTGACCGAAGCCGACGCATTGGCAATTTACCGCGCCGCCTACTGACAGACGGCTGAAGAAAGGACCCAGTCATGACACTCAACCTGTCCGATCCGTCTCTGCTCGAAACCCGCGGTTTTCTCTCCGGGGAATGGGTCGAGGGATCGAAGACTTTCGCGGTTACAAATCCGGCAACCGGAGAAAAGATCGCCGATGTCGCCGATCTGACCGCCGAGGACACGAGGAAGGCAATCGATGTTGCCTTTGAGGCGCAGAAGGAATGGCGGTCGAGAACCGCCAAGGAGCGTTGCGCGATCCTTCTGAAGTGGAACGACCTGTTGTTGAAAAATCAGGACGACCTCGGCAAGATCCTGACCGCCGAGATGGGCAAGCCCCTGGCGGAAGCCAAGGGCGAGATCGCTTATGGGGCGTCGTTCATCCAGTGGTTTGCCGAAGAAGGACGCCGCGTCTATGGCGACGTCATCCCTGGTCACCAGATGGACAAGCGCATCGTCGTCATCAAGCAGCCGATCGGCGTCGTCGCCTCGATAACGCCGTGGAACTTCCCCAACGCCATGATCGCCCGCAAGGTCGCCCCGGCGCTCGCGTCGGGTTGCACTTTTGTGGCCCGGCCCGCCAAGGAAACCCCGCTGTCAGCCATCGCCATGGCGGTGCTCGGCGAACGCGCCGGCATCCCCAAAGGTGTCCTTTCGATGATCCCGGGCACCGATTCCAAGGGCATTGGCGGCGAGATGTGCTCGAATCCGAAGGTGCGTAAGCTCACCTTCACAGGCTCGACCGAGGTGGGCCGCATCCTGATGAAGCAGTGCGCACACGACATCAAGAAGCTGTCCCTCGAACTCGGTGGCAATGCGCCGTTTCTGGTATTCAACGATGCCGATCTTGATAACGCCGTCGAAGGTGCGATGATCGCCAAGTACCGCAACTCGGGCCAGACCTGCGTATGCGCCAACCGCATATTCGTGCAGAGTGGCGTGGCCGCGGCGTTTGCCGAGAAGCTCGCTGCCGCCACCGCCAAGCTCAAGGTCGGAGACGGCATGGACGACGGCGTGCAGATCGGTCCGCTGATTGACGAGGCAGGTCTCGAGAAGGTCGAAGATCATGTCAAGGACGCAGTCGGCAAGGGCGCCAGGGTGATTGTTGGCGGTAAGCGCTCGGACTTGGGCGGTACTTTCTTCCAGCCGACGGTGCTGACGGGCGTGGCTAAGGGGATGAAGGTTCTCTCTGAAGAGACCTTTGGACCGGTTGCGCCGATCATCTCGTTCGACACGATCGATGAAGGCATCGCGCTCGCCAACGACACCGAGTTCGGCCTCGCCGCCTACTTCTATGCGCGCGACATCTCCACCGTCTGGAAGGTGGCCGAGGAAATCGAAAGCGGCATGGTCGGCATCAACACCGGCCTCGTCTCGACAGCCGAGGCGCCCTTCGGCGGCGTCAAGTCCTCGGGTCTCGGCCGCGAAGGCTCGAAATACGGCATCGAGGACTTCCTGGAGATCAAGTATCTTTGTATGAGCGTCTGACGGCCGAAGGCTACCCGATGTGCTGGAAACCAAGCAAAATTCCGAATGTAGATATTTATCGCTCATGCTGACGCCTGGAAAAGCAATTGGAGATTAAAGCGTGCGAGGGATTTGAACCTACCGACTATGGCAGATGCGTTCGCCAGAACAGATTGGCATTTTTTTCATTTCAACGAAGACAATACATGCGCTTCCCATGCCATCATCATGTCTCGGCGTTGATCCAGCAGATCGCTGCGGTGGTATGCTGCTTCGGTGGCATTGGGAATTGTATGTGAAAGAGCCCGCTCGGCTAGTTCTCGTCGATAACCGTTTTCCGAAGCCCAATCCCGGAATGATGACCGAAAACCGTGCGCGGTCGCTATGCGCCCGGAGACGTCACTTTCAACATTCCAGTCTCGGAGCAGCTTTGTCAGCGTCATATCACTAATCATCGTTCCGTTACGCGATGGAAAGACCAAAACTCCATCATATTGACTGGACATTTGTTTCGAGATGATCTCGCTGCATCGCGGCGTCAATGGAACACGGTGTTCCACTCTCGTTTTCATCCGGATTGCCGGAATGGTCCAGATCGCCGATTCCAAATTGACCTCCGTCCATGCCATCCCTCTGATCTCACCCGACCGTCCAGCAGTCAAAATCAGAAGCTCAAGCATTGC
>NZ_JBDQQS010000032.1:0-26145 GCF_039888615.1 Hoeflea sp. CAU 1731 | reverse complement strand
ACAATGGTGGCGTCTCGCAATGAAGAGATCGCCTGTTGCGAACATATCTCTATGAGGCAGCCAGCGTGTTGATACACCCGACCTGAACAACATCATGAGGCATTCGACCTCGGAAAGGACCATGACCCCGGCGATGGTATTGGGAGGCAACATTGACAATCATCCGCAAGTAAAGGGCCGTTTGACATGAATCGCCCACGCTGTCTGCTGTCGGAGACACGCGACGCGATGGGTGAACCGGAATTTCTCGGACACGGAGTTGTGTCGAGATTTGAGTTTTCTGCAATGGGGGCCGAAAGTAAGATTACCCCTCCAGCCTAGGCTTCGCGCACAGTATATCAGAAAGTAGCTTCATGCCGAACTCTCATTCTCGTCTAATTGCTCCGTCGGAAATAACGCCGAGCAAGATTTATTTCGACAGACGTAACATGCTACTTGGAACGGCAGCACTGGGATTTGGAGCGGCACTTCCCAACCGACGTGCGGCGGCCGCCCCGCTGACAACAGTCAGTAGCAAAATTCCCACCTCGATCAATCCGACTTCGCTTCAAGACATCACCAGCTACAATAACTTCTACGAATTTGGCGTTGGAAAGGAGGACCCGGCGGCGTACGCCCATACGCTGACGACCAAACCGTGGTCGATCACTGTCGACGGTCTGGTCGCAAAGCCGCAGGAGTTGGGCCTGGAGGACCTGCTGAAAACCGTGACGCTGGAAGATCGTATCTATCGGATGCGCTGCGTCGAGGGCTGGTCGATGGTCATCCCATGGGTAGGTTTCCCCCTCGCAGACCTCCTCAAGCGCGTGAATCCTTTAGGGAGTGCAAAATACATTGCCTTCGAAACTCTGATGCGCCCGGAGGAAATGCCAGGTCAGGGTGGATATTTCCCCGTTTTGGATTGGCCCTATGTCGAAGGATTGCGGCTCGACGAGGCCATGCATCCGCTGACCATCTTGGCGGTCGGACTGTATGGTGAGACGCTGCCCAATCAGAACGGCGCGCCGATCCGCCTCGTGGTTCCATGGAAATATGGCTTCAAGGGGATCAAGTCGATCGTCAGGATGAGCCTTGTCGAAAAGCAACCGCCGACCTCATGGAACATGCAGGCCCCCAGTGAATACGGCTTCTATTCCAACGTCAACCCGGAAGTAGACCATCCACGTTGGAGCCAGGCAATGGAACGGCCGATTGGCGAAGGCGGCGGCCTGTTCGCCAAACGCGTTCCGACGCTGCCTTTTAATGGATATGCTGATCAGGTTGCCGGACTTTATGCCGGCATGGATCTGCGGGCGAATTTCTGAAGCAGCCATGGCGCTTGGGGCAAGAGAAACAGGATCTCGGCGGACCGGAATGGTACAACTGCGTATATCACCGCTGGCGGTCTATGCGGTCGGGTTCATCCCCGCTGTCTGGACTTTCTATCTCGGGATCATCGACCAACTCGGTGCCGATCCGATGCGGGTTCTCGAACAGACGCTCGGACTATGGGCGCTGCGGTTCCTAATAATCACTCTGGCGATCACTCCGCTGCGCGACCTGTTTGGATACAATTTCGTGCGTTACCGCCGCGCCTTCGGGCTGCTGTGCTTCTACTATACGCTCCTGCACCTTACGACCTATGTCGTACTCGATCAGAACTTGAATATCGCGGTGATCCTGAACGATGTCTTCAAACGGCCCTTCATCACTGCCGGCGTGTTAAGTTTTGTGGTGCTGACGCTGCTGGCGATAACTTCCAACAATATGATGATTCACCGAATGGGCGCGGCATCATGGATCAAGCTACATCGCTTCGTCTATCTCGCTGCTGCGGCGGCGGCGGTGCACTTTATACTGCTCGTCAAATCATGGCCGATGGAGCCGCTGGTCTATTTTGCGATTGTGATGACACTATTGGCCTGCCGTCTGTTCAAACGCATTCGCAAACGTCGCCGCAAGCTGGTGGCGATTTGATGCTGTCTGACGTCAGCGCCCATCGGACAAATTTAGGGGTTTGAACAACGGAGGATTTCTGGTTCATCGAAGCCAATATGGAGCGAAGATGCACAAGAAATCCGGAACATCGAAGGATGCTGCTGACAAGCTGGTCAGGGGTATCAGGCGCAAGACCAGCAAACAGTATTCAGCCGAGCTTATAGCGAGCTCTCTCCAGATAGCAGCGGACAGTGTGTGCCGACAGATCAAGAATAACCGCGCACTCCCAGGTGGTCTTTCCCTCCGAGACCCATTGCAAGCATTCAAGTTCGCGTGGTGACAGCATTTTCACAGACAGTGAATGCCCCTCCAGTTGGAGGACTTTTTCGTGAAGGTGCACCGCGAGGACCTGAAAATCCTGCATATATTCGAATCTTGCGTGTTCCCAATCGTGGTCGGAAGCGTCGGAAGTAATCGTGAACAAGCTGCGATCACCACCCCTGCCGTGGATTGGAATCGTTATCCCTCGCGGGCCGAGACCGAACTCGGATGCTTCTCCAAAAAACCTTCTCAGGTCGCCTTCTGGCGATCCGCACTCCTCCCAGTCGGAGGGGAGCAGGCGTCGGAACCCTTGCTGGACAACTGGGTCTACTTCAAAATAGCGTTGGCGCTTATAATGCTCAACCCAATCCGAAGAATAGGTTACCGTTAGATAGGGTATATTCCGAGTTTTTCCGATACCTATACCGAGGTAGGCTGCCGATGTTAAACCGTAGCTGGTAGCTATATCACCGATCATCTCTTCTATGGTTGCCTTATCTGCTGCGGATGAAATGTTCCACAACAACGTTGACAGATTTGAATTCTGCTTTTCGATCATCATCCCTCTCTTACACCTGAAAAAGCAATATTGTAGAATACTGATATCAAGCGATATTTTGACGAGGCAGAACGGTCGTGAATTAGTTCTCGGTGACACCGATTTATGACAGTTCAACTTTGGAGTTGGCCATCACCCCATGTGGATATCGGTGCTTCGCAATGAATCTAGGTGCAAATTTGTTTCGATCCCATCTTGCTCGGTAACAACGAAAGGGTATGGGGAGTTGAGAACCGCGAACGGCGCAAATCAGGGGGGTCATGGGCGTCGTTCCGTTGATCGAGGCAACCGGAAAGATAATCGCGCGAGGCGGCGGAAGCGCTTACGGTCTTTATATACGCTGAAATGCGATGGACATTCTTAAATCAGGCCAGCCACCCGGCATAAAGCGCCGTCTGCCAAGCGAAATACCCCGCCGCAGCCATGAGCAACACGCCATCCACGCGCTCGGCCCAGAGCATGACACT
This sequence comes from Hoeflea sp. CAU 1731, assembly GCF_039888615.1. NCBI lineage: Bacteria > Pseudomonadati > Pseudomonadota > Alphaproteobacteria > Hyphomicrobiales > Rhizobiaceae > Hoeflea > Hoeflea sp. CAU 1731. The sequence goes on along the minus strand of NZ_JBDQQS010000032.1, from coordinate 22,881 downwards.
TCGCGTGTGCCTGAACTGCGCAAAGCTCGCCGCCGTGGTTCCCGCAATCACGAGGGGCGTTCCGCGCGCCAGGCCGAAGCTGCCCATGAGCACGGCTCCCAGAATGGGATCGGCGGTCGAGGACGCCGCGACCACGACGGGGAAGAGTAGCGGCGTGCAAGCCGGACATGTGGAAAGTCCGAAAGGCAAGCCCAGAGCATAGGCGCCGAAAAGCGTGCTGGCCGATCCTGCCGAAGGACGAAGCATCGGGATGGTGATGTGAATGACGCGCCACAACGCCAGTGCGGTCACTGTCAGGATGAGGGCCAGCAGTCCGTAGACATAGGCCAGCGCAGAAGTCAGCAAGCGGAGTACCGCAAAGCCAGCGAGACCGAACAGGCCTCCCAGGATGGCATCGACGGTAACGATCCCGAGCGCAAACCCGGCCGACAAGCAAAGCCCCCGCATGCGTGCATTTCCTGTTGCGTTCGTTCCTTCGCTAGCGCCAAGGCCGGTGGCCACGGCGATCAGTGGAAACGAACTTGGCGCGATCCCGACGATAAAGCCCGCCAAGAGGACGAGGGCGACCGTAAGCGGAGTGAGACCGTCGATACTCTGCAAGAGCGTTTCGATTCCACTCATACGGTCTGCTTTCCATTCGTTTGTGCTCGCGGCGATTCGACCTGCCCGCCGACACGGTGACCGAGTCGGATGATCGCGTCCGAGATATTCCGGGACGCGAGGCGGCCAGGGTCGAAGGTGACAGTAAGCGTCTTGGCCGCTGGATCGCCGCTCACGTCGAGGATACCGTCCTGCATCGTCAGGCCAGCAGTGAGCGTGTCGACACAACCCTGACAGTGGATACTCGGCACGGAAAACCCGATGGTTTCGCGCCCCTGCGGGCTTTTTGCCTGGGGTTTCGTCATGACAGCGTGCTCCTTAGTGTCCGGTACGGCGCGGCGGTCGAAGAGACGCCCACCGAAGGAGTTCGTGAGCACTGCGCTGACCGAAAGCGCCATCGCGATCATCGCCCAGGAGGGATGCACCAGACCTGTCGTCGCCAACGGCACGCCGAGTCCGTTGAAGAAGAAGGCAAGCCACAGGTTCTGCACCGTCTTTCGATAGCTGATGGCGCCTATACCGATCGCTTCGCCAACGGCGCCTACGCGGGCGCCGATCAGAACGACGTCGGACGATTCGATGGCTATATCGGTGCCCGCACCGATGGCGATACCGACATCGGCCTGAGTCAGCGCGGGCGCATCGTTGATGCCGTCACCGACCATGGCCACCCGGGCGCCCTTGGCTTGCAGATGGCGCACGATCCCCGCCTTGTCCTGCGGCAGGATCTCGGCATGGACAGTGTCAATGCCGGCCTGCCGCGCGATCGCCTCGGCGGTCAGGCGATTGTCGCCCGTCACCAGCAGGGGCGTGGCACCTTGTCTCTTGAGCGCCGAAACGGCTTCGCATGCATCGGCTTTCAGTGTGTCGGCCAGCGCCAGCACGGCAGCCGGCCTGCCGTCCACCGCCAGGACGACAGCCGTATGCGCGCGGGCTTCCTGCTCTTGCAGCGCGGCTTCAGCGGTCTCCGTATCGACACCTTCGGCGCTGAGATGGCGCGCCGTGCCGACCAGCACCCGCGCGCCATCGACGCTGGCGGACACCCCACCGCCGGTCACTGAATGGAAATCTCGCGCCTCGGCCCCGACGATACCCTCCTCCCGGGCGCCGGCGGCGATCGCCTTGGCCAATGGGTGTTCGGAATGCTCCTCTGCGGCAGCGGAAAGCGAGAGGGCCTCTTCGCGGTCGAAGCCGTTCAGGGGAATGATCTTGACCAGGCGCGGCTTGCCCTCGGTCAGCGTACCGGTCTTGTCGAGCACGACATGGGTAATGTCCTTTAGGATCTGGAAGGCTTCGCCTGAACGAATGAGAATGCCGCGAGTCGCGGCAATACCGCCGCCCCGGATTAGCGCCAGCGGCGTCGCCATGCCAAGGGCGCAGGGATATCCCATGACCAGCACGGTGACGGCGGCATAGATGGCACGTACCCAATGCGGCTCGCGGCTCCAATCATCCGGGGCAAGGCCCCAGAACAGAAGCGCGGCGAGCGCGATCAGGAGAACCGTCGGCACATAGCGCTTCAGCACCTTGTCGACCAGCACCACGATGCCCGGCTTCATCGCCTTGGCTTCCTCGACATGGCGGGCAACCTGATGGAGGAAACTGTCCTCGCCGATGCGCGTGGTCTTAATAAGGAGCGCGCCGGTCTGATTGATCGACCCGCCGATGACGTCTGCGCCGATAGCCTTTTCAACGGGCACGGACTCCCCGGTGATGATCGCCTCGTCCACGGCGCTTTCGCCGTCGATGACCTCACCGTCCACCGGAATGCGCTCGCCGGGACGCACGCGCACATGATCGCCCACCGCGACCCCCTCAATGGCGACCTCGCGTTCCACGCCGTCGCGGATGACATTCGCCGTGGCGGGCTGCATGGAGAGAAGCCGTCGCACGCTTTCCGACGCCTTGGTGCGCACCAGAAGCGAGACCCAGCCTGAGAGCAGATGATAGGCAGTGAGGAAGACGACGACGCCGAAGAAATCGACCGCGGGGAAGCCTACAAAACCATACCAGTCGAACCACGGCATGGGCGCGCCAAGCACGCCGCCGATATAAGCGCCGATGGCGCCAACGGAGAGCAAAACATGCTGGTTGGTGATGCCGCGCTTGGCGGCACCCCAGGCCATGCGGATGATGCGCCGGCCGTTCCAGAGGAAGACGAAAGTGGCGATGACCCACGCGCCCCAGACATGCCAGTCGCGCATCTGCCACAGTCCGAGCCACATGGCGGCCATGGCGGCGAATAGGACGAGCGCCGCGAACGCGGCCATGGCGAGATCGGTCGCCTCCTGTCGGATGGCTTTCCTCTGTTCCTCGAAGGCGCTCACCTTGCGCGGATCGCGGATGGTGAAGCCCAGATCGGTCAACGTGCGCTTGATCCGGCTTTCATCGGTTTGCTCAGGCGCGAAGCGGATCAGAACCTCCTCATGGGCGAGCGACACGTGTGCCTCCCGCACGCCCTTGTCCCGCAGGAGCGCCGATGAGATCGAGTTTGCGCAGAACGAGCAACTTATGCCGCCGATCTTGAGTTGCAGCGTGCCGGCCCGCCCGGATGAAGGCTCTGTTGCAGCGACGGGCATGGTGTCACCTCTTCAGTTCGCCGAGAGAAGCGTCGGGCAGGAAGACATCGGTTCGGCCGTCGTCGCTCCGGATGGCGAGCATATTGGCGAGAAATAACGCGTCGCCCGTGCGGAAGGTCGGATCGCTCACGCTCCAGCCGCCATCCGCGTAAACCACCTCGGAGGCGAAGACGGGCGCCTTTCCGGTGCGCTCCGCTTGGGGAAGCGCGGGGTGGGCGAAGCGCTCGGGCAACTCGTTTTCCAGATAGGGCTTTGCCACCAGCGGCAGCGGGCTCGCCTGCATGAGGCCGGAGCGGATGACGGCGTTCTCAAAGAAACGCGGGAACAGCGCGTTAGCGTGGGACGAGAGGTCTTCCGGACCGTACCAGCGCATGGCACCGAGCGCCGCCGTAACCGCGCCTGCCAGACGCGGCGTATAGATCATAGGTTCCTCTCCGCTGCGGAACAGTGAGGCCACATCGTCCCAACGCGGCAGCAGACGATCGCGAAAGACCGCGGCGGCCGCTTCTCCATAGCCGGGCTCGGCCAGCAGCCGGCCGGCCTCGGTCAGGCCGTAGATCGCAAAGGCGATATCCTCGATCTCCGTTGCCTCACCTTGCTTCAAGGCGTCGGCATGTTCGCGGGCGAACCGCAGCGCATTCGCCTGCTCCTCATCGTCACCGGTTGCAAGCGCGAAGCGCCCCAGCGCCTCGATGGCGAGACCGCGATCGGCCGGCGTCTGCGGTGGCAGCTTCCGGACCGCCGCGAAAGCCTTGCGCAGAAGGTCGCGATAGCTGTCGGGATCCGTCAGGTCGCGGTAGGCCGCGTGCCAATAGTCATCGCGTCCACTCGTGCCGGCCAGGATGATATTGGACGCCGCCCACAGCACCGCGATCTGATCGCGCGGCGAAGGCTCGCCGAAGGTGCCGTCCGTCCGGAGCGGCGCAAACAATCCCGCCGGGTTAAGAAGCCGCTTCTTAAGCGTCTGGGCCTGCGCGCGCGCCTGTGGGATCATCATCAACCCGGCGAGCTTGTTGTCCGGCAGGTCGTGGAATTGCAGGTGGAACTCAGGACTCGTGATCTTGGCCATCGCCCAGGCCTGAGCGCTTGGGTCGAGCGTCCGGTCGACGGAGGATTGCTCCCAGACCAGCGTCCGCGGCACGGTAAAATCCGGCGCGCCCGCAAAGCGCGGCTCCGCGCCAGCGTAGAGCGGGCCGACCGCCGCCATGTCCGGCATGGCAGGGCGCGTGACGTAGCCGGCGTGACGCAGCCATTCATCGCGCTCATAGGGCGAGATGATCAGCGCCTCGCCGAGGCCCGGGAACATCACCGCATTGGCGAGGTTGGACAGGGCCGCAAAATAGACCGCCGGCCTGACATTGGTTTCGTCGTAGTGGAACGTCTCTTCCGCTCGCGCCTGGGCGGCGAAAAGACCGGCCGCGACAATGACGCCGGCGAAGGCCGGTGCGACGGCTCTTCCTGCAAAACCTACAACCATGGCTGCCTCCGATTCCTCGTGCCCCGCATGGGGAGCACGTTCGAGAGGCAGTTTGCGCTCCGTACCAAGATACGGAGTCAAGGGCCATTCGTGATGAATTCAAGTGGAGGTCGGCAGTGTGGCGAACACGCCGAACCAGATCGACCACAGACCGAGAACAATGAGAAGGACCCCCGCCCAAAAGGGCATCCGCACCGACAGCCCCGCCAAGCGGTTGAGCATCTGCCGCGCCGGCTCGAAAGCCACCGCCGCGACCAGCGGCAGCGACAGGGCAAAACCGAACACCGCCAGCGACACGAAGCCACCGAGCAGCGCCGAGCCACTCGACCCGCCGGTCGCTGCGAAACCGAGCAGGACCAGGAGAAGCGGCGCGGCGCAGGCGGGGATGTTGAGGCCGAAGATGACACCCAGCCCGATCGAACCGCCTGTGCCGTTCAATCCGGCCAGTCTCGGACCGAGCGATCGCATCAGAAACCCGGCCCGGCCGGTGAGATAGAGCACACCGATTGCCGCATAGACGGTCCCGAGCACGATCCAGGCGCCACGTTGGAACCCGACAAATGCCGAGCCGACCAAAACCGCCGCCACACCAAGACTCCCGATGAACAGCGCCCTCGTCACAGCGAAAAGAGCCGTTTCGGCGAGCTTCTGCGTGTCCTGCCTGCCTTCCAGATACTTGATGAATATCAGGCTGGAGCCGATCGAACAGGGTTCGATGAATCCGAACAGGCCAAGTCCCAATGGCAGGATGAGGAGATTGAACAGCCCGGAATCCATTATTCAAGAGGACCCCGTGATCGAATAGCCCACCCGGACGATCGACTGCTTCAACCGGTCCCTGTTTGTGGCCGCGGGATCGAAGCCGATGGCGGCCTCCCGACGGCTGAACGAGACGTTCACCTCACTAACCCCCGGCTCGCTCAAAAGCACGGCTTTGACCGTGCGCGCGCAGCCATCGCAGTGCATTCCGTCGATCCTGAACGTCGCGCGCGTTTCCACATTGCCGGAGCGGCTTTGCGAAGGCGTTGGGGTTGTCGTCGCGCGCCGATGGCTCAATGCCTCCATGATCGTGCAGGCACTCAAGTCTCCACCGCCGGGACAAGTGGCGATCAGGGCGTCGAGCGCAGACTTGATTTCTTCGAGTTGCCCGATCTTGCGCTCGACCTCCCGACGCTTGGCGACCGCCTGCATGCGCACGTCGGCACAGTCAGCTTGCCTGTCCGTTTTCAGAGCCAGAAGCTCTTCGATCTCACGCAACGAAAAGCCAAGTTCCTGGGCCTGCCGGATGAAACGGATGCGCTCGACGGTCCCAAGATCATAGTGACGATAGCCGCCGTCACGGGGTTTGCGCGGCTGCGCGATCAGCCCGCGCCGCTCGTAGAAACGGATGGTCTCCACACCCACACCTGCCTTTTCGGCAGCACGGGCAATCGTCATCGGATTTGCCATGGCTCCTCACCTTTCAAAAAGATATAGACTCCGTACATTGGTACGGAGTCAACAAGTGAGAAGGCGAGCCGTTGCAACCTGACCAGATCAAAGTCATTACCCCGCGCAGCAGGAAAGCTTTGCAATGTCCTTGCCAAAGCCCTGCGCGGCGAGCTTCAGCCCTTCGACCGTCGTAAGGTACGGGAAGATCGTCTCCCCGAGAGCCTTGGCTGTCATGCCGTGCTTGATGGCGAGGACGGCAGTCTGGATGCTGTCCGCACCGTCCGGTGCCAGGATTTGCGCGCCGAGCAGTCGATCGGTCCCTGCGTCCGCCACCAGCTTGATGAGCCCGCGCGTGTCGCGGGCGACCAGCGCCCGTGGTACCTGGTCAAGGGGAACGATCGAGGTCTTGGGCTCGAATCCGGCGGCCCGGGCGCCCTTCTCGGTCAGCCCCACGCCCGCGACCTGCGGATCGGTAAACGTCACCCACGGCATGGCGGTGCTGTCGTAGGCGAGGCTGTCACCGTTGAGCGCGTTGAGGGTGGCGAGCTTTGCGCCATAGGCAGCCATATAGACGAACTGGTCGCGGCCGGTGACGTCGCCCGCGGCGTAGACGCCGGGCTTCGAGGTGCGCATCCGCTCGTCGACGACGATGCCGCCATTGGGCGAAAGCCTTACCCCCGCTTCCTCAAGCCCGAGACCGGCCGAATTGGGCCTGCGGCCGGTCGCGACGAGGACACGCTGCGCCGTCAGGAGCTCCGTCCTCCCCCCGCGGTCGATGGTCAGCTCGACGCCGTTCTCGATGGCTTTGATCGCCCGGTAGGAGAGCCCGGTCAGAACCGAGATCCCGTCATTCATCAGATAGCGGGTCAAGCTTTCCGAGATTTCCGGCTCAGCCTCGGGCAGCAGGCGACTGCGGGTAACGAGGGTGACCTTCGTCCCCGCCCGCGCGAACATCTGCGCCAGCTCGCAGCCGATATAGCCGCCGCCGAGGACCATGAGCGAAGCTGGCTGATCGGCCAACTCCAGGGCGGTGGTGCTGGTGAGATAAGGGACATCCGCTATGCCGGGAATATCGGGCAAACCCGGCGCAGACCCCGTCGCCACGATGATCTTGTCCGCCGCGATTGTTGCGCCGTCGACAACAACGCCCTGACCGTTTAGGCGCGCCGCGCCTTCGAGATAGGCAACGCCGTTGTAGTCGGGCAGTAGGTCTATATATTTCTTCTGGCGCAGCGTCGCGACCAGATCATCCTTCGCCGCGATCAACCGGCCCCAGTCCACAATATTCGCCTCGCCCGCAAGACCGGGAAAACGTCCGGCGGCGCGCGCGCCGTGCAGCGCTTCCGCTGCGCGGATCATGGTCTTGGATGGCACGCAACCGATATTGACGCAGGTGCCGCCGATCGTGCCGTGGCCTATGAGAGCGACATTCGCGCCTTGTTCGGCCGCCGTGATGGCGGCGGAGAAGCCAGCCGAGCCGGCGCCGATGACGGCCAGGTCGTAGCCATTCTTGCTCTTGTCGTTTGTCGAGCAGCAATCGGACATGTCAGGCATTTTCCTTGTTTGGTTGAGTCTCGCATGAGCAGCACGCCGCGATAGTCGTGCCGACGATACCGGTTCTGAGGATCGTCGCGTGTTTCATCGCGCCTAATCTTTCACCTCTGCCGGGTATCCGGCATTGGCCGAGGCAGCGATTATGGCTTCGGCGGTCGTCACCGACGGATCGAACACCACGGTTGCCGTTCTGGCATCGAAGTCGATCTCGACCTGTCTCACACCTTCGACACCCTCCATCGCCGTTCTCACAGTGACGGGGCAGAGCGCGCAGGTCATGCCCGGCACGTCGAAGATCGTGGTCCGTTCGGTCTCCGCCGCCAGCGCGATCGAAACTAGAGTTGGCGATGAGACAGACCCGATAAGGGGAAGGCCGGACACGCCGATAGCCATCAATCCCACCGCAGCAATGAAAAGTCGTTTCATGTTATTCCTCCTAATAGAAAAGCCGCGCCCACCAGTTGATCGTCAGCGCCAGGACGACCAGAACCGTCGAGAGCCAAAGGGCAGATTTGGTGATGAGGGCGGATTCGGGACGGGCGCAGTAGGACCCATCCTCGCAAGCGGGTCTGGTCTTGAAATAGACCTGCCGGAACCCGAGCCCGATGAAGACCAGCGCCACGCCGGCAAAGATCGGCTTGTAGGGCTCGAGCGCGGTGAGGTTGCCGATCCACGCGCCCGATACGCCGAGCATCAACAATAAGAGCGGCGCAATGCAGCAGGTCGAAGCCAGGATGGCGCCAACGATTCCTCCAGCCGCAAACCATCCCTTTTTCCGATCTGCCACTTGCGTTGGCGCGTCTGGCGCGACGGCTTCGATCTTTGTCTCGCTCATGCGGTTCGCCCTCGAATTTCAGTCGAAGGCAAGCTACGGTCTGTAGCAACTACAGACTCAAGGAGAAATTCGCGCCATGGCTGATCACATTTCCGGGAAGCGATTGCAGCGCGCCGAGTTGGCAAGGCACACGGGCTGCAATCTCGAAACCATCCGCTATTACGAGAAGACCGGCATGATGCCCGACCCGCCGCGCACGGCGTCGGGTTACCGCGTCTATGACGACGGCCATGTGTCGCGGCTGCGTTTCATCCTGCGCGCCCGCGAACTCGGCTTTTCCATCGAGCAAATCCGCGGCCTGCTCGACCTCGTCGATGGCGGCACTCAGACCTGCGCCGAGGTGAAGGAGCGGACGGAGCTGCACCTCGCTGATGTCCGGGCCAAGATCGCCGACCTGAAACGGATCGAGAAGGTGCTTGCGGAAACGGCCGAGCGATGTTCCGGCGAGGACGTGCCGGAATGTCCCGTGCTGGAGGCGCTGGCATCGTGATGACAACACTCGCAATTTATATCGGCGCGGCAATAGCGGAAATTGCCGGCTGCTTTTCCTTCTGGGCTTGGCTACGCTTGGACCGCTCGCCGCTCTGGCTCGTGCCGGGCATGGCCGGTCTTGCCCTCTTTGCCTGGCTTCTCACACGCATCGACAGCGATTTTGCGGGCCGCGCCTACGCGGCCTACGGCGGCGTTTACATCACGGCGTCGCTGTTCTGGCTTTGGGCAATGGAATCTCAACGGCCCGACCGCTGGGACGCGACGGGCGCAGCGGTCTGTCTGGTCGGCGCTGCAATCATTCTGTGGGGTCCGCGATCCATTTGATGGATAGAATCGGGATCGATAGGCAATGTAGCCGACGCGCCGAATTCATGACTTTCCAGAGCCGCAGGTCCCGACCAGATCGCGATAGGCATCGATCAGCGGCCGAGTGCTTGCAGTAGAGATCGGGCGTTCGCAATCCAGTTTCTCTAGTGCTGCGAGCATGAATTCGGCGATGTCTGGTCGGTCTTGCTTGCGGGCGCATCTGAACACGCGTAGAATATCACGCTCCAACTGTTCGGCATTTGTGGTCATCACCGTCGCCTCCTTGCTTGAGGTCAAGGCTGCGCTATCCGGCAACGGGAAGGTCAAATCACGATTTCTTCAACTCTCCCCGGGTCGAACTCAGCCAATTGAAGACAAGATCGGAAACGTCTCCAGGAGCCAGAAGGCGAACGCCGACAGATAACCTGTCATCATGGCAACGCCCATGACGATCATGACCACTCCGGCCAGCACTCGCAGACTGCGTCCGACGCGTCCGAACGCCTTTAGCCTTGCGGCCAGCGTGTCGGTGAACAGCGCGGCAAGCAGGAACGGTACGCCAAGACCGAGCGAATAGATCGTGAGCAGCGTGATGCCGTCAGCGAGCGTCGCCGACGCGGCGCCGACCGTCAGGATGGCGCCGAGGATCGGGCCGATGCACGGTGTCCAGCCAAAGGCGAAGGCCAGGCCGAGGACATAGGCCGAGAGGGTTCGTCCGCCGGGCAGATCGAGGTGGAAGCGCGCCTCGCGCATCATCCACGCCGGGCGGATCGTTCCGAGCATGAACAGCCCGAACAGCGTGACGATCCCGCCCCCGACGATGTTCAACTCGAACCGGTAACTGAGCAACAACTGGCCAAGCGCCGAGGCGCTGGCTCCGAGGATCACGAAGACCGTGGTGAAGCCAAGCACGAAGCAGAGGCTGAGACCGAGCGTCGTGCTTCGGGTGACAGCTATCTCACCTGACGGTGAAGCAAAGGTCGACCGGCCGGCGACGTAGGAAACATACCCTGGCACCAGCGGCAGCACGCAAGGCGACAGGAACGAAATAATGCCGGCCAGGAAGGCGCTGAGGATCCCGATGTTGGAGAGTTCAGGCATTTGGACAAACTTTCAGAGGCGGCTCCGGCTTCATCGGCCCTGATCCTTCCGGGCCTGGTCGATCAGCCGCTGCATGGTTTGCAAGTCGGTGGCGCCGCGCAGGATTTCCTCGCCGATGACGAAGCCCGGCGTGCCGTTGATCCGCAGCGCCCGGGCGAGCGCAAGATTGCGCTCGATCTCGGCGTCGATCGCGGGATCTTGCATGTCGGTCCGGAGTTGTTCGACATTGAGGCCGATCTCTTCGGCGACAGCGATGACCTGCGCTTCGTCGGCGGCACCTGACACCTGCATCATCGCTTTGTGGAACTGCGGGTAGAGGTTCTGCCTGCGAGCCGCGAGCGCCGCCCTGGCCGCGAATACGGAATTTGGCCCCAGAATGGGAAACTCCTTGTAGACGATCCGCAATTGGGGATCGCCTTCTTCGGCCTCCACCATCGCCGGTGCGACCTGGCGGCAATAGGGACAATTGTAGTCGAAAAACTCGACCATCGTGACGTCGCCTTGCGGATTGCCGCCGACAGGGCTTTCGGGACTGTTGAGCAGTTCGTCGCGATGCGCGGCAAGGGCCGCCTGAGCCTCCGTCTGTTCCGCCTCCCGTTGCTTCCGTTCGAGGTTCTGCATAGCCTCGACGATGACCTTCGGGTTGGCGACAAGATAGTCGCGCACCCGCCGCTCAAACGCACTCTGTGGCAGGTTCTCCGGCGCGGTCGCCATTTGTCGGCCTGTCTGGAACCCTGGATCGAGCAGATACCAGGCGCCTGCCGCGATGATCAGCAGCAGGGGCAAGAGGAGAAAGCCGAAGCGGCGCCCCGTGAATCTCGAAAACTGCGTCAACTTCTTTCTCCCGCTGTTCAGAACATGCCTGTCAGCCATTCCCACCATCCATTTTTGGCAGGTGGCTTTGGTGCATGCGCGTTGTTGATGAGCTGGTTGATGTAGAGGGTCAGATTTGTCTTGCTGAAATCGGAACCGTGGAAAATACCGGCATGCCGTCCGTTACGGTCGATGACATGCGCCATCGGCAACTCCTGGCCGCGACTACTCAGAGCGGCAAAACGATCCGCTGCGGCGGCAGTCGTCTCCTCGTCCGATGGGATCACGGGCTGCCAGTTCGCCTCGTCCCACGGTGCTTGGATCGACGCATCTGCGTCGTGAACGGTTACGAACGTGACCATTCCCTTCATCGGCGAAACATTCACCTGTTCTTGCACGCCTGCGAGAACGGCCTGCTGTTTGGCACATGGACTGTCACAATTACGCGGAGCAAAGCTCAGCACGATGATCTGATCATTAAGATCGCCGAGGCGCAGAACGTCGCCACCTGATTTTTCGATATCCAGATTGGGCGTGGAAGGGTGATCGACGACCTCGAAGGCCGGCTCCTGTTCAGTCATCACCTCATCGATGCGCTCACCGGGATGGTTTGCAAATGCCGGCTGTGCGACCAGCAGTAAGGCCAGGATCAGGAAGCGCTTCATTCAGCAGCCTCCCTTGGCCCCTCGGCCGCTATTCCGAGCACCGAAACCTCAACCGTGATCTCTCCGGCGTTCTCGAAGCTGAGCGTCATTGGGAATGTCGTGCCCTCGCTGAGTTTGACTTGCAGTCCCATCAGCATCAGGTGCATGCCGCCGGGTGCGAGCGTGACCCGCTCACCTGCCGGCAACTCAAGCGTTTCGATGTGTTTCATGCGGCTTACGTCGCCGTCCTTTTCGACTGCGTGAATCATGACCCGCCCGGCAACAGGCGTGGTCACACCGAGGAGCCGATCTTCCGCGGCACTCTCGATCGTGAGATAGGCGGCGCCGGGACGGGACGCGAGGATACTCGCGCGCGCCCACGCGTCGAAGACGCGGATACTCTCCTCCGCGAGTGCCGGCGATGCGACCACCAAGGCCACCACCACTATTGCAATCAGTTTTCTCATCATTGTTTCCCGCTCATACTTGCAAGGACATCGGTGGCCATCTCTTCTGCGGACTGGTCACCTTCGCGAAAGACATCCTCAAAGCCGCCCTCTGGAGTCATCACGTAGATGTGCCCGGCGTGCGCCATCAAGTATCCGTCCGGAGCCGTTTCCTCTTCCATTTTTTCGTAGTAGACGCGGAAGGATCGGGCAGCCGCAGCGACCTCGGCTTCCGTTCCGGTCAGCCCAATCAGCTTCGGGTGAAAGGCCTGGACGTATTCCGCCATGACCTGCGGCGTGTCGCGGGACGGATCGACCGTGATGAAGATCGGCGCAACGCGCTCGATCTCGCCGCCAAGCCGATCCAGCACGTTTGCCATATAGGCGAGCGTGGTCGGGCAGACATCCGGGCAATGGGTGAATCCGAAGAACACGAATTGCCAGCGCCCGAGGAAGTCGGCCCCGGTTACGCGATTGCCGTTGTGGTCGATCAACGAAAACGCGGTGCGAATTGCGGCTTCGCCGACGGTGACCGGCGGAGATGGTTCGCGGACCCCAATGGTCCGAACGAAATAAACGCCACAGAGCGTCAGCACAGCAGCGGCCACGAGGATCCATAGGCTGAAGCGTATGCGTCTAAGCTGCGTTGTTTTGGTTGATGTCATATCAGTCATCCTCGAAAGGCCCTGCCCAAGCACGGCCAATCGCGATACGGCCCCTCAATTGTCTTGCGATGCCAGGCTGTGCCCGGTCTAGCCGTTCGTCCCTGGGACGCTATTGTTGTCGGGCGATTTCTCGCGCCACTGCTCGTTGAGCCGTCCGGAGCCGTCATGACTCATGGACTGCATCATCCTGTTGCAGCCCTCCATCATCTCGCTCATCTGGCCCATCATGTTCATCATGCCGCCCTGGCCCATCATGCCGGAACCCATCATGGAATCGCCGGACTCCTCTGAGGAATGGGCGTAGAGCGCGGGTGCAACCGCGAGGCCCGCGATAACGGCAGAAGCAATAGCAAGCGCTTTGATCGATTTACGCATCGGTCGGTCTCCTTTCCTTGGAGAGTTGCGGTTCGGGGCTTGCAAGAACGGCGGCGTCGCCGCTCATGGGAGCCGGGCGGTCAGGCGGTGTGTCGAGAGCAACGGCCTGCGTGACTGACCTTGCGTCCTCGATCTCCGCCGGGCCGGCGTTGCTCGCGGCGGTCGAGCAGGACTTGCCGCCTGACCGGTTCATGCACAGGCCGAGGGCGCACATGGCGAGGCAGGGCAACACGCTGATCAGGATCGGCGCGATGCCGGCAGCGGCCAACCAACTCCAGTTCAACGCCAGGCCCGCCGCGATCGCCAGTCCGGCGAGCACAAGCAGGCCGCGTCGGCTGCCGAGATGATAGCGAAGGGCATAGAGCAAGTCGCGACCGAGCGAGCCGTCCTGAGGTTGTGACTGTTGTGTATGGGCCATGGAGGCATCCTTTTCAGTTTGGCGTCAGATGGGTATTGAGGAATGCGATCATCTCGGGCGTGTCCCACTCGGCCGGACCGACGAGCCTTCCCAATTCGCGGCCTTCGCTGTCGATGAGAAGCGTCGTCGGCAGTCCCGGCGCCTGGAGGGCGAACGAGGCACGCATCGAAGTGTCGATGTAGAGCCCAAGGTGCTCGATGCCGATCTCGGCATAGAACTTCCGAACCACCTCCGGTCCGGCCCTGTCGACGGAAAGCGGCACAACCTCGAAGGCAGGGTCGCCATGTTCCGCTTCGAGCGCATCGAGCGTCGGCATTTCCTCGCGGCAGGGCACACACCACGTCGCCCAGATGTTTAGCAATACGGTCTTGCCCCTCAAATCGGCCAGCGTAATAGCCTCACCGTTCCCGTTCTCAAACTTGATTTCGGAGAGCGGCCGCGGCGCCTCGTGGATCACGAAGGACCGGGACGAGGCCGTCTCTGCCTGTCCTCCGCCTTGAGGCGCACGCGTTGGGGTGCCTCCGCTGAAATAGATCACGCCAACGATCGCGATCGCGGCCACTGCGAGCGTGCCTGCTGCCAGTAACACGATTGCGCGCTGTCCCTGCGGGAAGATCCTCATTGGCCGTCTCCTAGGACGCTTTCGCCTTCCGCCTGACGGCGCAGTTGCTCCACGAGCGGCAGGATAGTGCCGGTGAGTACCTCTTCGCTCACCGGGCCGATATGCTTGTAGGCAACACGTCCGTCGGCGCCGATTACGAATGTCTCAGGCACGCCGTAGACGCCCCAATCGATCGCCACACGCCCACTGATGTCGGCCCCCGTGCGCGTGTAGGGGTCACCAAGGCTGTCCAGCCACTGCGCTGCGTCGTCCGGCTGGTCCTTGTAGTTGAGGCCGTGCAGCGGCACGGTGCCTTGCGCCGCAAGCGCCATGAACAAAGGATGCTCCTCCCGGCAAGCAACACACCAGGACGCGAAGACATTGACCAGCGACACTTCGCCCTTGAGATCGGCGCTCGACAGGCCAAGCGTCCGGCCCTTGACCGGCGGCAGCGCGAAGTCGGGCACCGCCTTGCCGATCAGAGTAGATGGTAGGTTGCCTGGATCACGCGTGAGCCCCCAAGCCAGCACCACGGCTAGCATGGCGGCGAGAGCTAGCGGCAGAAAGACCAGGAGATTGCGGCGCCGCATTGGGGCCATGGGATATTCGTCAGCCCTGCTCATGAGCCACCCCCGTCCTTGGCCGTTATGCGAGCCTGGACGTCCCGCTGGCGCTCGGGCCAGGTGCTCTTGATGAACGCGAGCACGGATGTGATCTCCTCGTCGCTCAGGATTTCCCTGAAGGCGAGCATGTCGCTCTCATAGCCCGGGACGACACCGCCGACGCCGAGCTTGGTAATGGCGAACAGGTCCTGGTCGGAGTGGTGCCAGGTGTGGCCGCTCTCATCGTGCGGAGGTGCCGGCATGCGGCCGTTTTCCAGCCTGCGCTTCCAGTCCGGCTGACCTTCGAGGTTTGCACCGTGGCAGGACGCACAGTTCTGCGCATAGACCTCTTGGCCGAGGGCGATCTGCTCACCGGTTACGGGCTGGCCACGGAAGGTCACGTCCTGCGTACTCACATCACCACCCAGCAGTTGCGCGAACGCGGCGATGGCTGCCACGGCCGAAACAGCGACAGCGGAAAGAAGGATTACGCCGCGCCTCATTTCGGTCCCCGCAGATATTTTATGAGCGCCAAGAGGGCGAGGATCAGGACAGCGAGGATCAAAAGCGCCAAGAGCCCGCCGCCAGCCATCATCAATCCCATCATGGACCCATCCATCATACATGCTCCCATGGGATCATTCCTCGGAGTAGACAGTCACGCCGTTCTCGCCGAAGGCGTAGGTCTTCAGCGTGCCGGTCTTTTTCGGCGCCATCCCGGGAGCGTTGGCTGGCATGCCGGGGAGGGTAATTCCGGTGATGTCAGGGCGTTCGGTGACCAGGCGATCGATGATCTCGGCCGGCACGAGCCCGCTTACGACATAGCCGCCGATTTCGGCCAGATGACAGCCAATGCCTTGCTGTGGAACCCCGACCTCGATCGAACGCTTGTCGAAGTCGGGGTCGTCGACGCGCGTCACCGCATAGCCGTTGCCTTCCAGATAGTCGGCATAGGCATCGCAGCACCCGCAGCCCGGATCCCGCCAGATTGTGATCGCCTTGTCGCCAGAATCTGCCGCGACGGATGACCCTCGCAGGGGCGCGTTCGCTGATCCCAGCGACCAGTAGGCGATGCCCCCAGCGGCGACCACGGCGACGACGGCTGCGGCAATTGTCTTTCTGTTCATGATATTCTCCGTTATGCGCGCGCAAGCGCGGTCCAGTTCGCGCCGCCATCGCGGCTTTCAACGAGGCCATCGCCGGTGATGGCGACGACCTGATCGGCATTGGTGGGGTGAACAGCGACGGCCAGCGCGCTTGTGCCCGATATTTGCGACCACACGACTCCTGCGTCCTGCGATTTCCAGATGCCCGAAGGCAGCGCGGCGTAAAGTCGCGTGGGCAGCGAAGCCGCGCTGGCCAGTCCGTGGATCATCCCTTCGGGAAGGGGCGCTTCCGACGGAGCCGGATTTCCCGAGACAAGCGCGTCCATCGCATCACCCGGCTGTACGTCCTGCCAGCGGCAGAAACAGTCAGGCACGCGGGTGAGACCGAGTTCGGTTCCGGCGTAGATCCAGATGCCGCCCATGCCCGTTGCCAGATCGACCGAGGCCAATGCTGTCACATCGCGTTCGGCGTCTGCCAGCCACGGCCGGTCCATCGCGAGAGCCCATGATCGACCGGCATCCTCGCTCTTCCAGAGACCATCGCCGTGGATGGCGGCATAGATGGTATCCGGCACGGCGGCTGCCACGGTGACGGCCGTCACGGGGGCATCTGGCAAACCCTGGCTTCTCGCCTCCCAACCATCCCCGCCATCTTCGGACAGGGCGATGCCGCCGCCCGCGAGACCCGCCGCGATCCGACCGGGCCGCGCCGGATGCGTCGCAAGCGAGATAATGCCGCCTGCCGCCGGAGCGGACAGCTCCATCCAGCCGCCGGAGCCATCGCTGCGGGAAAGGGTGTCTCCCGCCAGGATCAACGCGTCGCCATCGAAGGCGATTGCGGCGCCGGCTGCTGCGGGTGCGGCGCGAAGGCTGAACGGCAGGCCGATCAGCCCGGCGCCCGCCACCATCGTGCCAAGGAAGGCACGTCTGGAAAGGCGAGTGGAGTTTTTGGTCATGGTCGTCATGTTGGTGTCTTTCATATTCAGCGCGCCTCACAGCCTTCGGTGACGAGCTGATTGAGGTCGGCGAGACTCCGGAAGACCACCGAGAAACGGTCGCCGCCCATCCCGGCGCCAAGGATCACAGGAACGCCCGCTGGCGGGCCGGTCTCGACGCTGTCGATCTTGAGCCGGATATTCTTCTCCCAATACGGCGTTTCCCGGCCGTCACCGGTGGTGATGAAATAGCTGTCCCCGCAATGGCGAATTGCCGTGACACGCATTTTCGGCGATGGCTCGCCGATCGGTTCCGGCGCCCCGGCGCGAAGCCAACCAGCCGGGATGAGACCTTCGTCCACAACCTTCCTGCCGCCGCCGGGCTGGCCGGCGATTTCGAGGAAGGCGACAAGGTCGGCGCGTGCCTCAGGGTCGTCGATCCCGCGGAACGTCATGTAGGTGTCGGGAATCATGCCCGCCGGATCCTTCAGCCAGCCGTCGAGCGCGGCAGCGTTCCAGGAGAAGTCCGCGTCCTTCAGTCCGCTCGAATAGCGGACAAACCCCTCCGCCGTGCCCGCCATGCGTCCCATGAAGCCGTCCAGGCTCGGGCCGCTGAGGTGCAGTCCGGGTTCGAGACCATGGCAGGCGACGCAGGCGCGATAGACCTGTGCGCCACGCCGCACGTCCCCGTCGGCAAGCGCAACCGAACTTACCGAAAGGCCGGCCAATGCGGCCAGGCAGAGGACCATCCGGCTCATATTCCCTCCTCCTTTCCGGAAACGCGGATCACCCCCATCATGCCGGCGGCCTGGTGCTCGAGGATGTGACAGTGGAACATCCAGTCCCCCGGATTGTCGGCGACGAAGGCGATCTCGACCTTCTCGCGCGGCGCCATCAGAACCGTGTCCTGCCACTCGCGATGCGCCGTCGGCTGGCCGTTCCGCGACAGGACGCGGAAGGAATGTCCGTGCAGGTGGATGGGGTGATGCCAGGCTGTCGCGTTGGTCATCGCCAGGACGCATGTGCGGCCGCGCGGGAGCGTCAGCAGCGGGTCCATGACGTGGCCGGTGGCGGCCTTGCCGTTGATGAACCAGATGCCCTGGCCATGCATCATGTTCATCATGTTGCCCATCATGCCGCCGGAGGACCCGTCCCCCATGCTGCCGCCCATCTCGGACATGACCATCTGGCCCATCATGCCGCCGTTGAACGTCACCTCGTGGCGGATCGCGCCGCGCAGGTCAGGCTCGGCAAGCGGATTGGCCGGCAGTTCCACCGGCCAGTCCGGAGCACTTTCCCTCAGCGCTGTTTCCGCATAGGCGAGCTCGACCAGCCGGTACTCCAGTCCCTGGTAGAACCTGTCTACCACGGTGACCCGGTTGCCCGGCCGGCCGGTCATGTCGAGGATCAGGTCCGTCCGCATGGCCGGACCGAGCGTGACGAGCCCGTCCGACGACGCATGGGGTGTCACTGGCTGACCGTCGAGGGCGATCACGACCGGCTTGAGACCGGCGAAGTCGAGGCCGAAAATGCGGGCATTGGCGGCATTGATCAGGCGCAGCCGGACCCGTTCGCCCGCGTGGACCGAAATGCTCTCCGGCAGCCGGCCATTGATGGTAACCGTGTTGCCGATCCGGCCGTTGTGCATCAAGTCGTGCCCACTGCCGAAATCGTCGCTGATCGCCGCGTCCCTGGTCAGCCGCCAGTCGTCCAGTATCCAGGTCAACTCGCGGTCGACGCGAACGGGTTCGGCTTCTTCGATGATCAGGGAACCGTAGAGACCGCGCCCCACCTGTACCGTGCTGTTCAGGTGCGGGTGATACCAGAAGGTGCCGGCGTCCACGGCGTCGAACTCGTAGGTGAAGGTCTCGCCCGGAGCGATTGGCGTTTGCGTCAGATGCGGCACGCCGTCCATAGCGTTTGGCGTGCGCACACCATGCCAGTGAACCGTGGTTTCTTCATCGAGGCCGTTTTCGACCTCGACGCGCAGGCGGTCGCCTTGGCGGATGCGGATCTCCGGGCCCGGCACCATATCGTTGTAGGCCCAGACCGGCGTTTCTTCGTAAGGCTCCGGAACGAGGCGCGTCCGTCCCGGTGCCGCCCTCAACGAGAACTCCTTGACGGAAGCGGCCCGGGCGTTCCGGAGTCCGGCAACCGGAATCACCGTGCTGGCCGCGAAAGCCGCGGCGGATGTGAGAAAGGTCCGACGCGTCGGCGTCGGCAGATACAAGGCCATGATGTCCAACCATCCTGAGAGGGCGCTTGAGCCCGCACGCGCTGCCCGCGCGATGCGAAGCGGGATCATGGGCGGCCAGTGTGACCGCGCATGATTTCGGACCCCGCTAGCCGAGCTTAAGACCAGGCGGCGTCAGCTCAGGATGATGGATCGGGGAGGATAAGGGTCCGGCGGTCCGGTGCGCCCGGCCACGCTTTGAAGAACCAGACTTTCGGTAGTCGTCTCGGCTCTGGGGAGGCTTGGCTGGCCCGACGGCACGACACCCAGAATTGGGGATAGGCAAGCGTTGTCGCACGGCTGCACATCGCCCTTGCTGCCCGGGCAGTCCTTACAGTCGCCCATGTCCGCGCCATCCGTTGCGACAAGCGTCATTTTTATGCTCATCGTAGCAGCGTTGGCAGCGTGTATCATCGTTCCCGCCGCGAAAGCGACGAACACCGCGATCATGAAAATACGGACATACGTTGCCATTCCTTACCGTGTACCTCGAATCTTGCGCGCTGTCAATGTGCACACGGTCGCAGTTCATTTCTAGCCGCTGCAGATGAGCAACTTCAAGACGCCGCTACCCTCCTCCGCGCCCTTTCGGACCTTTGTGAAGAGGCCGCCTCTAGATCCGACCGGCTCAAGGACCAGCGTCAGCCAGGCGAAGCGTCACTCTCGAAGCCGCAACCTGCCCTGTTTCGTAGACAGGCGCATGTTTCTCGCCCTGCGCGTTGTTCTCGGTAGCCGCCGATACTCAGATAGACAGCATACGCGAACATCATCGAACACAGCCGGCTCATGGCGACGATCGCCGCTTCGGTGGCACACAGACGAAGCGCAAAGGACCGGCCACGGCGGAACACGGTCTTCGCCCAGCGGCCGAATTTGGCGCAGGTTAGCAAGGCTCAAATCGCCGGTTCACTAATTTGGAAACGGCAATAGTATGTCTTTCGTTCGACAATACCCCGATCCGCTGGAATACCCGTCAGCGTCAGCGTTGTAACCGAGGTGGAAGGCGACAAAACGATCGTTCCTGGAATTTTCATTCCAGAGGAATAGGTCGTCTCGATCCGAGAGGGCGTAACGATGAGATAGAGTTCAAGCTCGTCCGTCTCGTGGTGCGGAACTCTTCCCCACAGCCAGTCCTCTGCCTTGGCAATGGACGGTCTGACATTGGCCACCAAGCCGCGACAATCCGCATCCGTAGGAACGCCAGGTCCGGGGTACCAGAGATAGACACCCATGGGTCCGGATGCAGCGAAGGTGCCGGACGTTGCCAGACACAGCATCACAAGAAGTTCGCCAATTCGGAAGCTTCGGTTGGACATGCCGTCACTTGTAACCTTGCTGCGACCTAACCCCGCGAAGGAGACAACAACCAAGCTAGTGCTCGTCTTCGCACAAATCATGGCTGGCAAGCGCGCGGATCACATAGCAATCCTTGATCTGTTCGCCGTCGCAGCCGGTAGCGATTCGCGCCAGTTCACGCTCAAGTTTGCGAAGCTTTCCGATTCGCTCACGGACCGCGTGCAGTTGTTCCGCTGCTATCCGATCCGCACCGGCGCATGGCTGGTCCGGGTGTACGCTGAGTTCGATCAGCTCGCGTATTGCCTCGATCTTCAGCCCGAGATCGCGGGCGTGCTTGATGAATGCGAGTCGGTCTCGTTCCTCAGGCGTATATCGGCGCTGGTTTCCTTCAGATCGCTCGGGTGGAGCCAGAAGCCCCATCTGCTCGTAATAACGTATTGTCGGTATCTTGACACCGGTGCGCCGGGACAGCTGTCCAATCGTCAACATGGCAGAGCTCACAACAATTCCAACATTTCTATAGAGCCTAGAGATATAGCGGTTGCCCCGCAATGGGAACATTTGCCGCAACAGAACACACTGTCTTTCGAACCGTGGAGTTCCGTGGGACACTTGAACCTCTAGCAGCCTGAGGTCATATAAAGGGACCTGTCACGTTAAGGAGAGCCGTCATGATCCGTCTATTGCCGACAATGGTCCTTGGGCTGCTGATACCTATGGCGGGCGGGCATGCCACAGAGGGGCCACCAACGCATGGCGCCAGTCCAGACGAACTGTCAGTCGAGCACGCTGAGATCGTGTTGCCAACTTCTGGAAAGTCGCAGCTCACGGGCTACTTGACCATCTGGAACGGCAAGCGCGTGCAGGCGAATCTCGTGTCTGTTGAAAGCCCTATTTTTGAGTCTGTCGCGCTCTACAATATGGAGCAAGCCGGTGATATCGCCAGAAAGCGCCGGGTGGAAGGTATTTTACCCATTCCCGGTAACGCGGAGCTTTTGATGCGGCCCGGCGGCGTGCATCTGTTGCTCACCCAGCCGATACAGGCGCTCTCCTCAGAAGAGGCTGTCGAGTTGACGCTGGTTTTCGATAGCGGAAAACGTATTGCGGTAACCGCCACAATTCTGGCTGCCGGCACGTCCGTAACAGATCATCACCATGGAAACGGGGATGGCGTTCAGGGTAGCGGTCAACTGTGAGCCGCCGGCCACCTAAAGACACGACTTGACGGGCGGCCAATGCTGCCCTCTAGTCGCGGTTAACGACGGGTTTCGATACCAGCGGGAATTTGATACTCATTTACATAAACTATAACTTATTGTTTTCGCGTGATTTTTAGTCCCAACAGCTAACGTCTCTCCCACAATATTCTTGGGGGAGACTGTCACAATGCATCGACTTGTTCTGGGCGCGGTCGCGCTCGCCATCTCGTGCGCTTCGGCTGGAGCCAACGCACTGCATCTCAATCCGTCGCAGCCGGCGCAGGCGAAGAACATGGAAACCTTCGGAAACACGTCAATCCCGATCGGCTACTACGAATACTGCCAGCGCTACCGTGAGCGTTGCGATCGTCAGCCGGAGGGGTCCAAGGTCGAGCTGACACGGGAACTCTGGAAAACAATTATCGAGGTCAATAACGAGGTGAACACCACCGTGGAGCCTCTGACGGACAGGGAGATTTTCGGCGTCGAGGAGCGCTGGGACTATCCGGACCAGGTCGGCGACTGCGAAGATTTTGCACTGGAGAAACGGAAGATCCTTAACGAGAAAGGCGTGCCGCTGGGGGCGCTGCTGATGACCGTGGGCCGGGATGCCGACGGCGGTGGCCACGCAGTCCTTACGGTGGTGACTGATCACGGCGATTTCGTCCTCGACAACGTCGAGCCGCGTGTACTTCTGTGGAGGGAAGCAGAGCTGTACTATCTCAAGCGGCAGTCGCCTGACGATCCAAACAAGTGGGTCAGTCTCGCCTCCAGCTGACTCAGTCCGATCCGATCGGTCTGAGCCACGCGAATTCGAACGCCGCAGCTACGGAAAGCACAAAGGCTGCGGCGTTTCCATAAACCATTTCCATGATGTTGTGTCCGCCGAGCAGGCAGTAGAGCCAGAATATGGTCGCCAGGACAGGGTAGACGGCCACGCCGGCAACCAGAAATGTGGCGATGCGTGCAATCATGGTTGCTCCGACGATTTGGGTTCACACCGTCAACTACTAACGTCCATAGCGCACCCACGCCATTCACTGGTCGGTGATCGCGTCCGGCGACCCTACATTGCTCGTGCTAAGCTCCGCTTCCATGTGCCAAAAGCTAAACGCGAAAGCCGCTGCCACGAATGCAACCAGCGCCAGCATAACAAGGACATTGCGGGACCGG
>NZ_JBDQQS010000031.1:0-27104 GCF_039888615.1 Hoeflea sp. CAU 1731 | reverse complement strand
TGCTGCTCGCGACGGCCCTGAAGACCATTCAGGATCGCCGGATCGGCGCGCTGGTGGTCGAGGAAGCCGGCAAGCCGGTGGGCATTCTTCACGTCCTTGACATGCTGCGCATCGGCGCCGCCTAGAATGCATATCCTGATGACGGCCAACATGGCCTGGAACATTTGGAATTTTCGCAGACCGGTGTTCACGGAGCTTCTGCAGAGAGGCTGTCGTGTCACGGTGCTCGCCCCGCCGGATGAATGCGTAGCAAACTTGCAGGACGCGGGATGCTCGTTCGTACCGCTTGAGATGGACGTAAAGGGCCTTAACCCGATTAAGGATCTGAAGTTGGTCCGCGCGTTCAGAAGGCACTTCCTAGAGCTTCGCCCGGACGCCGTTTTAAGCTACACGATCAAGAACAATATTTTCGGCGCGTTCGCCGCAAGACTAGCAAAAGTCCCCTTCATCCCCAATGTGACCGGGCTCGGCACGGCCTTTCTTTCAGGCGGGATGCTGCAGACCGTCGCTGAACTATTGTATTGTTCTTCGTATCGCGGTCTCCCTGTCGTGTTTTTTCAGAACGATGATGACCGGGATCTGTTTCTGAAGCGTCGTCTTGTTCGCCCTGAACAGACGCAACTGCTTCCTGGATCCGGGATCGACCTCGTACGCTACGCAGCGGCGCCTTTGCCTGCGGAAAATCAACCGCCTGTTTTTCTGATGATTGCACGTCTGCTTCGCGACAAGGGAGTCTATGAATATGTCGAGGCCGCAGCACGGGTTAAGGAGCGCTTTCCCAAAGCCCGCTTTCAGATATTGGGCGCAATCGGCGCGGACAATCGCACAGCAATCAATGTTTCCGAGGTGGACGTCTGGATAAACGATGGACTTATTGAGCATCTCGGCACGACAGATGATGTAAGGCCACATATCGCCAACGCACATTGCATCGTGCTCCCCTCATACCGCGAAGGAGCGCCGCGCACGCTTATCGAAGGCGCAGCCATGGCGCGCCCATTGATCGCCACCGATGTTCCCGGATGCCGATCGATCGTCGACCCAGGTGAATCCGGCTATCTGTGCGAGGTCAAAAGCGGCTCCAGCCTCGCTGAGGCCTGCCTCAGGTTCCTCGACCAACCATATACAGCGAAGATCGCAATGGGTGCCGCCGGGCGACGCAAGATGGAGCGGCAATTCGAGGAAAGAATTATCATCGACTCTTATTTTGCCGCGCTGAGAAACATGGTCCCAGACCAGTCAGAAATATTTGCGACGGCCCAGCAAAAATCGGTTTGCTGACGCGGCAGACTATGATATCGCTCAAAATTGAACGACAATGAACGTGTTGAACTCAATTTTACACATCTTCTCCGGAGCACACGAAGCGAGCTCCGGTGCGGTAGCTTTTAAAGGTTTGCTCATCTAGTGGCGAGCCAGCATTGCAGGCTTCAGTAAGATGCTCGCTATCGACGCGTGTACATTTGTTGGACCAAATCCCGCTCTTGGAGCGATGGCTTCATGAGTCTGCGTGACATACTAAGTAGATCCAGGGTGGGAGAATATCTTCTTGAATTGTAATAATAAATCTTCAGAAAGATGTGTATACAAACTGGAACGGATGTATTACTCGCTGTTTCTTCGCATAGCTGAACGTAATATAGACGTTATCACGCGAACCAATCTGATTAGGAATTCTGGCTTTCCGTATTCAAAAGAAGAGATAGCAAATGAGATCATTTTTGTTCATATCCCGAAAACAGGCGGAAATTCAATTGCGAAGGCAATATTTGGAACTGGAGGTCGGGGGCACTATAGCTTGGCGCAATATTATCGAAGTAATCCAACTTTATTTCGAAGATCATTCAAGTTTGGGATTACACGGAATCCATGGGACAGGATTGTCAGTTCGTTTCACTACTTAAAGCAAGGTGGCATGACAAAAAGCGATAAAGAATTTGGCGACACTTTTTTGGCGAATCTTAATTTTGGTTCATTTATTGTGAAGCTGTCAGACGACAACGAATACTTGACCAAAGTACTTCGCTGGATACATTTCCGCCCACAAATAGATTTTGTGCAAATCAACAATCAAACGACCATGGATTATTTGGGAAAATTGGAAAGTATTGATGAGGCATTGAATGCGATATCAGAGATTGTAAAGCGAAATGTTGTTATAAAAAAATTCAACGCAAGTAATCATGAAGATTACCGGAAATATTATAAAGAATCACAGTTAGTTGACATAGTGGAAAATATATACAAAAGGGATGTTCAACAATTTGGTTATTGTTTTGAGAAATAATATTAAGAAAATCATCTGTTGCGACTTTGATTCGAAGGCATGCTGCCGAAGTATTTGACAGAGGGTGCAATAGCCTTTGAAAGCTTGCAGTCATAGTGGTTGGTCAGCGAAGCAAGCTACAGGAAGATGTTCGCTTTCGAATTTTGCGTCTTCTCCAAGAAAATCCGGAAATCAGCCAGCGTCAATTGGCGGACATGCTGGGCATAAGCGTCGGCGGAGTTCACTATGTGCTGACTATGCTGGTGGACAAGGGTATGGTGAAGTTCGGTAATTTCTCCGCGGCGAAAGACAAGCGCCGCTACGCCTATCTGCTGACGCCAAGGGGCATCAGCGAAAAGGCGCGTCTGACGCAGAGTTTTCTGAAGCGAAAGATGAAAGAATACGACGCCCTGAAGGCCGAGATCGCATCGCTCCAGGAAGAAGTCGACCTCGGCGACGACCTTGCCGCGGACCCACGGAGCAGGGCCAGCCGATGACATTAATTTTTGACGCGGCCAAGCAGGAGAAGATGTACTTGTGAGACGCGTACTCGTCACGGGCACTGCCGGCTTTATCGGCTTTCATCTGGCGACCCTTCTGCTCAAGGAAGGTTTCCAGGTATGCGGCTATGACGGCATGACGGACTATTACGACGTCCGGCTAAAGCAGCGCCGCCATGCTATGTTACTTCAGAACCCGAACTTTTCAGCCGTCGAAGGCATGCTGGAAGACCAGGAGAGATTCGACCGCCTCGCCAACGACTTCGCGCCGGAAATCATCGTGCACCTCGCGGCACAGGCAGGCGTTCGCTACTCGCTGGAAAATCCGCGCGCCTATATCGATTCCAACGTGATTGGAACCTTCAACGTGATGGAAGCGGCGCGACGGCTCGACGTCGCCCATCTGCTCATGGCGTCCACCTCCTCGGTCTACGGCGCCAATGAGGACATGCCTTTCACGGAGACCGAAAAGGCCGACACGCAGCTCACCATCTACGCCGCGACGAAGAAGGCCAACGAAAGCATGGGCCACAGCTACGCCCATCTTTGGAACCTGCCGACCACGATGTTTCGTTTCTTCACGGTTTACGGAACATGGGGCCGCCCGGATCTCGCCCTTTACAAGTTCGTCGACGCCATTCTCGACGACCGGCCGATCGACATCTACAACCACGGCGACATGTATCGCGACTTCACCTATGTCGACGATCTGGTGCGCGGCATTCGGCTTCTGATTGACGCCGCGCCCGAGCGACCCAAATCCGCTGAAGACATTCCGCCAGGCGACAGCCTCTCGCCCGTAGCCCCCTTCCGCATCGTCAATATCGGCAATTCCGACAAGGTCCGCCTTCTCGATTTCGTCGACTCAATCGAGGAGTGCCTCGGCAAGAAGGCGATCCGCAACTACATGCCGATGCAGATGGGCGATGTGCCCGCCACCTGGGCCGACGCCTCGCTGCTGCAGAGCCTGACGGGCTACAAGCCCCAGACGGATTTTCGCGACGGTATCGCCCGCTTCGTCGAGTGGTTCCGCGACTATTACGGAAAGTAACCGCACAATGATGAGCACACGCATCCATGACTGACGCCGCTAGAGAAAAGATTGCCGTCGTCGGCCTCGGCTATGTCGGCCTGCCGCTTGCCGTCGAGTTCGGCAAGATCCGGCCGGTCGTCGGCTTCGACGTCAAGGAGGAGCGCATCGAAAGCCTGCGCAGCGGCGTCGACGGCACGCGCGAGGTCGAGGCCGCAGACCTTCTTGCCGCCGCAAAACATCTGACATTTTCCAGCGACCTTGCAGACATCGCGGACGCTGCGATCTACATCGTCGCGGTGCCGACCCCGGTCGACGAGCACAAGCGCCCCGACCTCACCCCTCTCCTCCGCGCCTCGGAAACCGTCGGCAAGGTGCTGAAAAAGGGCGACATCGTCGTTTATGAAAGCACAGTCTATCCCGGCGCCACGGAGGAAGACTGCGTGCCGGTGCTCGAGCGCACATCGGGCCTGCGTTTCAACGAGGATTTCTTCTGCGGCTACAGCCCGGAGCGGGCGAACCCCGGCGACAGGCTGCACCGGCTCACCACCATCACCAAGGTCACGGCCGGCTCCACGCCGGAGGTCGCGAAGCGGGTCGACAATCTCTATGGCGAGATCGTCAGTGCGGGTACCCACCTGGCCGAGAGCATCCGTGTGGCTGAGGCCGCCAAGGTGATCGAGAACACCCAGCGGGATCTCAATATCGCGCTCGTCAACGAACTCGCCATCATCTTCAACCGGATGGGCATCGACACGGAGGCGATCCTGCGCGCGGCGGGCACCAAGTGGAACTTCCTGCCCTTCCGCCCCGGCTTGGTGGGGGGCCACTGCATCGGCGTGGACCCCTATTATCTCACGCACAAGGCCGAGACGCTCGGCTATCACCCGCAGGTCATCCTGGCCGGCCGTCGCATCAACGACGGCATGGGCGCCTATGTGGCAAGCCAGCTCGTCAAGGCGATGCTGAAACGCCGCATACAGGTCGACGGCGCGAAGGTGCTGGTTCTGGGCCTAACCTTCAAGGAAAACTGTCCAGACCTGCGCAACACCCGGGTGGTGGACATTGTTCGGGACCTGCGTGATTATGGGATTTCGGTGGATGTGCATGACCCCTGGGTCGACGCGCAAGAAGCCAGACATGAATACGGGCTGGATTTGATTGAGGAACCGGATCGCAACGCCTATGACGGCGTCATCCTTGCCGTAGCGCATGATTGCCTGCGCGACAAGGGCAGTCGCGCGCTACGCGCCCATGGACGCGAAGACCATGTATTGTTCGATCTCAAAAGCGTGTTTGCGCCGGAAGAGAGCGAGTTGCGATTGTAGTGCATTTAGTATCACATCAGCAATGCTGTCCGCACTAACTCATTTATTTAAACACCTGCGTGGCGTCGGGCTTGGTGCAATTCTCATTCGAGGCACTTTAAGCGTCGGTGCCATCAGAATAGCAAATAAAGCAATCACATTGGTTGCCGCTGTCGTTCTGGCTCGCATTTTGGGAGCACAAGGGTATGGTTTCTACGCATACGCTATGGCTGTCGTAACAACAATCGCAATTCCAGCACAGATTGGCTTACCTCAGCTGGTGACAAGAGAAATAGCGGCAGCCGAGGCAAGAAGGGAATACTCTCTTATGCGCGGAATGCGTCGCCGCGCCCTACAATTGGCATCGGTGTCCGTTGTTCTAGGCAGCTTGGTTGGCTGCGCAATACTTCTGGTCTCTGTTCATATCCCTGCAATTAACCCGGCGGTATTTGCGTTAGCGATGCTTTTGCTACCTCTGCAGATCGGCTTAGCATTGTTGGCGTCTATGCTGCGAGGACTACGCTTCGTTGTTCAAAGCACTTGGCCACAAATTGCCTTACAACCTTTGCTTTTCCTACTGCTTATCTTTATCTCTATGCGATATTTGACCGCTTGGAATGCAATGGCTCTCAATCTCATAGCGACTGCAGTAGCGCTAGTGGTACTAGTGAAGATTTTTCAAAAGCATTGGCCGGAGGATGCCAACCGATTTGCACCCACCTATCACACACGTGCTTGGCTCATGAGCTTGCTACCGTTCACAATGATGGCAGGCATCAATCTAATCAACAAAAAAACTGATATTCTCATGCTCGGATTTTTTTCATCAGCCTCGGATGTTGGAGTATACACTGTTGTTTTTCAGGGAGCCATGTTAGTTTCACTTCCGCTGACTGCGGTCAATGCTGTTCTCGCTCCAAATATTGCTCGTCTTTATACACAGGGAGATCATCAGCGTTTACAGCGCCTGATAACCGTTGCCACTTTGGCCACATCGCTAGTGGCAGGTATAGCCGGATTGGGATTAATCTTAGTTGGCCGCTGGCTTTTGGCAAGCGTCTTTGGCAACGACTTTGCGGATGGATATCCGGTCCTCGCCATCCTTTGCATAGGTCAACTAATGAATACCCTTGCAGGTTCTGTCAGCATGTTCCTGAACATGACAGGACATGAGAAGGATGCATTGAAAGGTGCTACAGTATCAGCAATGCTGAATGTGATCTTAAACGCATTGCTGATCCCATATTTCGGAATGGTTGGAGCAGCCATAGCTACAGCTATAAGTCTAATGATTTGGAACATACTGTTGGGTATATTGGTCTTTAAGAGACTGAGATTGGTTGCCGGGCCTTTTGGAGCTAGGATCAAGGCAACTAGTGAAAGCAAGTAGTAGAAATATTAGATGATAATTAGTAACCGTCACAAATTCGTGTTTGTCCATATACCAAAGTGTGCGGGTTCTACAGTTCGAGAATTAACTACTCAATTCCAAGATGAAGAACTTCCCGCGGATAAGAATATAAAGTATTCTGAAAATCAAGATTCTCTCGCATACAAACATCTACCGCTACTTGTAGTTAGAGACTATTTTCCATCTCAATACAACAAGATATTAGATTACTGGTCATTCGCAATAATTCGTAACCCATACGACAGGTTTGCATCTTCACTATCGCAACGGCTCAAGTTGATCTCATCAAAGCCACTGCAAAATATTGATTCTAATTCAATCAATAACCACATTCATGACACAATAGATTATTTATTAAGGCGCTCAGAACCGAACTGCCTTTTACAGCGCGAGTACATACATTTTCAAAGGCAAATCGACTATATCGTCATTGATGGTCAAATAATTCACAACAAAATTTTTTGCATCAGTGAAATCGAACAAATATTGGAAAAATTGAGCGAAATTACTGGAGAAAATCTGTCCAAAAATTATTATGATAAAACACATAAGAAAAACGTAAGTGTAGTATACAGAAACGATTTTTTCCGGAAAACTTTGGACTACACGAAACCTGCCACAAGACCTCTGCGTCGGATTATTCCAACTACGATGAAGGAGTATTTTCGTTCATTTGTCTATGTCCCACGAGATAACAGATATCATAAAATCTTTACTGATGATTACATTACCAATTTTATAGAGTATTACTATTCCGATGATTTAAAGCTATGGGACGATGTGAATAGCAGTTATGGGACATAGGCAACTAATTGAAATCCAATACAAAAACGTCTGAAGCGCCCTGAAAATGAACCTATTTTTTATTCGCACTAGACTTGAATGTCTGATTGCCATGCGAATCGTAGATAAAATTACACCGAATGACAGATATGCTGTAGTATTTCTCTACCAGAAAGATAGAGAAGAAGACTCTACTGTTGTATATGAACTTTATAATCAGTTCCGTAATAACGCAGCGTTTAGTCACGATGTAGTCGGATCAAGCGGTGTGTTTAACAACCTTTTGCGCTTTATTCCCGCAATGCTTATTGCATGGATAACAGGAGGAGCCTGTTATTTAGCTGTTGTGGGAAACCTTCCATTGGCCTTAGCCGCTCGAATGATGCCTTGGATCACTATCAAGTCATTCGACGACGGTGCTGTGAACATTCTACCAAATAGTCATTTGTACGGTAAGGGGCCCGCAAATGGGAACACTTTAAAAAGAAAACTCACTAGAGGCGTCTTTCCTAATGGTGTTGCCGAATGGATGCGTGAACGCATCACACAGCATTTCACAATTTTTCCCAACACACCAAATATCGTCGATTCCAAACGTTTGACTGTGTTGGATTGGGATTGGTCAGCATTATTGAATTCATCTGACCTAGATAAATTAAATTCCCTAATACCAAATTCAATAATTGTTGGCACTCCGCACGACGAGTTTCCTGATCCACAAGCTTCTCGTGATCTCGCGAATAAGTTGTTGGAAGACGCCGATTTGTATGTAAAGCATCCTCGGGAGAAAAACTGGCATAAAAGCGATAAAGTAATACAATTTCATAGCCCGGCAGAATCAGTATTGGCTCACTTCGCACAATTCAATCGCATAACAGTTTATCATTTTAACTCTACTGTTGGCTACACCTTAAGTAATTCTCCCAATATTGTGCTATACAATTTGGTGGATCCAATAACTAGAAAGCTAAACCCGAACACACAATTGTGGAAATAAAAACAAGTATAAAATACACTAGAAAAATGATCTAGCTCATGAAAATATCTATAATAATGCCAGATCTTAGAGGCGGCGGCGCCGAAAAAGTACAAATAGATTTGGCACGTGAATTCAACCGTTCTGGACACCAAATTGAGTTTGTTCTGATGCAAAAACGGGGAGAGTTGCTAACTAAAGTTGAAGAGTTTTTTACGGTAGTGGATTTAGGTGAGAATAGGATCAGAGATTTACTATATTCACTGCCCCGCTATTTGCGACACAGTCGACCAAATGTATTCATGGCTGCAATGTGGCCACTTACAGTTGTTGCCCCGATCGCTCAACGTTTATCAGGGCATAACAGCATGGTATTGGTGTCTGAACATAATACCTTGTCCGTTCAGTATGCTAATTGGGGATGGTTACATCGTCACGCCCAACGTGTGTCCATGGCAATTGGTTATAGGCTCGCGGACCATCGTGTTGGTGTTTCCTCGGGAGTGGTCCGAGATATCGCGGCATTGTCGGGACTGCACCCTGAGGCGTTCGACGTCATCTACAACCCCGTGCCGTCACGAACCGAGCCGAGCGCCGAGGCCATGTATGCTGCAGAAGCGCTATGGTCTGGCCCCAAAGGCACCCGAATTGTGACCGTCGGCAGTATGAAGGCGCAGAAGAACCATCCGCTGCTGCTGCGCGCCTTTGCTCGCCTTGACAGACCGGATGCCCGGCTGATGTTCGTGGGGGACGGCGCGGAGCGCCATGCAGTGTTGTCCCTTGCCAACGAATTGGGTATAGCCGACCAGGTGATCCTCGTAGGTTTCCAATCGGACCCGACGCCGTTTTACAAGACTGCCGATCTCTTCGTGCTTTCTTCAGATTATGAAGGTTTTGGGAACGTTATTGTCGAGGCGTTATCCTGCGGTACACCAGTCGTTTCGACCGATTGCCCGTCGGGGCCAGCCGAAATTCTGGAAAAAGGCCGCCATGGCATGTTGACCACTCCAGGCGACCCGAAAGAGTTGTCATGCGCTATAGAGACAATGCTTAGTTCTACAGTTGACAGGGAAGCTCTCAAGCGGAGGGCTGCCAAGTTTTCGCCGGAGATCGCCGCTTCACAGTATCTGGAACTAATGGATCGATAGATCCTGAGCCCATCCTTGTATTGTAGTGCACAAGAAACCTCTATCCACATCAGCATGACGTTATCTAGAACTGATATACTGCGCATCAATCTAAAACACTGCGAATTCAAATTCTCAGGCAACGTAAGTGCGGTTGCAATACACATTGGCGCCCTGAAAAATCCGTATCTTGATCAGGATGATGTATTGAACGCTATATTCATACACATTCCTAAATCCGCAGGAACCAGCATTCGTCGCAGCCTCTACGCGCAGAAATCATTCCATATTCCTGCGTCGCGTTACAAAGCAGCAGATTCCCGCAAATTTGAATGCTATTTCAAGTTTAGCTTTGTCCGGAATCCATACAGCAGACTGGTAAGCGCCTACTACTATTTGAGACAAAAGCATGATGCAGATATGAGATTTCCGGACCACCGCTGGGCAGCCACCTATTTGAGCGACAAACCGACATTTAGAGACTTTGTTATTGCACTGGCAGAACAGAATTATCGGCGAAATGTGAGAAAATATATCCATTTTCGAGATCAGATTGACTGGATTTCTGAACCTGGAAATAACGGAGAAAGAAAAATTTTGGTGGATTTCGTCGGGCGGTACGAACGATTGGAAGATGATTTTGCGCAGATATCCAGACGGCTCGGTTATTCAGTACCTCTAACGCAAGAGCGCATTGGTCAGAGAAAAGAGGATTATCGAACTTCCTACACACCACAAATGGTTGATATTGTATCGGAAATATACAAGTCGGACATCAAAGCCTTTGACTATCGTTTCGAGTAATCCCCAAACCCTCTATGTCACCCGCAATGGCCTGCTTGAGCCGCTCGGTCAAAGCCAGGTTATGGGTTACCTGCGCGGCCTTTCCCGTGAGTACAAAATCACCCTGATTACCTATGAAAAGGATGAGGATTGGGCTGATAGGGAGGCTATGTCAAGCGCCCGCAATGATTGCAAAGCGTGTGGCATACGATGGCTTCCGCAAAGGTTTCGCGCCCGCCCGCGCTTTATTGCGCCGGCGCTGAGCATGCTGCGCATGATCTGGCTGGTGTGGCGCGAGGTCCGTGACGGGCGCGCTGAATTGATCCACGCACGTTCTTATATTCCAGCTGCTGTTGCACTGGCTGTGAACCGGATAACAGGCGCACCATTTATATTCGATATGCGCGCGTTGTGGCCGGAAGAATTGATCACGGCCAGTCGCCTGAAGCGTGACTCGTTTTTGCATCGAACCATTATTGCGGTGGAGCGCGCATGCTTGAAACGGGCGGCAACGGTTGTCTCACTTACCCATGCGGCAGCCGAATACCTGAGACTACAATATCCGGCGGAGCTCTTACAACAGCATATTGTCGTCATCCCGACCTGCGCCGATCTTGATCGCTTCACTCCGGCGCCAAACAGTGCGAAGGGTCCCATAGTGCATGGCTGTATCGGAACCATTCTGTCGGGTTGGTTTCGGACCGAATGGCTCGCTGCATGGCTATCTACGGTTTTCAGGCAAGATCCTGTCGCGCAGTTCGATATCGTAACACGCGACAATGCGAACTCCGTTCTATTGGCGATAGATCCGAACAACCGCCTAAGCGACCGTCTCACCATTGCTTCGCGCCCCACAGAAATGATGCCAGAAGCAGTGCGGACCCACAGTCTTTCGGTGATGTTTTTTACTGATGGGTTAAGCAAGTTGGGCAGCGCTCCCACGCGCCTTGGTGAGGTCCTTGGTTGCGGACTTCCCGTCGTGGCCAATGAAGGCGTCGGAGATGTTGCAAAAATCATCAATGACCATCGCGTCGGAGTACTAGTCAAGAGCGATAGTAAAGACGATATGGCCCAAGCCTACAAGGCACTTGTCGAATTGCTTCGCGATCATGATCTGCCGCAACGCTGCAGAAACGCAGCGGAGGAAATATTTTCGCTTGCCAAGGGAACAGAAGCATATCGTGAGATCTATTCACGCACCCTGGGTGATGATTCCAAGCAGACTTCGTGAAAGTTCTTCTGCTCTCCCGGTATTCACGTCTCGGCGCTTCCAGCAGGTTGCGGACAATGCAGTATGTCCCGCTGTTGGCGAATAATGGCGTCGAGGTCGAGGTGTTTCCATTCTTCGATGAAGCCTATCTGCAAGCCTTTTATAACGGCCAGCCCAAGGGGTTCGATACAATCCGTTATTATCTGGCGAGGGCAAAGCGGCTTGTGGCGAAGAAAAAAGCAGATCTCTTATGGGTTGAGAAGGAAGCCTTTCCATGGCTTCCTTGGTTTCTGGAACATGCTCTGCTTCCTGCAAATATCCCCATTGTGGCGGATTATGACGATGCGGTGTTTCACCGATACGACCTCCATAAAAGCGCTATCGTAAGAGGGCTTCTGGCAACCAAGATAGACCGGCTCATGGCCGCGTCCACGCTTGTGGTGGCCGGGAACGAATATCTTGCTAGTCGCGCAAAGACGGCTGGCGCTAGGACTGTGGAAGTGGTGCCAACGGTCGTGGATGCAGCACAGTATTCAACGCAGAAACAGGCGACTGATGATCGACGCCGGGTCGGATGGATCGGGACGCCTGATACATGGGCCAATTTCGGGATGCCGTTGTTTGAGATGCTTCGCCCGACGATCCGATCTCAGAATGC
The DNA here is from genome assembly GCF_039888615.1 of Hoeflea sp. CAU 1731. Taxonomy (NCBI): domain Bacteria; kingdom Pseudomonadati; phylum Pseudomonadota; class Alphaproteobacteria; order Hyphomicrobiales; family Rhizobiaceae; genus Hoeflea; species Hoeflea sp. CAU 1731. Next base: position 15,053 of record NZ_JBDQQS010000031.1, on the reverse strand, counting down.
AACCTTTCGCGCAATAGGAGCGGATTTGAAACCGTCTGAAGAAACCGACAAGGAGTTCATTCCCTGGTCTGAAGATACCGAGATCGCTCTCATCCAGGGAATGGACATTGGCGTCATGCCGCTCGCAGACACCCCGTGGGCGAAAGGCAAATGCGGCTACAAACTGATCCAGTACATGGCCTGCGGCCTGCCGGTCATCGCTTCTCCAATTGGCGTCAACACTCAGATCGTCGAACATGACGTCAACGGTTTCTTGGCGGAAAGCGATCAGGAGTGGCGCGATGCATTGACCACCCTGCTCTCGGATTCAGATCTGCGACAGCGCATGGGCAAGGCTGGTCGCGAGAAGGTGGAAAAGAACTACAGCCTCCAGGCGCAGGGGCCGCGCATGGTCAAACTGATGCAAGAAGCAGCTGGAGTATCCTGAAGCGTGCTTTATTTCGGGCTCTTCAATCTGCTTGTCGCGCTGCGCTACATGGCATCGCGCGCAGCACGAAACACGCTCTACCCCGCGCTTCTGCTGTGCTTGTTCCTGTTTTCAGCGTTCCGCTTTGAAGTAGGATGCGACTGGTCCGGATATTACAACCAGTTCTATGCGTACAGCAATTATGTCATTGACGACCTTGTCAGCGTCGATATTAGAGAGCCGCTCTGGAAGGGCGTCATAACCCTTCTGAACCGTTTTGACTTCGCCTACCCTTGGCTGAACGTCGTGTCTTCCGCCATGTTTTTCCTTGGTATGCATGCGCTGGCGAAACGGCAGCCGGATCCGCTCAGTTTTCTCGTTCTGCTCTTTCCAATCCTGATCATCAACATGCCGATGTCCGGCATACGCCAGGGCGCAGCGATTGGCCTGATAAGCTTGGCGTTCGCCGCCTTTCTCGATCAGCGCCAGATTCGCTTCGTCGTCTTCACGGTGCTTGCCGCAACCATTCACTCCAGCGCCATGATCTTCATTCTCATGGCGCCACTGGTCAAGGGAAGGCTGACAAGACGAAAACTGATCCTGGCCGGAGTGCTTGCCCTTCCCGGACTGGCGGCCCTGCTTTCCACCGACAGCGCCGACCTGGCGATCGAGCGTTATGTCGACACCGGCATTGACGCTGCCGGCGCGGCTTTCCGGCTGATACTTCTGACAGGCACCGGCGCGCTATATTTTGTTGTTCTGCGAAAGAAATGGGCTGTCGAATTCCCTCATGACTACAAGCTGGTGACCGTTATCGCCGTCGTCATGCTTGCCATGATCCTGCTCCTGCCGTTTTCGTCCGTCATCGGAGACCGGCTCGGATATTATCTAATCCCGATCCAGACGATCATTTTTTCCCGCATACCTTTCCTGAGCATCCGCAAATCGCGCCAGCTCTGGATATCCGCGCCCTATCTGGGACTCATTCTTGTATTCGGAGTCTGGACCGCGCTATCGCGTCATTTCGCGCAATGCTACCTGCCCTATCAGTCCTGGCTATTCGGCCTTCCCGAAAGCGCGCGGTTCCTCTATTGAGCTTTGCCCACCTATCGATGCTGGAGAACATAGTTGCTGCATTTTTCTGCGAAATGTGCTATAAATTCTGCGTTGGGTTGAGGGAACAGTTGGACTGATGATTGGAGGCTCAACTATGAAAACGCAAATTCCCGAAACAAAGCCAGATCCGTAAAAGAAATCGCATACATTTTATTTTATCTAATAAAAACAATAACTTGAAAGGGTATCATTCCACCTCATCCATCAAGCGCAGCACAGTCTCTTCGGTAGAAACACGCCAGTCAGGCATGGCGACGCCAAACTCTCTCTCCAAATTCTCGCAAACCAGTCGCGAATTTTTCGGCCGCGTCGCTTTCGTCGGATAGGCTGACGTAGGAATACCCTTGACCCGCGCTGTGGGTCCACCCGCCGCGGCACTCGCGGCGAAGATATGCCGGGCGAATTCGGCCCAGCTCGCCTCGCCCGAGCCCGCGCAATTGTAGGTCCGCCCCAGCCCTGCTCCCGGCCGCTCGCGCCATGCGGCGAGAATGGCGGCGATCGCCTCTGCGATGTCCAGGGCCGATGTCGGAGTGCCGATTTGATCGTCGACTACCGACACCTCATCCCGGTTCTCCGCCAGCGCAAGCATCGTCTTGAGAAAGTTGCGGCCAAAAGGACTATAGACCCAGGCGGTGCGCAAGATGATATGGTGATCAGGTAGCGCCCGCCGAACGCCGATTTCCCCCTCCAGCTTCGAGCGACCGTAGACGGATTGCGGGTTCACCGGGTCATCCTCGGTGTATGCGCCCGCCTTGTTCCCGTCGAACACATAGTCGGTCGACATATGAATCAGCCGCGCTCCGATATCGCCGCAGGCCTGCGCCAATGCTTCCGGCGCGCGCGCATTGGCTGTCATCGCACGTTCGAACTCGTCTTCCGCCGCATCCACCGCCGTCCACGCCGCCGCGTTGATGACGACGTCCGGCGCGGCGTCACGAACGACAGGCGCTATTGTGTCCGGTCGTTCGAGATCGAGCGCCGGGCGGCCGGTAAACACGGCCTCAATATCCGCCTCGCTCTGGAGCCTCTCTTTAAGGGAACTGGCCAACTGGCCGGTTTGGCCGGTTACCAGAACTTTCATCGGGCCGCCACGCCTAGGCGCTCTCCCGCATAGCGTTCTTCCCTCAGTGGCCGCCACCACCATTCGTTCTGGAGATACCAGTCGATGGTCTTCTCCAGCCCCTGCTCAAAACTCACCGTCGGCCGCCAGCCCAGCTCTGCATCAATCCGCGATGCATCAATCGCGTATCGGCGGTCATGTCCGGGACGATCAGTGACGAACGTAATGAGATCACGATACGACTTTCCGCCGCCCCGGGGCAGCTTGGCGTCCAGGATCGAGCAGATTGTTTCGACGACCTGCAGGTTGGTGCGTTCGCTGTTTCCGCCCACATTGTAGCTGGAGCCCGGCTTTCCCTTCGCCATGACGGCTTCCAGGGCGCGCGCATGATCCTCGACGAAGAGCCAGTCGCGGACATTCTCACCCTTGCCGTAAATCGGCAGCGCCCGGCCCTCCAGCGCATTCAGAATGACGAGCGGGATCAGCTTTTCAGGGAAGTGATAGGGGCCGTAATTATTGGAGCAGTTCGAAAGCACGACCGGCAAGCCATAGGTCTCGCCCCAGGCGCGCACAAAATGGTCGGACGCCGCCTTCGAAGCCGAGTAGGGCGACGACGGCGCATAGGGTGTCTCCTCGGTAAAGACGCCGCTGTCGAACGGCAGATCACCGAAGACCTCGTCCGTGGAAATGTGATGAAACCGGAAACGCGCCCGCCCGTCCACATCCAGACTGTTCCAATAGGTCAACGCGGCATTGAGAAGTCGGAAGGTTCCGACGACATTGGTCTCGACAAACGCCGCCGGACCGTCGATCGAGCGGTCCACATGGCTTTCCGCCGCAAGATGCATGATCGCATCGGGACGGTATTGCTCCAAAATGTCCAGAACGCCGGATTCGTTGCAGATATCCTCTCGGTGGAATTCGTAGTTGGGGTCATTGTCGATTGTCTTGAGCGAGGCAAGGTTGCCCGCGTAGGTCAGCTTGTCGATATTGATGACCCGGTAGCGCCCCGTCGAAACCAGATGCCGACACACTGCCGACCCGATAAACCCGGCGCCGCCGGTCACTGCCATAGCTTTTCTGTCCATCAGAATCCCGTTTCGCTCTCGTGCAAGAAGGGCGCGTCACGATCTTTTGGGGAAAGAGTGAGATCGGCTTCATCAACTGGCCAATCAATCCCTATATCGGGGTCATTAAATCTTATCCCTCGATCATGCTCGGGCGAGTATAACGAAGTCACCTTGTAGAGAACTTCCGTGTCCGGCTCGAGCGTAACAAAACCGTGTGCAAAGCCTTTGGGCACAAAAATCTGGTTCCAGGCTTCCGCCGAAACGTCCAGTCCAACCCATTGGCCATACGTTGCAGATCCCTTGCGAATATCGACCGCTACGTCGAATATCCGTCCCTTCGTCACCCGGATTAGCTTGTCCTGTGCAAATGGCGGCATTTGGAAATGCAGCCCACGAAGAACACCCACTTCCCTGGAATGGGAGTGATTGTCCTGTACAAATTCGATGTCCAAACCTTTGTCGCTCATCGAGCGACGGTTATACACCTCAGAGAAAAAGCCGCGATCATCGCCATGTCGCGCCGGCTTGATTTCCCGAACATCGGGCAACCGAAGCGGTCTGATCTCAACCAATCCCATGCTCCCTGGCGCGCAGCTTCAAATATTCGGCATAGGCCGTCTTGCCGAGAGTCTCGGCCCGCGCAAGAACGAAATCAGCCGATACATAGCCCAGTTCAAGCGCTATTTCCTCCGGACACATAACTTTGAAACCCTGCCTTCGTTCGATCGTCTGCACGAAAGAAGAGGCTTCATGCAAACTGTCATGCGTTCCCGTATCCAGCCATGCAAATCCCCGACCAAGACGCTCGACCATAAGATCACCACGCTTGAGATATGCAAGATTGACGTCTGTGATCTCCAGTTCACCACGATGGGAGGGTTCAATGGAAGCGGCGATATCCAGAACGTCGTTATCGTAGAAATACAGTCCCGTCACAGCCCAGTTCGACTTTGGCTCCTGCGGCTTCTCCTCGATTGAACGGGCAAGACCTGTCGTCTTGTCGAAATCCACCACTCCGTATCGTTCAGGGTCATTGACATGATACGCAAAAACCGTAGCTCCCTCTTGCCGCGCCGCTGCTGAACGGCAGATGTCCGGGAGCCCGTGACCGTAAAAGATATTGTCGCCCAGGATAAGAGCTGCAGAATCGCTTCCGACAAAGTCCCGGCCGATGATGAACGCTTCAGCCAATCCATTTGGATGCGCTTGCTCCGCATAAGAGAAATTAACGCCAAATGCGCTTCCATCACCAAGTAGAGCCTGGAATTGCGGTAGATCCCGAGGTGTCGAGATGATCAGAATGTCTTGAGTGCCAGCCAGCATGAGCACCCCGATGGGATAGTAGATCATCGGCTTGTCGTATATCGGCAGGATCTGTTTGGATACCGCCAAGGTGGCGGGATAGAGTCTTGTCCCCGATCCCCCGGCTAGTACGATGCCTTTCACGCTCGCTGCTCCTGCTTGTTGGTTACAAGGATAAGTGTGCCATTAACTATTCGGCTGCGCGCGCTGCTTCTGGAGCATCAAGCAAACCTCGATCGCCACGACCAATACAGGCATAGGTAAAGCCAGCCTGACGCACCTGTTCAGGTCTGTAGATGTTGCGAAGATCGACGAGGACCGGAGACGCCATTAGCATTTTCAAACGATCGAGATCGAGAGATCGGAAGACGTTCCACTCAGTAACGATAACAAGCGCAGATGCCTGTTCAGCCGCCTCATAGGCTGAATTACAAAACGCAACGCGCGAAGGAAGCAGAGGCTTCGCTTGCTGCATCCCCTCCGGATCGAACGCTCTTATCTCTGCACCCTTGTCGACAAGAGCCTGAATGATGGAGATGGCCGGTGATTCCCGCATGTCATCGGTATTCGGTTTGAAGGTCAGACCCAGAATTCCGATCGTCTTCCCCCTCACCTTTCCGCCGACTGCACGTATGACCTTCCTCGCCATCGCGCGTTTGCGTTGATCGTTTACGGACACCGTCGCCTCGATCAGTCGCGTCGGACTGTCGGCGTCCTGCGCCGTCTTGACGAGCGCCAACGTGTCCTTGGGGAAACACGATCCACCATAACCCGGTCCAGCGTGAAGGAATTTCGAACCAATTCGTTGATCCATTCCCATGCCGCGCGACACGTCCTGGACATCGGCGTCAACCTGCTCACAGAGGTCGGCCATCTCATTGATGAAGGTGATCTTCATCGCCAGAAAGGCATTCGCCGCATACTTGGTCAGTTCAGCGGTTCGCCGGTTCATGTGCAGGATTGGAGAAGCGTTCAGATAAAGCGGGCGATAGACTTCTTCCATAAGATTTCGCGCTTTTTCGTTGTCCGTTCCGATCACAATGCGGTCCGGCCGTTTGAAGTCCTCGATTGCCGATCCTTCGCGCAGAAACTCCGGGTTCGATACAACGGCGAATTCCGCCTTCGGGTTAGTCTCCGCAATAATCCGCTCAACCTCATCACCCGTTCCAACGGGCACGGTTGACTTGGTCACAATGACCGTAAAACCGTTCAAGGCGGCGGCGATTTCGCGCGCGGCCCCATAAACGTATGACAGATCCGCATATCCATCGCCGCGGCGCGACGGCGTTCCCACAGCAATGAAGACAATGTCCGCCTGGGATACAACTTCGATCAGGTCGTCGGTAAACTCCAACCGACCCTGTCCACTGTTTTCTTCGACGAGAACATCAAGCCCAGGCTCAAAAATTGGCATCCGGCCATTTCTCAACGCGTCCAGCCGTTGCGTATCCTTGTCGACGCATATCACATTATGACCGAAATCGGCGAAACAGGCCCCGGAAACCAGGCCGACATAGCCGGCCCCTATCATCACTATGCGCATTGATCGCCCTTCCTTGAACTCTTTACTACTTGGCGCCGAAACCGGACAAAACTGTACGAACCGTCCGCATGACGATCAGTATATCAAGCCATGGAGAGACTTGCTTGATGTAGAAAAAATCGTACTGAAGCTTGTGATGCACGTCAGATGTAGACGTGACATGGCCCTGGTTGACTTGCGCCCAACCAGAAATTCCGGGCCTTACAGCGTGGCGATAGCGATAAAACGGCAGAGCCGCCTCATATGACCTCGACAACGCGACAGCCTCCGGTCTTGGCCCGATCCAACTCATCTGCCCCAGAAGAACATTCAGGATCTGCGGCGTTTCATCGATGCGAAATTTTCTGAGAACGCGACCGAACGGCGTGATGCGCGCATCGTCTTCCTTGGTCATCGAGGCTTCGAGCTGGTTGGTTTCGTTCGCCGCCTCATTTCGCATTGTGCGAAACTTGTACGCGTTGAACGCCTGTCCACGATACCCGATCCTGCGGTCAGAATAAAACACCGGACGGCCCATACTCAGAAGGATAACGGGAGCAACCAGAAGGTACAAAAGAATGAAAAACGGAAGCGCCAGGAGCGCAAACGTCAGATCGAACAGCTGCTTGATCTTCAGATACGCCATATTCGGGATAAGCGAACCAAAATTGTTTTCTGAAAGATGCTCGATCGAGACTTTCCCGGTAACGGACTCGGCCACCTGTTTGGAGTGATAGACCGGAATTCCGTTTATGACGCAATCGGCAATGAACCGCTGCCATTTATCAGAAAGATCAAATCTAAGATCGGCGACAATGGCGCTCGATCGGCCATGCGCGTCTTCGGGTTCCGCAAGCCAGACCCATTCGACATCAGGGATACCAGTCAACTTGTCGGCGTTGCCGCCCGGGACCACCAGCAGGCGTGGTTTTACGCGCGTCAAAACGAAAAAGTGTATGCCCAGGAACCAGACCAGGGACAGAACGTAGCTCGCTATGAATACAAACCGGCTATAGTCGAGGCGGAGGAAAAGAAACGCAGCGGCCATGAGACCAAACGGAATGGAAATCGAGATCAGGACGTGTGAACCGGATTTGACGCCCGGATAGTCGCTGAGCCGGCGGAAAAGAAACAAGCCCAAAAAAAGAGAAAACGTCGCGCCAAAGGCCGCGAATAAAACTGATTCCTGGCGTGTAAAATCAAGGTGGCCCGTGCGTAACACGGCCGGCAGAAAAACGCAGAAAAGAAGAGCGCCCAAAAGCTGGACCCGCAATCTGGTAATGATCGGCTTCTTGCTCTGGTAGACCGGCTGTTTCAAAGCAAGGCTTTCAGGCGACTCTATATCGATTGTCGTCGCGTGCTTGAACATCACGAGCACCTTTCACGAGCAAAAGCCGTTGAAACGTGGCGATCCAAAAACAATTGAGCATTCAACACAGGTTTGATTGACATACAACTTTTCACTAGGCTGTCAGGCCGGCGCCAAATTTTCCAGGCTCGTGACGACCCGCCGTTCCGACGACAGAATATTAAGAAGTATTGCAACCCTGCCTTTTGCGTCAACCTCCAGCAACTTTCCGATGTGGTTGGCGAAGGCCCCGCTGGCAATTGAGGCGTTGTCGCCGACGCTCAACAACCGATATTGCGCGACAAGGCCATCATCCGAGCAGTTTTCCTGCAGCGCTTCTATAAACCCGCTCGGCAAAACGCCAGGCTTTTGATTTTGCATGAGAAGGTTTTTAACCCCGAGGGTTCCGTTTATCGCTCTCCAGCGAGCTGCGTCTTCTTCATAGACGACAAACAGATATCCCGGGAAAAGAGGCTTCCTGAATGCGCGTTCCAAACCACCCCGTAACACGACATTCCTGATCTCGGGGAAGAATACTTCGAAACCTTGATCTGTCATTTGTGCGCAGGCCAACCGCTCTCGCGCCGGCTTCGTCGCCACCACATTCCATTTCAACACATGATTGCCCCTACGATAACGCCATTACCGATTGTCAGTCTACATGATAACCTACTTACGTCCTCTTAATGACAGCATATCCGGAAACAACATGACATTTTGTTTCAGCAATTTTCAGGAGTTTAATGTACCTTCGCGCCACTTTGTTCGAAGTAGCATAGTGAATTGTCGAAAACGAGATTTGGCATACAGTTTTGGAAAACTCGCGCTTGCGCCAATCATCGAGCAGACGATTCATGCTTGATTAGGCATTAGATGGTACGTAAGTTCGTATCAACGTCTCGCGGACAAGCCAGCGTGAGAGTTTTGGCGCGACAACCAAACGATCGTAAGATGGCTGACTCGTACCTCCAAGTTTGGACACGGTTGCAGTTTGCGATTCAGACGGGCGGTGAATTTGATGGCTAAAGTAGTTACTGGATTTTTTGCAACAGCATTTGCATTTGCCGTGCTAACGCTCCTGACCGCTTGCAACAACACGTCCGATTCGCTGTCTTCGGTGAATGAGGTTGGAAATGTCGGCTCAACAGACGGAAACCTCAAGGTCGTCAAAGACCTGCCTCCTCCGCCCAATACCAACAGCGGAGCAGACGAACTGATCTCGGCAAGCGATCTTCTCGAAGTTGATGTCTTTCAGGTCGACGATCTCGATCGAACGGTGCGGGTGGACTCCAATGGCAAAATATCACTCCCGCTGATAGGCGCCGTCGAGGTCGCAGGCAAAACGGTTCCAACAGCCGAAGCGGAAATCGAACGCATATACGGAGCCAAGTATCTTCAGTCGCCTGAAGTCACGATCTTCATGAAGGAATCGGCGGGACAACGGGTGACAATGGATGGGGAGTTTTCGAAACCCGGCATTTATCCGGTCACGAGCAACATGACATTGGTTCAGTCGTTCGCTTTGGCTGGCGGACTCTCAAACATCGCAGACGACAGCAAGGTGTACGTTTTTCGAAAATTTGGCGACAAGACGCTTGTCGCAAATTACAGCATCAAATCCATTCGGGCAGGCAAACAGCCTGATCCCAGAATATACGGGGGCGATGTCGTCGTCTCATTTACCTCTGCAACGAAAGTTGCGGCCAAGAACCTGAGGGAAGCGCTTGGCATCGCAACCTCCGCCACAGGTCTGGTGCCCGGGATATGAGAACATTGGCAACAAGGGACCGTCAGGGCTTCAGACATGATGCGTGATCAGCCGCCAGTCCCGGTCGCATATCCTGGACATCAGGCAGGCGTGCCAGCTTATCCTGTACACCATCAGCCGTATGGATACGGAGCTTACGCTGATCCTGCTCAGGATGAGGAAGGCTTCGATCCACTAAAGTTGCTTTGGTATGTGGTCCACTACAGGTGGATGATTGCGTCTTTCGTTTTCGTCGGCGTGGTCTGCGGCGTGCTGTTTACCTTTATGCAAACGCCGTACTATCGCGCTTCAGCCAAAGTGGAAATTTTTGCGCAAGGCGCCCAGGTTATTCAAGACCTGGAAGTGGTGTCCCAGAGGAATGACTGGCGTACATTCGAAACCGCGCGGCAGAAATTGTTGTCAAGAGATTTGGCGCGCCGTGTTGTGTTCGCTCTCAATCTTACCGAAGATGCTGATTTTCTTGCTCCCAAACCTTCCTTTTCCTTGATGAACATTGTTCACAAGGTATTCGGCACCAGTTCTTCAACCAACATCTCTGATTGGTCGCCGGAACGGCGAGAAAGCATCGCAGTAAATCGTGTGAGAGGCGGCGCATCAGCAACTTTCGTCCAAAACACCAGTTTGATTACATTGGAATTCCGACATCCCGTCCCGAAATACACGTCACTGGTGGCCAACCAACTCGCGCAAAGTTACATCGATCAGAACATAGACCAGAAAAGTGAAACAACGACGCTGGCGCGTCAGTTCATCGAAGATCAGGTGCGTGACACCAAAGCAAAACTTCAAGAGTCGGAAAAGGCGCTTGTACAATATGCTCAGGAGCAGGGCATAACACTGACAGGAGACGAGGCGTCCCTTGTGTCCGGCAACATCAGTGAAATCAACAGCGCGCTTTCAGAAGCGATTCAGGAGCGTTTGGCGGCAGAACGGTATTATAGGCAAATCGATGAAGGCAACGCCGCTGCGCTGCCAGAGGTCTTCAGCAGTCCGTCCATTCAGGCCAACAAGCAGTCCATAGCCAATCTTAGAGCCACATATATGCAGAAGCTGGCGACCCTGAAGCCTGGGTATCCGGAGATGCAGCGCTTGCAGGCCCAGATCAATGAACTGCAAAAGCAGATGAACGCCGAAATTGCGGCCATCGCTGAATCTGTCAAATTGAAATACGAGCAAGCCAAACAGAAGGAAGCAGCGCTAAAAAGCACGCTTGCAGGTTTGGAATCGGAGCAATCCGAATTTCAGGAAAAAAACATCCAATACACAATACTAAAGCGAGAAGTTGATTCAAATCGCGCCCAGTATGATTCATTGATAAGCAAACTTGGCGATATTGGCATTGGTTCTGAGATCAGATCCGCCAATGCATCGATAATCGACATTGCCCATACGCCTGGTTCTCCCTACACGCCGCGTCTTTCGAAGAATCTTGTTTTCGCCGTGGGGTTGTTCGGTCTATTCGCGGTGGCGACGATCTATGTTTTGGAACTCTTGAACAATACGTTTACAATTCCCGATCAGCTCGAAGATGAGTTGAAAGTTCCTGTACTTGGAACGATTCCGCGGGTTCCTGAAAGTGAAATATCGCAAGCGTTTCAGACTCCGGGCTCGCAATTGTCGGAAGCCTATCGCACCTTGCGCACATCCGTTCAGTTCACAGGGACCGACGAGAGTATTCGCACGCTTGTTGTAACGAGCGCCGAACCATCGGAAGGCAAAACCACAACTGCCTACAAACTTGCCGAAGATTTCGCAAGTCTCGGCAGACGCGTGCTGATCATTGACGCTGATATGAGAAAGCCTCGCCTGCATCGCATGTTCAACACCGACAACGGCATCGGGCTGAGCAATCTGCTTTCGAATGTCGTCAAGAGCGGAACCGCGATGGATATATTCAGGAAAACGAACAATCCGAACGTCACTTTCCTGTCCGCAGGAACGATCCCCCCTAATCCGGCAGATCTGCTGGTTTCTCAAAAGATGGGACTAACGATACATTATTGCAAAAAGCGATATGATCTGGTCATCATCGATTCGCCGCCTGTGATGGGCCTTTCTGATGCTCCCATTCTCGCGCGTCAGGCAGACGCCACGTTGATGGTGGTTTCCGCAAAGCAGGTAACGCGCAAGGCCGCCAAAGCGGCGTTTAATCGCCTGCGTTCAGCAGGTGCGAATGTCGTGGGAACAACTCTGACAAAATTCTCTATCAGCAAACTCGACTACAACTACGCACACAGATACATGCATTATAACTATTATTCCTACGCTGGCTCCGAAAGCGCGCGGTTGGAACATCACGGACAAGATGATGACGACAAGACCTTTGACGTTGCTCGTTCGTCTTCTGCTATTGGCGATTTCGTTGGTCGTATCGCTCGCCGTTTTAGCTAACACGCGAAGCAATCTATATTCAGAAACAGACCCTGATCACGCGCTTGCCGTTAACCCATTGAATTCGGAAGCGCGCGTCAGAATTCTGACAAAACGCCTGGCGGAAGTTCCTTCTGCTGATCCGTCGAGTATTCGACCCGTCGCAATGACTGGTTCAGCTATGGAGCCATACGACGCTCGATACCTCAGCATATTGGGGCTCTCGGAAGAAGCCGCCAACAAGATGCAACAGGCGCAAGTCTATTATAGCGCCGCATTGGCGATCCTTCCGATCGAAATACAGGCGCTTAGTCGCAGATTTGTCTGGCAAGTCCAGAAAGAACGACTGAATGAGGCAGTGACAACGGCTGAAACGATCTTTCGAAGATGGCCACAATACCGCGACGTCATAGCGCCCCAGTTGCCCTACATCCTTTCAGACCCCGAAGGCTACCAGCAAATCATCAAAAGGTTTGGCGACCTGCCTGGAGGGCCAGTCTGGATGATCAGGATACTTTCAGAGGATCCCGAAGCCGCGTTGCTGGTAAATCGCGTTCTTTTTGATTTCAACGTCGATCACCACAATGCCATTCGCCCGGAAATCAACCGCTTCACGAACCGTCTCATACGTCAGGGGAAAGCCGATCTGGCCTATCAGATGTTTCTCAACACATTGGATGACACTGAAAAACAGGAAAACGGCTATGTCTTTAATGGTCATTTCAACCTGTCACCCAATGGCAACCAGTTCGACTGGAGCCTGAGAAATCAATCCGGCATGGACTATTCGATCATTGAACTGGAGAACAACCAAACTGGCAAGGAGCGCGCGCTCCAGGTTCGATTTCTTGACAGTCCCGTCCGGTTCGATTCTGTAGTCATCCTGACGCAGCTTCCACCATCACGTTTCAAGCTCACAATCGACTACGCCACACGCAGTTTGAGAGGTCCAAAACCGATCAGGCTTGTAGTTGATTGCCTTGAAGCGCGCAAAGCAACGGAACTGACAAGCGTCGAGTTCGCGATCGGCGGGAGTTCGGAACAACGCGTCAACACGGATTTCACAATTCCATTAACCGGTTGTGGGACGCAACGCCTCCGGCTTGTCAACGACAATTACGTCGAAAGCTGGAACAATCGCTATTCCGGATCGCTGCTTTTGAAATCCGTTTCGATCTCGCGTGTCCAGTAGGATTGGATCTCGAATTGATCTCAGTTTGGCTCAAGGCCGTCTCAAAGTTTCGTCTGGATTTTTGGAACGCGAATGCGCGGTAAATATACAAAGCATGGAGCCAGGCCCATTCATTCCCTAGTCGACAAAGTGCGTATCAACTACGCCGGCATCGTGATCGTACTTGCAATGCTCCTCGGAGGTGGAACAATCCAACGCCTGTGGACCGATCACATCGTGCAAATCACGATGCTTCCCGCGCTGGTCATAGGTTTATTGAGCATCGACAAGTGGCGACTGGATACCCTGAGCAAGACGCTTGTGTTCATGATTGTTTTCCTGTGTCTCCTTCAGTTCATACCACTGAATCTCCACGATCTGGTTCCGGCGGCCGAAGGTCTGGCGCCACAACCGCGCTTCTGGACACTATCAGCACAGGGAAGTCTCGAATCGATCTTGTTCACACTTCCTCTGCTTGGTTTTTTTGTCTTCATTTCCTGCTTCGGAGAGTATGAACAACACCTGCTAATTCGTTATTTGTTTCTCGGTTTCATCATAAATCTTGTCGCTGGCGTAATAGAACTTTCCCATGGAACCGGCGTGCAGATTGAAGGCGTCTTTCCTTTTACAATCACTTCCGGCCTGTTTGCCAATCAAAACCACTTTTCTACTCTCGTTTTCATGATGATCCCGCTTATTGCCTGGCGGTTTATGTGGTACGAGAAGCAGCCGCTCATTTACATAGTCTTGGCATTACTATTGGTCATTTTTCTATTTGCCGTTGGATCGCGCGCAGGAATGGGCATTTCAGCAGCTCTGGCAATTTTCTGCTTGTTCTGGAAAGCGACCGAAAAAGACAGCGCAATTGTCCGGATCGGAGCAATCATTGTTTTGCTGCTCTTGGCTGCGGTCAGCGCCGCCTTCCTGGAATCAGGTTCAAGCGTCGATGGAGACTTGCGCCTCATCTTTTACAAGAACACGATAAAGGCCATTTCAGAACACTGGCTTGTCGGAACCGGGCTCGGAACTTTCATATTCATTTATCCGATGTTCGAACCCCAGGAGGATATGACAAGGGAGTTCGCAAATCACGCGCACAACGACTGGTTGGAACTCATTCTTGAGATCGGTTTTCTCTTTTTCATCCCGTTGATTGCTCTCCTCCTGATCCTGCTCTTTCGCCACGCCATGCGAACACCGCTAACCCAGGCCGCAACACTATCCGTGCTTGCTGTGTTGTTGCACAGCCTCGTGGACTATCCCCTGCGCACAATGGCAATTTCGACAACCTTCACCGTCTTGCTAGCGATCATCCTGAGCAAGGGTCAGGTTACTTTTTCTCCGGCATCTGAACAGGAAAAGACATCTGATAAGAGAAGGCGAAAGGATCGAGTTGAAAAAGGAGACCCCAGACAAGGCGGATCAAAAGTGCGAACACGGTCGAACCGACCTAGAAACCTGGCGGAAGAATTGCTTCCACAAAGTCATCGCTCCAGAAAAATACGCCCGCAAGAAGGCTCACGGAGAACGCCACGCAACACCGGTCGCTCCCCTGCAGACAGCAGTGAATAATGCTGTTCACAGTCAGAATTGTCTGCGACGTTACGGGAACAGGTGCACCTATCAACTAACGCAACAATTACAGCGAAACAAAATAGCGCAGAGCAAAGCTGGAGAACATCACTGAGTTGACACCGCGCCAACACAAACGTCTCGCAGAACTCGATGGACTGCGGGCTTTGGCTATCCTTTCAGTGATTGGCTTCCATTATTTCAGCCGATTCATCTACTTTTATCGTAAGCGGTGCGCCGGTCACAGGGTCTTTGCGTAGTTCCAGGGAAGCAGTTCGTTGATGTCGGCCTGTTTGTGGCCCTGTGCAATTGCAGTCAGGATACCTGACAGATAGCCGTGGGGTTCGA
>NZ_JBDQQS010000030.1:0-28039 GCF_039888615.1 Hoeflea sp. CAU 1731 | reverse complement strand
AATCGACATCGTCGCCATGCGCACCGCGTTTGACGGTTTAATCGCATGACCGAGATTGCCTGCGCTTGTGGCGCTGTGGCGCTTTCACTCGTCGGCCAGCCGATATTGGCCGCCGAATGCCACGCGCTGCAGAAGCCGCGGGCCGATCGTATCGGCCGCTTTGAATCTTATTTTATTGGTGGGTGAGCAGGGACTCGAACTCTGGACCCGCTGATTAAGCGTTTATGCTTCTTCCATTAAAAACAATTGTTTAGTGGAAACCACTCCGAGATTTCCGATTCAAACAAGCAGGAAATCACACACTTTGTGGCAGGTCCTTCAGAGCCGCCTCCGCAAGCTTCCGCATATCGATGACTTTCGAGGTTCCGAGTTCGCCGTTGTGGCTGCGATCGACAATTGCCTCAAGCGCGGCAATGAGGCTTTCAATATGGTCCGAACTGATTGAGTAAGCCGCTTTTGGCGCGACGCTATTGGAGGTCAGCGATTCTTCCTTCCCTTCTTATGGTCAGCGGTGCAGTAGCGGAGGCACGGATATATACGTTCACATGAAAGAAGTGGATCGCGCCTATTTGAGCCGGTTAGCGGTTGGTCAGAGGCTGATATTCGAAAACGCCATAACCTGAGGTTGCGACGAGCAGCCGAATGTCGCGCCTGCCCGCCAGAAACTCTGTCGAGGCGTCAGCTTTCGGAGATCGCCTTCTCGCAGGCCCGGGCAAGGTCCCGGTTCGGCTGTTCTTGACCCAACGGCGTGGCCCAACCCGCCTTTTCGACGATACCTCTGCGGTTGTAGTTACTGGCTGCTTTCATCTCGGCCAGAACGGCCTTGGCGTTTGGATCCTGTTGCGACAACTTCAAACAATAGGGCGTGAGGCTTTCCACGACAGCGGTTTCGGCAGCGTTCTCGGACATCTCGGAAGCCGTACTTCCGGTTACCCAACCGCCCCAGGAAAACCCGACGATGGCCAGGACAATTGCTCCAGCGACCGCACCATAAAGTGCGGGTGACAGCCATGCAGGTAATTTCATGATAAATTCCAATCAATGTTGGCTGACAAGCATTATTGCCCGCCAGTAACGTCACCCTAACACAGACTGTTACACTCCGGTAAACTTTCGCGATTGCACTTCCGGAATGGTCGTTGCGGCGCCTATGCCATCGCTCCGGCGTCTTTGAATGAAACCAGGCGTCGGCCCTCCTCGTCCCAGAGCACGAGTCTTACGCAACGTAAGCTGTCCATAAGCGACAGCGTGTTGATGTCCTTCAATTCAGGATGATCGCTGAGCACATCCGGCAATCGGTAGTACGGTATGCGGCTGGACAGGTGGTGGATATGGTGCATGCCGATATTGGCGGTCAGCCAGCGCAGGATTGACGGCAGTCGATAGTACGAACTACCGTGCAACGCGGCCTCATGCCAGTTCCAGTCCTTTTCACGATCCCAGGATGTATGTTCAAACTGATGCTGAACATAGAAAAGCCATATGCCGGCCGCCCCGGCTAGCAGTGTCACTGAAAGATGGATGGCAAGAAACGCGCCGAGCCCCGTGAACCAGATCACGGCGCCTGATGCGAGGACGATGCCTGCGTTCGTGCTCATGGTGCTCAACCAGGGGTTCCAGCCCTGGTTCATGAACCCGACGGGAAGTCTGTGCTGCAGGAGAAAGACGTAAACCGGTCCGAGAACAAACATGACGACCGGATTGCGATAGAGCCGATATCTCAAACGGTCGAAGCGCCGCAGGGCCCTGAACTCGGAAACCGTCAGGGTATCCACATCTCCGAAGCCGCGTCGCTCGAGAGCGCCCGAATTCGCATGATGGAGATTGTGCGTGCGCTTCCAGAAGTCATAGGGAGTGAGCGTCAGCACGCCGATGAACCGGCCGATCCAGTCATTCCCGGAACGGGAATCGACAAAGGCGCCGTGCCCGCAATCGTGCTGTATCATGAACATCCGCACAAGAAACGCCGCCGCTGGAAGTGCGAAAAGCAGGCCTGCCCAGTATTCGTGCTGCAAGGCGACAGCGGCAGCCGCCCAAAACAGAACGAACGGAATGAGCGTAATTACGATCTCGACTACGCCCCGCCCGGTATGCGGCTGCTTGTAGCGGGCGAGAATCTTCGACCAGCGCCGTGCGTCCTGCGCTTCGGGCCGGACATCTTGAAGATTCAATTTGACGCTCGAATCTTTTTCTTGGCGGAAGTCGCCTTTTTGGAGACTTGCGGATCCGCCGCCTTCTCGGCAGCCTCCCGTTCCAGTCTCAAGGCTCGAAGTTTCGTGTTCTTCTTCTCCCGCGCCTTTGCTTCCGCCGTCATAATGGCGCGGGCGGTGTGATCGGTCGCTTCCGCCTTGCTGCGCCTGTCAGGTTTGAAGAGATTGTTCTTGTCCACGGTCATGACGCCTTTCTTTTGACGGTGATATCGCTTGCCCTAGTGCCCCGAATCTGAATTTCGTTACATCCTGCAGCACGCTTTTTTCGAACTTCAGATTCGACAATGGCACTAGCAGGATAATGATTCTAGTGTGGTTTACGGATTTGAAGTTCCTGTATGAGACAGTTGCTACAATGTAAGGAGCTTCAAATTCACCATACTAGCGGGTGCGCGGCTTTTTGCCAGGGATGAGACCTTCGCGCTGGGCCAGCTTCCTTGTGAGTTTGCGCTGCCTGCGAATGCCTTCGGCCTTTTGCCTCGCCCGTTTCATGGATGGCTTTTCATAGGCTCTGCGCCGGCGCAGTTCGCGAAACATGCCCTCTCGCTGCATTTTTCTTTTCAGAACACGAAGCGCCTGCTCGACGTCGTTGTCACGAACGATGATCTCCAAAGTTGGCGCTTTCTCCCTTGCGGGCGTTATTTGCTTACCTTGATACGTGAAGCATTGAGCCAGCCACCCGATGCTGGCGTGCGTAGGCCAGCCACGGGTTGAATCGAAATCTTCGCTTCGATATCAGACGCCAGAACACGGCGGTCGAACTTTTCGTTCTCGAAGCGGACCTTGTACTGGGATTCGCCCGAGTCGCTAGCGGGCAGGACACTCACGATCCGGCAAAGGCTCTGAACCGATCTTACGCCTGCAAAATTCGATCTGAGGTTTACCTGGTCTCCGGCCTTGTAATGCTGCTGTTGCATGGAAGCCTCCTGGTGAGGGGAATAGAAAATCTGAAGCCGAAATGAAAAAGGCGGGTTTGATCCCGCCTTCCCATTGCGCCGCGCGCTACACATTTCTCGCAACCTGCCTGCCAGTACATCCGTGACTCGACAGGCGCGTAAAAGTGTTGCGTCTATTAGGCGGCGCTAAGCTGATCAGCCGACGACTTGCCGGTTCTGCGATCGTCAACAACTTCGTAATTGACCTTCTGGCCCTCAACGAGACTCGACATTCCGGCCCGTTCGATCGCCGTGGCGTGAACGAAGACGTCTTTTCCGCCATCCACGGGTTCAATGAAGCCGAAGCCTTTTGCGGAGTTGAACCATTTAACTGTGCCTGTAGCCATTGCGCTTATCCTTTATGATGCAATTGCTTCGTATGCTCGCGAATGGTGGTCAAACACATTGCGAACGATTATTCGAGTTCAAGGTAAAAGAGACGGAAGCAAGCGCAGTAAACGCGGGCCATAGTCAAAATCGGCCATAAAATCGATAAACGTTATATGGGCCTAAACTGTGTTTGAAACAAGGCCTGTCGCCAAAATAGATTTCGCACGTTCCTGGAGATCATCGTTCCACCGCCTGCAAAATCCGCTTCAGCGTTTCATTCTGCTGCTGCTGGGCGATACCCTTCAGCCTCTCACGCACGTCTCCTGCCCGCTCTTCGACCCGCTGAAGGCGGCCGGACATCTGCACGATGTCGGCGACACGGTTCGACCAGCCCTTGCCGAAGGTCTTCCAGATCTTCAGGCTCTGCATGAAAGAGAGCCGCTTGCGGCAGATATTTCTCTCGGTCACCGTATGATCGCTGGAACCGACGCCTGCTTTCAGCCATTTCAGCCCGCGCGAAACGCCGGAATTGACGGCCGCGTCACAGACGGCGAGATCGACGCCCGGGACCGGATTGTATTTCAACGCCGTCGGATGCCAGTGTTCGTCGCGATAGAGCCGCAGCGCCTCGGAGTAAGAGAGCTGCCGCACCGGCTTTGCCGCCAGCTTCCGCTTTTCAAGCCAAGCCTGATAGGTCGCCTCGGTCACGCCATACATGGTCTTGCCACCCGGATCCGCCGCATGGTTCGACCACCCGCCCTCCCACTTGGCCGTGATAGCGTGACAGGTGTTGAATCGATCTGAATTCGCCATGAGTGCCTCCTGAAATATCAGATGCATTTTGAGGGATGGGAACTCCGGTCAACTGCCGCTTTTTCAATTTGCCTAGCAATTTTATATTTTGATAGGCACATATGCGCCAAGCAAAAACTGAAAGCGATAGGCATGACCCCACTCAGCCTGCGCGGCAAGGGTTTGAAGCAAGACACCTGACAAGAAACTGGCAAGACACCCGAGCCCGATTGAACGCAAAAACATCTGCCGATCGAAGGCTACGGCAGATCTGAAGCTGTCAACCGAGATCATTCTTGAATTCAAAAGGGTGCGGGTGCGGATTTATGTGACGATCAAACCGGCGGCGCCGGTCGGGAATTTGCCGCCTGACCCCGCCCACTATTTCTCTTGGTCAATGTAGAGGAAGAGAAAGCGGCGACACGCCTAGTCGGCGCGGCGCTCATCGTCAGGATTTCCACAAGCGTGATGCCAAGCTCAAAGTTCGGTGTAATCGATCTCAAGGAAGTCGTCGACCTCGTGCATCCAGCGATCGCGAACAAAGGCGACATGGTCGGGATGGTCGTTATAGCCGCTGTAGGTCGCCTGATCGCTGAATTCCATGGAAAATCCGAAGGCGTAGTTGTTCTTCGGGCTGATCTCGCGGAGTTGTTCGAATTTCTCCACGCCCGGAATCGCGGCAAGGGCCGTCCTTGCATCGTCGAGGAAGGCTTTTTCCGCGGGCGAGTTCGACGGGTGTTTCAGGCGGAAAACGACGGTATGGCGGATCATTAATCTATTCCCGGATATAGTGTTGCAATGAGTATTTCTTAATGAATAACATAAAATTGCATAGTTGATCTCCTATCATTGATTGAATAGCCACCCGCGCCATTCATAGATGTTGATCAGCGTACAGCGTGAGCAGGGACTCGAACCCTGGACCCGCTGATTAAGAGTTTGCGCTTACATAAACAAAAACAAAAGGTTAAGCGTAACAGTCTTGTGAAATTTGTCCACTATCAGCAGTAACTCGCAACGAAAAACCACGGCACGGTGGAAAGGATCGTTCAGCGTACACCCACGTCGGCAGCTTCCCGCTTTTCGATCTGACGCCCGCTAATTTGGCCGTGAGATTTACCTGGTCTCCCGCCTTACAATGCGGGGTGGAGAAAATCTGAAACCCGAATGAAAAAGGCGGGTTTGATCCCGCCTTCCCATTGCGCCGCGCGCTATACATTTTCCGCAACCTGCCTGCCAGTACATCCGTGACTCGACAGGCGCGCTAATGTGCTGCGTCTGTTAAGCGGCGCTAAGCTGTTCAGCCGATGCTTTACCGGTATTTTGATCGTTTACGAGCTCGAAGTTGATCTTCTGACCCTCAACGAGGCTCCGCATTCCTGCGCGTTCGATCGCCGAGGCGTGAACGAAGACGTCTTTTCCGCCGTCAGTGGGTTCAATGAACCCGAAGCCCTTTGTAGAATTGAACCATTTAACTGTTCCAGTGGTCATTGCGTTTTCCTTTAAGATGCAATTGCTTCGTATGCTCGAGAATGGCGGTCAAACACATTCCGAGCGATGAATTCGAGATCAAGGTAAAAGAGACGGAAGCAAGCGCGGTAAACGCGGGCCATAGTCAAATCGGCCACAAAATCGACAATCCGTACATAGACTTGAACTGTGTTTGAAACAAGATCTGTGGACATATCAGCGGAATTTCGCATTTGATCACAACGTTTGCATTGCCTACAACCGATCCTTGTCTTTTATCTCGCTCAAGAAATCTTAAATCGCCCTGCCCCCTTGTTTCCACTACACTGGGAACACATATGCTGGTTGTAGATTACCTTGATTTGGCCGATATGGCTTCGCGGTGTCAGAGACCCGCCATTTACCCCAAATTTCGTTTAACAGGCGCGTGACGCGATCGTCGCGCATGCTCCTTTTCGAACCGGAAACGAAACCAATACTGACACGGATGTAGTGGCAGTTTCGGAAGCGATTCCCCGATCGGGATTACTGGAGAAAGGAAATTCGAACATGGCCAAAGGACAAAAGCGCGGGAACCGGGAAATCAGAAAGCCCAAGCAGCCAAAGTCGCCGCCAAAGTCTGAGAACACGTTCAGCAGCCAAATCAGACAAGCGGAAACAAATCCCCGTCGCGGCAAGGGTAGCAGCTGAATACTGCGCGACTGCGAACCGGAGATATTGTTGATGAGGGTAGTGGTTGAATTCTACCGCACCCGTGACGCTGATGACCTTCATGCCGCTATCGGTCACCAGACCATGGAAGTAGCCGATATCGAAGATGCAATCAAAACTGCCTGGAAACTTTCGAAGACACTCGACATGCCGCAGCAACCGAACGGCTTGTCAATCACGGATGCTGACGGTGCAATAATCTACTCGGGCGCAATAGAAGGCTTCGATCATGACAAGGAATAAATCTCAGTCCAGGAATATCACCTCTATTGACGTCTGGGAGAACGAGGGAGGCTCTCCAGATCCCGGCGTTCCGGCATACATGCAAAGCAAGAATTACACCGATCGGTTAGACACAGTTGTGGATAAACTGGTCGCCAATCGTTGGAGGACTGAACTCCGCCAGAACCTGTTAGAGAAATTGCCTTTTCGGAACAATCCGCATAAAAAGGACCGAACTCATGAGTCTGGCGTTTCCCAATCCCAGTCGCAGCTATGATGAAGCCCGCAACGCAGTCCGCTTTGTCGGCCATGACGGAATGTTTGAAGTGCCGTTCTTTATAGAGGCGGGAGCATTGTGGGAGCAAGGCGACAAACTGCCGTCCGAGACTGATTGCCTTGCCGCATTCGATTCATCGCTCGCTTCGATCCACAGGGCCGCCTGCAAAACTTATTCTCGTGGACGTAAGACACCGTACATCCTAAAGGCCGTCAATTTCCGCTAGTGGTGGAAATCCGGAGCCGGTCATCCACTATTGGCTCTCCACCGCCTGCAGAATCCGCTTCAGCGTCTCGTTCTGTTGCTGTTGGGTGACCTCAATACCCTTTAACCTCTCCCGAACATCTCCTGCTCGCTCTTCAACCCGTTGAAGGCGGCCGGACATCTGCATGATATCGGCCGCCTGTATGCTCAGATTGGTCTCCAGTACGGTCACGCGCTCGCCCAGGCCGAACCACATGCTCAGACCCCCGATGATCATGCCCAGAATGGTGATGATGTTGCCGACGGAGAGGCGCCAGTCGATAAACCGGCGCGCGTTGCCATTCATCTCGTTGATCGCCATCAGTTCGAGCCCTTTGTCTTTTCTTTGGTGCGCTGGCCGACATAGTAGCCGACGACGCCGGCCCAGGCGGTCATGACGGGCACGACAATGCCGATTAGCGGCAGCACGGAGGCGTCCACGGGAATCCTGGACAACAGCATGACGCAGACCGTCGCGACGATGATGAGGCAGCCGACGGGAAACAGAAAGCCGTTCATCGGCCGCCATATCCTCGTCAGAAGATCTGCGCTGTCGCGGTCGCCCTTCGCAAGCTCGATATAGGCCTTGTGCGCTTCCGCGCCGGCGCGGGCGATGGCCGCATAGTCTGTCTCGATGGTCCGCACAGTCTTTGTGAAGATCTCCGGATCGGCGTTATAGGCCTGCTCGATCGCCTCTGGCGTGGCGTCCGTGCCGAGCTTGCCGGCGACCGTCTCGATGACGTCGCCGGCGATTGCGCCACCCTTTCCGCCTTTCGACTTCAGGATGCCTGCGAGGATCGGCGCGCCGACGCTGAGCAGGATTGTGACAAGCGCGCCCATCAGACAGCCGCCTTGTGATAGGCGTCGACCCGTGCGCTCGCCACGGCTGCCTTCTGCTTGAAAGCGGCCTCGTCCGCGCCATCGGCGACCTCCCGCCGGGCGATCTCCTTCACTTTCTGCTCTGTCCGCTGCCTGGCTGCTTCGCCGGCGCCTTTCGTCATCGCCTCGGCCGCCATGGCGACGGCCTTGACCTCGATGTCGGCGACACGGTTTGACCAGCCCTTGCCGAATGTCTTCCAGATCTTCAGGCTCTGCATGAAGGAGAGCCGCTTGCGGCAGATGTTTCTCACCGTCACCGTGTGGTCGGCCGGGCCGGAACCGGCGCGGAGCCATTTTATGCCGCGCGACACACCGGAATTGACGGCCGCGTCATAGACGGCAAGATCGACGCCCGGAACCAGATTGTATTTGACTGCCGTCGGGCGCCAGTACTCGTCTTTGTAGAGCCGGAGCGCCTTCGCATAGGTGATTGTCTTCACCGGCTTTGCCGGCAGCTTCCGCTTCTTGAGCCAGGCGTGATACGTCGCTTCGGTCACGCCATACATGGTCTTGCCGCCCGGATCGGTGGAATGGTTCGACCAACCACCCTCCCATTTCGCGGTGATGGCATGGCAGATGTTAAACCGGTCGGTTGTGGAAATCGTCATGTTGCCCTCAATCACTTCCTGAAAATCCAGGAGCGATTGTGAGGGATGGTATCTCTGGTCAACTGCTACGATGACTGGAACCAGGAGGCAGAATTTGCTAGACAATAGTCGCAACACGGAGGGGTTGGATTTGTCTTTCATGGAAGCGGTCATGGCACAGCCGCCGCTTGTCACCTACTGGGTCCTTTGGCTGACCTTTATTATGACGATCTCCTGGATTGTGTGTCTCTTCTCAAAACAGACACGCCTCGACGCGGTCGTTCTGTTTATTGTGAGCGTTGCGGTGATGATCTCGATGCAGTGGATGTATGCCACTGTGGGGTTCGTCAGACTGCTTGGATTGCCCCATGTCGTGCTTTGGACGCCCTTGTTGGTTTATCTCGGCTACCGGGTGTCACGGGTCGATTACAAGACACCTTTCCGGCAAATCCTCTACGTTCTGATGGCTTCGATCGCGATATCGCTGTTGTTCGACTACGTCGACGTGGCGCGCTATCTGCTCGGAGAGCGGGGGGCGATTCCGCCTGCATGATCGATTTCTCACTGACTCCGCTTTTGGGGAACCTGCAAAGTAGAAAGGCCACCCACCAGTACTTTTCTGCTATCTCCAATCGCAGCTGATGACAGCTTTGAGACTCAACCAGCTTCATCAAGAAAGTTCAGGACCGCCTCGTTCAGCGCCATTGGTGCGTCCTCTTGAACGATGTGGGAGGCCCCTGAGATGACCTTCTGCCTTGCGTTTGGAAGTCGTCCTGACAGATCGGCATTCAACAGCTGAAATACGGCGGGGCTTTCAGAACCGGTCAACAGCAATACAGGCATGGAAACTTTGTCGAGGCTGGCGCCAATCAGGTCAGGAAATCCTTTGTAGAGCGCCTGTGCACGATCTGCCCCGCGATTGTCCCATACTTGTTGGTAACGCTCGGCCGAAAGTGACGCAAACCACCGGTCGCCAAGAACGCCCCGGCCAAAGCGTTCGACCGCCGTTTTGTCATCGCCATTTCGGAAAGCTTTTTCTGCTGGCGCCAAGGCGCCTCCACCAAGCTTGGCGATCGCGATGGCCAACCTTGGGTGTCGAACGAACAGGCCGATCATCTGATTGATCTTTGGCGGAATATTGACATGCATCGACACAACTGGCGGTTCGATCAGCACAACGCTGCGAAAGAGTTCGGGCTGTCGCATGGCGAGTATGAGTACAATCAGACCGCCCCAGGAATGCCCAACGATATGAGCAGGGTTGGCATCGAGGGAATTGATCAGGCTTGCTAGGTCGTCGACATGAGTTCCGATCGGGTCTGGCGCGTCAGGCAAAATCGGCTGGTTCGGGCAGTGATAGCGTCGGCTGTATAGGATCGTCCGATAGCGTTCTGCAAAGGGCGTAATCTGGTTGCTCCAACTTCGCATATCCGAGACGCCGCCGTGAACAAGCACCAGGGGAATGCCTTCACCGGCTTCATGATACGCGAGTCTGGTGTTGTTGATGGTCAAAAACGAGACGTTGTCGAAGTTGTCCATAGGCCAAGCATACAATAGATGCGTGAAAATTTGAATGCCCGCCGGTCCGCATCACAGTACCTGGTGCTTGCCGTTCTACTTATCCGTCAGCAAATCTCCGGAACCAGGTGGATGCCGCACAACAGCCGATTGATCAAATCGTAACCGTCCCCTTCACCGCCACAGCCACAGTCGCCGGCTCAACAAACTCTCCCGTCTCGTCGAGGAATTGCACACGCGCCATCCAGACAGACTTGTCGCGGATCACCGGAATCACGATCCCCGGATAGGATGACGGCGTCGCTTCCACGACGACCTGAAAAGCCGAGCTCGCCATCTGCCGATTGAAGGTGATCGAGAAATCCGTGTCGCTGTTGCGGGTGACGCCGTTGATGTTTGTCTCGGTCTCGATCGTGGGATCCGCGCCGGTGTTCGTCGTGAAGGCCACATAGGCCTCCGTCTTGCCGACGCCCTGGTCTCCGAAAACAGAGACGATGTTCTGCGTCTGGTTTGAATCGGCGATCAGGCTGGAGGTGTCGCCGTCAAACTCTTTCGAGATCCGGTTGGCGGCGCTGGACGAACGAAACACGTTGCCGGTCGCAAACAGCGAGGAGCCTGTCGAGAGCAGAACACAGCCGCCCGTATCGTCCTCGTGATAGCTCGAGGCGTTCGTGATGGAGTGGTTCAACACGTTTCTCACCCCGTCGAAATGATAGCCATAGAGCGAAAACGAGTCGGCGTAGCATTCCGAAACGATGTTGTTGTCGCCCACCAGGCGAAACGCCGTTTCCATCGTGCCCGTGGTCGGCACGTAGCTCCAGGGATGCACTCGCGAAATCATCGAGCCGTAGATCTGCCCCTGGACGCCCGTCTTGCAGCCCAGGATCACCACGTCGGAAATCAGCGCGTCCGAGTTCGATCCGGTGAGGTCAAAGTAGATGCCGCGCGGTGAAGCGCCGGAGACATCGAAATTGTTGTCGGCCGAGCGCTCCAGCAGGCCATCGTGAATACGGGCCTCGTAATTGTTGGCGCTCTGCCCCTCGGTGCCGAGATGGATGTAGTTGACGTCGCAGTCGGTGAAATGGAAATCGGCGATTTCCACCGCCTCGTATTCCTTGAGAAAGAGCACGCGTTCCGCCAGATAGTTGGCGTCCAGCTTGCCGCCGCGAAAACGGACACGCTTGATGCGATTGGCCGCTCCGGTGGCGACGTTCAGCATCGCAAACATTGCAGCCTTGGCCCTGACAACGCATCCGGCCTGCAGCTCGAACGACACGCCAGGCAGCCACTCTAGCTGAGACGCAATCGCGTATTTGCCGGGCAAACCATGCACGGTTGCGCCATCATCAAACCCCGCCGCATAGTCGATCGCGGCCTGCATGGAGGCGCTGCAATCCGTCGCATTGTCCGCCACGGCGCCGAAATGGTCGAAAGTGATGAATTCGTCGGCCGGCACCCAGAGCCGCCCGTCGGCGGTGGTCAGCGCCGGGGTGGCGGCGTCGGCATCCTCGACGTAGCGCAGCGCGCGGCCATTGTGCGCCACCAGCAAGATCTGCGTGAAGTCGGAGATCGCCGTCGCCTCGGCAAGATCACGGCTCGCGAAAAACTTGACGGCGATCGACGAGGCGTGCGCGGCCGCTTCCGCGCCGGCGGCGATGGCGATCTCCGCGCTCTCGACAGCGGCGTCGGCATACTCCTCCGCGTTTTCCAGATCCTCCGTTGTCGGCCCGTTGATAAGGCCGCTTTCGTCATCGTTCCACACCAGAAGCGCGCCCGCTTCCGGCGTCGGCAGCGGCTCGAGCTCTACTCCGTCCAGCTTTATTTTCAGCGCCCGGCGGGTTTCCCGCTCCAGTTCCTGGTGGATGATGCGCGCCCGGTCCAGCTCGTCGTCCAACACCCTGCTCGAGAACCGGCCATTGGTCACCAGCGAGGTCAGCCGGTCGAGCACTGCCTTGCCGATGATGACGATCTCGTCGCCCTCGGCAGCGGCGGTGGTCAGCGTCAGCGCGCCACCGGCCGCCTCCCCTGCGCCGCTCAGCGTATAGTCGGTCGGGTTGGATAGTTCGACATCGTTCTGATAGGCGGCAATGTCCGCCTCGGCCTGAAAGGGAAACGGGATGGCGAAGACCGTCTGGCTGTCAGCTGCGGTGTAGACGCGGTAGCGATTGTCCTGGTTGATCGGAAAAACAGCGCTCATGGCCGACCCTCATTTTGGGTGTCGATGATGACTTATCTATGGTTGCGTCAACTTCACACACGCGCAAACAGGCACTAAGAATGGTGAACCGGACCGACTCGGTATCGGCCCGTCAATATTCCTGACGAGTTCAGATTCATTTATGGATAACATCGAAATAGACGGCATAGTCCACGACCTGAGCCATCTTCGTCGTTTTATCGTGGCTGTTCCCGGAAAAGGCAGAGACAATTCAGAGCTTCGTGTCGCTATCAGGTTGAGGTTGCATACGATTTCGCGTTCCTGCGTTGCCGGGGAAGACCCCAACATGCATGACGAGAATGGCCAAGCTCGTGTGTTTTGTGAGGACCGCTACACGTTCTCCCTCGGCCTTCCAGAGATCGCGCGGCGGATGGTTGAACAGAATTACTTCTGTTGGGAATCCTCCGATCGCAACCGATCCATGAATTATGCCGTCGTCGATGTGGCGCCGGGAAGAATACGCAATCTCCAGAACGGAGAGCACTACGTAATCTTCTTCTATTTATATCCGTCCGGCGGGACAGCCGCAGATGTCGATTTGCACATTACAAGTTGCTATTTGCGCTTTATGCATTTCGACAGAATCAAACGCCGTTACAATTTGCACACGGTGCTGCGAAAATGTCTTTTTGATCAAAAAAGAGTGCCATAACAAAAAAGGCTCCCGCAAGCAGAAGCCCTTTTGTATATTTGAAGCGAGCGTGCCTTACCGTGGTGTACCGGCCTCTTGGGCGCACATGCATACGGCGACCTGTTAGGGAAGCCTCGCTGTCCGTAGCTGATCCCTATATAGGGAAATTTCGGCAGAATGGCAAGCCAAGTTGGTGTACCGGACCCATCTCACAACTCGGATGGTGTCCAGTACATGCGCATCATGACTGCGGCTAGTTTGCGACCACCCAGGTCCCGTCGACATCACAGAACGCATAAAATTCGGGGCCTACCAAGTCATTCGCATCCATGCTGATTTCGACAGTGGAGTCTGATCCGATTTTCATCCACGCTTTTTCGTCGTTGAAAACACATTCCGTGACAGTACAGTCTTCCTGCTCAACGATGTCACAACGAATGCGGGTGAAGACAGCAAAAGCGCTTCCGTCTGAAAAGGAAATTCCTGCAGAGTATTCACCAAAGGTTATTCCAGCAAATGTCTTGCCGAGGATCCGCTCCTCAAGTGTCATATTGCACCTCAATGCAAATTGCCGGACCCATCCCACAACTCACGGTTGATTTCTTAATCGTAATTCGCGTCTTTTTCAAGATAGCCGTGAGCAATTAGCCAGTTCCGCAGGATACGGCGGACTGCTTCCGGGCGCGATGGCTTGTCGGGCTCGGAAGAAACATAGGAGTCCAACGGCGTGAGTAAGTCATCCTGAAGGCGCGTCATCACCGGCGTTCCTTTACCAGTAGCAGGCGGCCCAGGTTTTTTCTTCATCCGTGATACCACAATTATTGACCAGCATTGGCAACCGTGGTATCACAGTCGCGAGCCGAAGGGAAGTTGGCGCTTCCGCTCCGGCTCTCACCGAAACCCCGATCACAGGAGGATCGAGGATGGCTGCGGCTATTCATACACCATTGGACTCTGAAGAAAACCCGCATCGGCTGCAGGTGGAGACGGATCTCTCCGAAGCGCAGAACCTGCTCAAACTGCTGGAATTCGTGGCGGAAGACGCCGAAGGCCAGCAGTGGCTTTCCATGCGCGACACTGTGCTTTCCACCCTCTTCACGATCGACGACAAACTCAAGACGGTCGACCGGTTCGTCAATGCATCGGGCGCCCGGCAATGATGCACGTTCCTGTCAATTTCGCGTTCGAGGAAAATCTCGTGCGCGTCGTTGAGATCGAGGGCGAACCGTGGTTCGTCGGTGTCGATGTTTGCCGTGCTTTGGGTCTCGTAAAACCGGAAAATGCGCTGTCATCGCTCGACGACGATGAGAGTTACACCCTTAGTAAGGGTGTATCTAATGGTCTTGATGGTCCGGATGCCCGTCTTGTGGTGTCCGAACCGGGCGTTTTCCGCCTCGTGTTCCGCTCCCGCAAGCCGGAAGCGGAGCGATTCAAGCGCTGGCTGGCGCATGATGTGCTGCCGCAGATCCGCAAGACGGGGCAATATCGCCCGGAAGGCGACGCGGAGCCGCTGCCGGATCTCGACAGTTCGTCCGTGCAGGTATGGCGCACCCGGCTCGACATGGTGCGCGAGGCGCGCATCCAGTTCGGGCCGGCGCGGGCGCGGCTGCTCTGGTCGAAACTCGGCCTCACGCCGGTGCCTGAGCTCACGCCCCGGCTGGAAGGCCCCTCGAATGACTGGCGGGATTGTCTCGAGCATCTGCTCTCGGTTCCAATCGAGGCATGGAAGGACGGCGAGCACGGCACAATTCAGGAATTGCTCGAAGCGATCGACCGTGACGCGATCACGTTGACGCAAGCCCGCGAGACACTGGCGCAGGTCGAAATCGGCCTGATGGACAAGGGCTTCACCGGCCCGTCATGGACGCTCTGTGTGCCGAATTTCGGAAACCGCATCGGCCGGCTTTTTCGCGATACCGAGTGGGCCGGCCGCTGGCGTCAGGCCCTGCGGCAAGGCCCGCCTCATATCGTCATGTTCGACAAGTCCCGCAACAGCAAACTGATTGCCGGGCGGTATGTGCGTTGTACGCTGATTGACATGGATGGGTGGCGAAACTGGATACGGGAATAGCAGCCCATCGACCGCCTTGCAGACGGATTGGCCATTGCCGGGACGATCCTAATCATGCACTTTCCGTACGATATGATGTGTATCACAATACTAATTGGCAAATGAGGCCACGCAAAAGAGTTTCTGATGGACACGACACAGTACGAAAAGGCCGCGCGGGCAGCGATCAGGGCCTTGTATGGGACACCCGAGGGCGAATATGGCCCGACACTATTTGTTTCTCACCATCTAAGTGAACTGGATGCCGATGCTTGGATCAAGGCTTGCCAGACTAAGGCTCCTGAGGCCGCTGAAGTTTTGGATTCACTTGTTTTGATAGGTTCATGGAGTTCCACCGGTGACGACAGAACCGATGTTTTCGATTTCAGTCTACCGAACAGCGTTACAAACTACCTTCTATCGGTTCGCTTTGTTGATGGAGAAGTCGCCGAAGTTACGATGGAAAGCTAATGATTAGGAACCCAAACTCGACCCTCTATTAGCACTGCTGGCGGCAGGATCCGCCTCATATCGTCCTGTTCGACAAGTCCCGAAACAGCAAGCTGATTGCCGGGCGCTATGTGCGGTGTACGTTGATAGATATGGATGGGTGGCGGAATTGGGCGCTGTAATAGTGGACGATTGTTAGTTTTCTAATCGGTTTTCACAATCCAGTCTTCTGAATCGGGATTATAGCGCCACGAGATGATAGTTGGTTCATCTTCAACCGCGAGTTCCAAGATATCAATAATTTCAGTTATCGGTATCCGGTAAATCCATTTTCGCTTCTCAAAATCTGAACTTGTGTACAGTCCATCCCAATTGCGGTCTTCTCGTCTTATAGCATAGGTGAAATCGGCATGAATAAATTGATTACAGACGAACATTGCGCTTTTGGAAACGCATTCCTCGGTTTCGAGCTCATATAGCTCGTCAATATCCTTATATATTAGCCGATGCGGCCTTCCGCTGAATGGACATCTGAACACCTTTGCTTGGTGATTTTTGAATCTACTCGAGAACTTGCCAGCTTCGGCTAATCTTCGAACCATAAAGAGAGCCAAGGTAATATCTTTTTCAAAATTCACGACCAACCGTTCCGACCAACGCGGCGGATTCTTCACAGGCCGGAACTTCTTCACGTACTCTGCGATGTCATCCCGCCAAAAATGTGATTCTATGACCAAACAAATTTGCCCCGAGTACAAACGCCATCAGCTTGACTACTCTACTGTATGGAACCGTGAATAGCCAACATCACAACCCCATGTTGAGATAAATCAAGCTGCGCGGCGTTATGCACAGGTCGAATGCAATCGTCCCACCCACGTCCACACATTCTCGGTAATATCTACCAGCCCGCTACACCCCCCACATCCGGCCACCTGCTCGGCATCCTCTCCCCCGGCCGCCAATAAAACTCCTGCCCGTATTCCCGCTTCCAATACTGCTGCTGGCGCTTGAAGGCCGCGTTGGCCTCCGGGTCCGCGAGATACTGCAGCTGGTCCATCAATAGCCGCTCCCAGGCAAGCCGCAGATACCAGATGTTCGAGCCGGGTACATTCCCCCGTGCAAACTTCACAAGCTCGCGCCCGAAGTGGGTTTTCTCTCCGGAGGCGAGCTGCACGGCGTTGCCGGCCGTCAGGTTCCAGAAGTCGTTGGCGCGCTCGATGACAGGGCCGGCGACTGTCGAGGCGAAGCCGCCGCCATAGCGGTTGATGTCGGCGAAGAGGAAATCGCCATAGATGCCGAGCCCGCCGCCCTGCAGCAGCGCGCCGCCCCAGAAATCCTTCGTCGTCATGTCGCGCGGATCCCGCCCAGCCGCCACCTGCTTGATCTGCAGCGCCAGCGCGCCGAACACGGCCGTCGCAATCAGCAGGCCGCCGGCATAGGCCGCCCCCAGCGGCCGCGTCTCGCGCGCCGTAACCAGGTGAAACATCCGCCGGCCGTGCAGCAGGATCATCACCGCGCCGAAACTCTTGAACTGGGCGAAGGAGCGCACGACCTCGCCGATAAAGGTGCCCGGCCGGTTCTGGTCGATCATCGCCGTCCTCGAGCGGTGCGACGTCGAGGGTATCGCGTATTCCGTTTCGGCCTGGATCATCTCGAGCCAGCGTTCGGCCAGCGCCGGGTCGATCCGCTCGGCGATCTCGACCGGCCTCAGAAACGCCACGCCATTGCCGCCGTCGTGCAGCTCCGCCTTACGGATCAGATCCCACTGGTGAGCGGTGATGCCGTAGCGGCGAAAGGTGTTGCGCAGAAGCTCCGGCAGATCCGCAAAGGCTTGGCCTGCCCGCTTCGCCGCTTCGTGCTGGAAGGCGAGGCCGAAGGCGTGCCGGCCGGCCTGGGTAAAAGGCGTCAGTCCCGAATAGGTCAGCACCCGGTCAGCGAGATAACGCGCCCATTCCGGCCCGCCCAGCGTGCCGACATAGCGCGCCTGTGCATGAAACACATGCATGGCGTTGTCGAGGATCAGGCCGCTTGCGACACCCTCGCGCCGCGTCGCCGGCAGCATGGCGCGGATCGTCTCCGGCAAGGCGCCGCGTGAT
Source organism: Hoeflea sp. CAU 1731 (assembly GCF_039888615.1). NCBI lineage: Bacteria > Pseudomonadati > Pseudomonadota > Alphaproteobacteria > Hyphomicrobiales > Rhizobiaceae > Hoeflea > Hoeflea sp. CAU 1731. The sequence goes on along the minus strand of NZ_JBDQQS010000030.1, from coordinate 10,417 downwards.
GCAATGCCTGCGAATTCTCGCGCCACCATCGACGTGCCAAGGTCGCTCAGCGCGGAGATCGCGGCTGAGCCAAGCACGCTCGAGGTAATCAGGCTCCTGCCGGCCGAGGCCACATTCGCCCACCATCCGTTGACCGGCGTTTCCAGCGTCCCGCGGATCGAGCCCCAGACGGCGTCGATCCGGTGCGTCGCCACGCTGGCGCGGTCGAGCGCCCGCTCCGGCTTGCCGGCAAAGCGCGACGGCTTTCCCGCAGCCTTCGCATGCGCTTCCTTCGTGACGGCCTGTTTCAGCCATTCGATCGTACCCTGCGGGTTCGGCCCGAGCACCTCCATCGCGGCGATGTCGCGCGCCATCATGTTGATGTGGCCCATCATCGTGGCGAACGGGTCGTTGCCGCCATAGGCGCGCTGATAGGCAAGCCAGCTGTCGGCGTCACGAAACGTCAGAAAGCGGTGTTCGGCCCTCTGGTTGGCGAGCGCGCCGCGGCCCATCGCCTGCCGTTTCGGCTCCCGCCGGTTCCAGCCATCGGTGACGATGCTCAGAAACACATCATCGAGAATATCGTCCAGCTCCTCGCGGCCGACCCGCTCGCCGGTCAGCGGATGCACCATCCGCGCCGCGTCCAGCATCGGCCGGATATCCTCCTTCCACTGCTGCAGGCCGCGTTTTCTCAGCGCCCTTGCGTCATGATGCTGTGGCAGGCCCCAGTTCTCCAGCTTGCCGATCGCCCCGCCGGCGGCGTTGAAGCGCCGGCGTAGCCAGTCGGCCGTCTTGCCCCAGCTTGTCGCGAAGCCTTTGGCGGCCGCGTCGCCTGTCGCCTCGCCGAAAGCCTCGCGCACCACATTGTCGAGCTGGGCGCGATGCCAGCGCGCCTTGTCGCCTCCAATCGCCCCGCGCCGGAAGTGATGGAGCAGGTTTTCCATCTGCGCATGCGCCATGCCGATGATCGCCCGCCGCCGGCCCTCGACGCTGGAAAACGCCGCCGTCCCGAAATGCTCCAGCATGTCCAGCGCGCCGCCGGCGATGTCGCGCCAACCGCCGGCGTTCCTGTGCGCCTGCAGATCCGCGTCGATCCGACGGATCGACTTGATCGCCAGTTTCGCCTGGCGCTTCTTGTGGGCGCTCTCGGCCTCGAGCAGCTCTGCCAGCGCGCGTTTGGCCTCGGCGTCCGCCGTCGCAGCACTTTGCGTTCTGTGGTGCGCCTCGAAGCGTTTGAAGTCGCGCTCCAGCCGGGCCGCATCGTCGGAGGAAAGTTCGCCGCCGGAAACGGCTTCCTTCAGGCAATCGGCAAAGCTCATATCCGGCAGGCCTCCACAACCGCTTTCATTGTTTCCGCGCGCTCGATGTCGACCAGCACGGCTTTCACGCTCGCCACGCCATCGCCGAACGGGATCTGCAGATCCTCATCGAGCTCCGCGAGATCGCCGGCCTCGAGCCAGTCGTCGGGATCGTTGAGCGCCGGCTCCGGTCCGTCGAGCTCGGGCGTTCCGGTCCGCGAGGTTGACGCTGCTTCCAGTTCCGCGTCGCTCCAGCCGGGCGGCAAATCGGCGGCGGGCATTTTGCCCGCGCGCTCGTCTGCGGCGATGAACACGCTCTCCACCGCGTCGAATGGATCCACGCCGGTCTCGTTCACAAGCTTCGCCGCGCGGATGATGATGTCGTCAGAAACGCCAGGGCCGGCATAGCGCGCTACCTGGTCTATGAGATTGCGCACATGGTCGGCGTCGTCCCCGGCGCGCGCCGCGCCGTCACGGGCCGTCGTCATCTCTCCGTCGATCGCATCAAGCAGATCGCGAACGGTTGATTGCGACACCGCCTCCTCAGGCGTCCCGTACAGGTCGTTGAAATAGCCGGCCTCAGCGGCCGCCTCGCGCGCCTGGTCCAGCGGCTTGCCGCTTTCCTTCACCAGCCGGCCACGAAAACGTTCGTTGACTTGGTCCGCGCCGATCGCCGCCAGCTCGCCACGAAAATCCCGCACGCCGCCCTCGGCGATGAGAAAGGACACTAGGCCGGTCTCGCCGGTCGCGGCCTCTTGCTGTCCACCGGCAAGCGCGCCGACAATCCGCTCCACCTGGTCCGGATCGGGATCCGCGATAAACGGCGCCGCCTCGGGTTGCGATATCGCCCTTTCAGCCTTCGAGACGGCGCGATCGTGAATCTCGGGATCGACCGTTTCCGGCCGCGCGAAATCCGCGTGGTCGCTTCTGGCCTTGGCGGCGAGAGCCCCGCGCGCCTCCGGCGGCAGGTCCTCGTTCACCGGCGACAGCAGATCCGCCGCGGCCTGAGCATTGCCGGAAAGCGCCTGCCGCGTGCGTTCCGGCATGTCCGGCTGGCGGGCAAGCGAATCGGCCACAGCGTCGCGCTGCGCCGGTTTCAACAGAAAGCGCCCGCCCTCGGCCAGGCTTGCGCCGCCGGCGCCCAGCACGCCGCCGAAAGCACCTGCAAACGCGATGTTGCGGATCGCCTGGTCAAGCCCCGCATCGAGGCCGGCCTCCCTGCGCCAGGCCTGCACGGAGGGCTGCAGCAGCGCCTCGCTGCCGGCGTTGATCAGCGCCTCTTTCGTGGCCACGGTCAGGATGCGGCCAAACAGGGTGCGCGCGCCGCCTGCCCCGCCGCCAGCGACCAGCGAACCGACGGTGATCGGATCGCGAAGAGAGGCCAGCCCGCCGCCCGCCAGCATCGCAGCCCATTTGCCGGCGCCGTCGCGCGAGCCGGCAAGAACAGCCAACCGCTGCTCCGCGTCACGGGCGATCGCGCGGGCGTCCTCTGCCACCGGCCGGTCCGCGCCGATCGCCTTTGCCGCATCGGGGAATTTTTCCGCCAGTTCGGCAAGAAGTCTTGTGAACGCGGTTGACTTTTCGTCGACGAGTTTCGCGAGCCCTCGCGAGCTTCTCCACTCCCTCAGGTCAACGTCCCGTGGCGGCCGGAAGAGATCGGGGTCGGTAAAGCGCCGGCGAAACGCGGCGTCGGCCGCCACAAGCGGGTTTTCCAGCCGCTGGCCTGTCGCCGCCTCGATGGCGCGGATCCGCCCGTCATAGGCCCGCTCGCTTGCCTCGTAGCGCCCCGTGGCGTTGTCGACATATTGCAGGCTTTGATACGCCGCGTCGAAGATCGAGCCGAGATCCGCCTCGCCGCCGGCGAATGTCAGCCGGCCGGCCGGTCGCGGCTGCTCGTAGATGAAACTCACGGAAGCAGGTCCCGCCACTGGAAGCCAATGTCGCGGCCCTTGGCGTCGTAAAGCGCCCTTGCGTCGAAGCGGTAAATGCCGCCTTGCGGCGTCTGCAGATAGCGCGGATCGTCCGATTCCGGATCGCCCAGCGCCAGGTAGTATTCGCCCTCGCCGACCGCGACCAGATGCGCCGAGCGGATATCGCGCAGCTTGATCGCAACGCCGTTCGCCGTGCCGATTTCCGGCATCATCGCCAGATCCTCGGCGGACAGCGACTGGACCAGCCGCTGCAGGTCTTCCGCCGGCATGTCGTGCGGCGCGATCGTCATTGCGCCGTTCACCTCCGTCACGCCGCCAAACTGCCGGCCATTGATTGCGCGCGCGCCCAGCGCCCGGTTAAGCGCTGACTTGTACGCGCTGTTGGCTTCGCTGCCCTCTTCGCCCACCTTTGACGGGTCGAAGCCTTGCGTATTCGCCGCCTGCTCGAACAGCAGCGCCGCCGTCTCCAGCACCGCGCCGCGCGTCTTCGGTAGCGCCGTCAGCGCTTCGGCCGTCACGGCATGGGCGGCCTGCGCAAAGCGGTCGGCCGAGGGCATCTTGATCTTGTAGGCTCCTGCCTTGCGGACTTCCAGCACCCGCGACACATCCACCGCCACGCTGCCGTCGCCGCTTGCCGCGGCAATGCCGGCGACATGGGCAAGCATCGGCCCTTGCTCGCTCACTTCCGAAAGCACGGCAGGCGCCGCATCGCCGAACGCATCACGAACGGCCACGGCGAATTCCGGGATCACCGTCGGCTGGTCGGTCATGGCGCGAATGAAGGCCGCCCGCTCCGCCGGCCGGAACACGGTCAAGGGCGTCCCGTAAAGATCGGAGACGGCGCGCGCCTGGTCGCGCCTCAGCTGCAGGCTCGTCTGCAGGCTCTCCGTGCTCGAAGCGTCGATCGGCTGCAGCTCGATCGCCCCGCCGGCGTCGGCCTGTCCCAGCGGGTCGGCCTGCCGTTGCTTGATCACACCTTGCGCCCGCGTCGTCGCCTGCTGCCAGATCTGCAGCGCTTCCAGATAGCCTTCCTCGCCGCCCTGCGGTTTGAGCGTTTCCAGCCGGGCGATGATGTCGGCTTCCGGCTGCAGATCCATGCCGTTGACGGCGTCCCAGGTCTTTTCCGCAAGATGCCGTTTCTGCAGGATCTCGGCCGCCTTCTCGCGGCCGATGAGATTGACGATATCGTCCGCCTCGTAACCGAGTTCGGACATATCGAGGCCCTTGCCGGTCGCCGCATAGGAGGCGATATCGTCCTCGAAAAACCGGATTACCCGCGCCTGCTCCAAGCGCTGTTCCGCGCTGTCGCGGTTCCGCGCCGCCCGCGCGTCGCGATAGAGCGTGTCCGACAGCGCTTTCACCTGCCCGTAGCCGAAGTCCTTCAGCGGCCCCTTGCCATCCGCCCACTCTTCCATCAGGCCAAGCGCGAGTGCTTCCTGCTTTTCCGGACTGTCCAGCGCGTCGAACACACCGCGTATGCGCGCATTGGCGGCGCTCTCGGCCAGCGCGTCCTTTTTCGCGGCGGCGGCGGCCGGCGTCAGGATGCCCTGCGCCACCGAGCCATCGATCGCCCGGCCGGCGCGCTCGAGCTGACCGGCGAGAATTGCGTCGCCTTCCGGGCTCGCGCCAAGCAGATAAGCCTGTTTTTCGATATCGCGTGTCTGCGCGTCGATCCCGTCATTGGCGGCCTGCACCTCTTCGGCGCGCAGCCGGCCCTCCTGGCGCACCAGCACATCGCGGGAATAGGTCTGCATCCGGTCAGCGAAATTCTTCTCGAAGATCTCGCTCAGCCGCGGATCCTGCATCGACGCGTCGTTCAGATACTGTTCGCGGATCTCTGCCGCGCGTCCGCTGAAGGCCTGCGGATCGTCGCCATTGTCGATCCAGTTCTGCAACAGCTCGTCGGAAAGCGCCTGCTGGATGCGCCAGCTATAGGCGTTGATCGCCGCCCGGTCGAAATGCTCGCCGCGCACCGTCCCGTCGCGGCGAAGCGCCAGCGGCGTTGTCGAAAGCGGCTTCTCCTCCGGAGGGTTTGGCCCGTCAAACCGGACCTGTCGCGCCGGCGGCGTCTCGATCGAACGGAAGCGCTCGAGGCTCGATCGGTAGGTCGCCACATAGTTGCTCTGGTTCGTCTCGAAGGCTTGCCAGGTGCCTTTCAGAGCGTTGACAATTCCGGTCGTCAGCCCGCCCGATTTGAGGTCGGCCGAGAGGTCGCGGCCGGTCACTGCCCGGTAGTCCTCCTGCGCCAGACGCCATGCGGCCCGGTCTTGGCTAACCGCGTCGAAGGAACCGCCGCCAAGCCGATCCCATGTCGTTTTGGTGATCTGGTAGCGCCCGGCGGCGGATGATCTCCTGCCGTCCTTTGTCGGCTCGAAAATCGCCGGATGCCGGGTCAGATCGGCAAACTCCGCGCCGCCCGCCGGCGTATAGCGAACGGTGTAGCTGCCGGCGCTTTCGTCGGAAGCGACCGCATTCAGAAAGGCCCGCGCATGATCCGGCAGGTCGGTCGCCACCGGGTCGCCGGCGCGATAGGGTTTAGCTCCGGCGCGGGTCGCCGCGGCTGCATCGGTCTGGCGTTTCTGCAGCGTGCTTGCGGCTGCGGCCTCGCCAACGCCGATGCCCTTCAGCTCCGCTTCCCGCCCCGCCGCCTCGTCGGCCAGCCTGCCGAGCTTTTGCGCAAAGCCCGCGCCGATCGCCGCCACGGCGCGCCAGGTCTGGCCGGTATCCACAGCGAACGAAGGAACATCGGTGCGGATCCGCGCCACGCCGGTGAAGGTCTGGATCCTGCCGGGATCGCCCGTCTGGCGGTTCGCCATCGTCAGCCCCGGTCCACAAGGTCAATGCCGAAGTCGGCGACCGATCCAATTGCTCCAAGCAGCGCGCCGCCCTGTGTCGCGCTTGCCTTCTTCCGCAGGTTCCGCGCCTGCGAGCCGAGCACGGATTTGCGGAACTCACTGTCCCGCCGGTCGATGGAAATTTCCTGTGCGGCGCGCTTCTTCGCCGTCGTGGCCGCGCTCGCGGCGATGCCGCCGGAAACGTCGATCCCGGCGGCGGCGAATGCAACATCGTTCTCGCCGAGCACGCGCGCCAGCTCCTGCTTCATCTGGATCGACCGGTGGATCTGCTGGTTCTGTTCCTGCCCCGCTTCAAGCATCGCCACATCGGCCTGCGCATTCGCCTGGGCTGCAGCCGCCGCGCCCGCGCCAAGCGTACCGAGCACGGAAACGACCGTGCCGACGCCCTGCAGCACGGTAAGCGCTGTCGAGGCCGCGCCCGCCATCGCACCACCGCCCGTCAACACGCTTCCCAACGCCGCCACCGCCAGTTCCATATTTACCCCCTCAGAGCCGCGCCGATAGCGTGACCGAGCGCACCGTCATCCGGCCCGGCCGCACCTGGCTGATGGTAATCGTCGGCTCGTCCTCGTAGCCGCGCAGGCCCCGGATCTTCAGCTGTCCGGAATAGGGAGCCTGCAGCTCCGGCACGTCGGCCTCCGCGCCGTAGCGGATCAGATCGATGTCTTTCACCGACCCGCCATTCGCAGCAATGGCAATCGACGTGGTGTCGAGCACGGAAATCACCACCGAATGAATGCGCGCCTTGCGCTTCATCACGATGTTCGGCCCGATGCGGCGCGACGGCGGCAGTGTCGTGACAACCGGCGGCTTCCAGGTGCCGACCGTCGCTTCCAAAACAGCGACCGGCAGCGCGATCGAACCGCCGGTGACCGAATAGGGACCAAGCACATGATCATCGGCGATACACCAGACCTCACGGCCATTGAATCGCGCGAGATTCGGTATCGTGTCCGTTTCGGTGTCGAAGGTCTGGCTGTAGGCCTCGTCCAGCAAAAGGCCGCTTTCCGTCCGTTCCAGGCGCATGCCGCCCGGCCGCTCGACGATCCACGAGATCTCCTTGCGGCCGTTGCGGCAAACCGCATGAAACGTCCCGTCCGTCTCGAGCCGCGAAAAGGCGGTGACATCCTGCTGGCGCAGCAATGTCGACTGCAGCGCCGAGCCGTCATCCTTGACGACGGCGAGCATGTTGCCGTCGGTGGAGTGCGCGGCAGGCCGCTGGGCCAGATCCTTCACCCCGTCAATCAGGTGCGAGGCCAGCAGCGAGATATCGAGCGACTGGAAATTGCCGGCCGTGTCGAGATATCGAAACTCGCCCAGCACGCCGCCATCGCCATAGGCAAAAACCGCAGCGCCCTCGTTCTCGACGATCGGCACGCCGGGCCGGGTTCCGTGCCGGCTCGCCTCCACATGATTGGGCGCTTCGGTCTTGGAGAGCGTCCGTTCGGCCAGCCAGTATTCCGCTTCCGTTGTGAAGAACTGCAGGTTCCGGCCCTTCACGATCTGCAGGATCCGCTCGCCGCCTTTCACGTCCATCGGGATCAGCGCCGGCCCGTTGGCCTCCGTGAACCGGTCGTCGAAATTGTAGTAGTCGCCGACCGTGCTCATCATCCAGGCATTGGGCAGAGAACCGAGCCCGCCCATGATCAGCCGCTGCGAATAGAAGGTGCCGCAGGATGGCCAGCCACGATCGTCAGAAATCACAGCTTCACCCGGAGCAACGCCAACCCTTTTCTTGAAGGCGATGACTGCGGCGTCCGACTTGTTGATCACCGTGCCGGAAACCGCCCAGTCGTCGCCCAGATTGTCGTCGCCGTTGAATTCGATCCGGAACTTTCGGTCGCTCAGCGTGCTGACGGTGACGCCTTCTCCGACATTCGGAAGTTCGTCGATTGCCGCCTGTATCGCCGCTTCGGTAACAGCCGTATCCGTATCCCAGCTGATCGACTCGGTTTCCTGGTTGCTGATCGTCAGGTTGAAAACAGATCCGGTTACAAGTCCGACAAATTCGAGATGCCAGGCGGCAGAAACCCCGTTTTCGTAGTCATCGCCATAGTCGTAAGTCGGAATATCCTCGAGCGGCGCTTTATCGACTGACCAGCTGGTTTCGCCCTCATGCTTGATCCGCTCCGGTTCCAGCTCCCGGTGAAACAGGATCATGGTGTCGAGCTGCTGCGCGGCATCTATCTCCCCCAGCATGTCGGCGGTGACGTTCGTCGAGAATGTCTGGAGCTTGCCCGCCTCGCCCCAGGCTTCGGCCGCGCCGGGCCCCAGCACGATGTCATAGGCCGAGCCGTCGGACGCGGTGAAGGAAAACAGCCGTGCGGCGTCCGATTGCAGTTCGCCGATGTCGCGCAGGCCGGCCCTCACGCGAAACCCGCCCTGCGGGATGATCTCCACATTGGCGGCGTAAGACGCGCCGGTGTTGTAGTATTTCAGCTCGTCGCGATCGCCCAGATGCGGGTCGTGCTCGCCGGAGGTGAAACTGCTTTGAAGTGTTCCGGGGCTCGCGACCATCAGCTCAACCAGGCGCGCGTCAGTGGGTTGTTGTCATAGTCGGGCTTTCGCGGCGGCGTCGCCTGCCCGTCCTCGCGGATCGCCGCGCCCATCTTGCCGCCGCGAAACATCTCCGAAGGCGCGCCATAGGCTTCGCGGTACAGGGTCTCCTTGCCCTGCCGGTCGTTCGCGAGCGCATAGGAAAGATCGGAAGCGAGCGCCGTCACCGTGGCGGACAGAAACGTCGCGCTCCAGAGATGCGGATCGGGCAGAAACTTGATCGCGGCGAACAACGCCTCGGCGTCGGAATGCACCGTGCTGCCGACAAGCGTATAGCGGCTGAAACGCGCATCCGGACAGGTGATGTCGTCGGTGATGTAGAGCGGCGGGCCCAGCCGTTCGGCCGGCAACTCGTACACGTAATCCCAGCCGGTGAAAGGCGTGGCGTTGGTCAGCATCGACAGAGGCCTGATCGTCGTCGCCCAGGAAAACCGGTAAATCCCGAGATTAAACCTGACGATCTCCTCGTAAACGAGTGAGGCGGCCTGTCCGCCGCCGAGATCGTCGTCGAAATCCTCGATCGGCTCCGCGCCGATCCGGGCGCAGGCGGCGTTGACGACGTCGAGATGGGTGAGCAGCGCCATGGGTCAGCCTCGGAAAAGCGGCCCCGGCCGAAGCCGGAGCCGGATCGATCACGCCACGGTCTGCGCGGCGATCGTCACCGCGCCGGAGGTGATGTCGGTGACGATGTAGTTTTTCAGCGCCGGCGATCCGTCGAGATCCAGCGACGCCAGAATGATGTCGCCGACCTTCAGCCGATCCGACAGGTCGTTGAAATAGTCGGAGGTCTCGACGGCCGCCGCGTCGTCGTTGGTGAGATAGGCGTGCAGCGCGCGGTTGGAGCCGGCGGCCCCGGTCGTGGTGCCGATATGGGTGATGGTCTTGAAGCCCTTCAGGTTCATGGTCTTTCCTTCCTGTCAGACGATTTCGATTTCGGAATCGGTGGAGGTGGTGAAGCGCTTCACGCCATTGCCTTCCTGCAGGGTCGTGGCGGCGCCCTTCGCCTGCATGTTGATCGTCCACCAGTCCTCGTAATTGTCCCATTGCGGGATCACGCGGAGATCCGTGTTGTTGCCCCACCCCATGGCTGATCTGTGCCAGATGAAGAGGTCCTGCTGGTTGGCGCCCGGTACGGGATAGAGATCTTCCGCCTCCTCCTCGACGAAGAGAAACCAGTTCACTCCGTTCCAGAAGCGCGTGTCCGTCGCCTTGACGAAGGGCAGATCCGGCCCGACGTGATCGGCCGAGTTCACCACCTTGTTGGCGAGCAACTGGTTCCACTGCAGCGGCGGCAGGCCGCAATAGACCTCGCCGTTCCAGGACACCTTGTCCTCCTGAAGCATCTTGCAGAGCGTGAGCGCATTGGCGGCGGTGAAGGCGCCGGAGGAAAAGTCGATATGCGCGTCGGTGTGGGCTTCCGCCATCTTGGCGTAAACCTCGATGTCGGTCGCGCGGCCGAGTGCGTTCGCGCCGCTCTCGTAGACGACTTCCTTTTCGTCCACGGTCATGCGGTCGACGTCGTATTCCTCGACCGTGTCGAAAGCGACCCAGGTCTCGAGATCGACCTCGAACTTCTTGCGTTCGCCGTTCGACGGGATGTTGCGCTGGTTGCGGGTCTTCTTCACGGCCTTGGAGGTGCCGGCGAGCCAGAAAACGGCGGTCTTGTTGTTTTCGATCGTAAGCGGTGTTTTGACCCCACCTTTCCGGTAGGTTTGTGATCTGCGAGTCCGTTCGAGATGTATTTTCTCACGGAGTAGCTCCATGGATGATCACAGTGAGTTTCTCACAAGTTCGGATC
>NZ_JBDQQS010000003.1:0-361122 GCF_039888615.1 Hoeflea sp. CAU 1731 | reverse complement strand
CGGGACCAAATGGTCGACCAGACGCTATCTGGACACGACACTATTGGAAAAACAAAGATTGACCGCTTGAGAGGTTCAGATCACCAGCCAAATCCAAAAGTGCGAAAGATATTTGACACTACCTTCCAAGCTGCGTCGCCCTCTTTCTTGCAAATCGCCAACAGTCTAACAAAGTTCGAAAAATGCTTGCGAAAGGCCAAGATGCCATCGTTCGCGATGATTTTGTTTGCAGATTTCTCTAACAGCACCGGGTCGATAAAGAGTTGCGTATCCACATTTAGAAAGGGATCAATTAATCTTGCAGCCTTCAGCGCCTTGGTATCAATCCCAAAATGCTTAGAAAAAAGGATCGGATTAGATATTCGCGCCAATATTCCACCACAGAAGAATCGTGTGCCGAGTGAAATTGCACGCTAAGGTATTAAGAGGATAATGGACAGGTGTTCAGATTGATGTTTTCACAAGTTTTCTCATTCTGAGGCGATGCATCCAAACCAACCCTAGAACGTAACGAAGCTCTGTAAATATAATATTTGGTACCGTGATGCAGACCCTGCAGACAGTTACTATTCAAACTTAATAAGTTAAAATAGGAGTTGTTTTAGACGCTGAAACTGCACCAGTATGCAATTCTGTTGCGTCACTCGATCCTTCGCGATGACTTGGCTATCGTGCGACCCGCTCATTGAGTTGGCCAAAGTATTTTGAACCCTGACTTAGACTCGATGCTAAATGAATAAATTTGAATGGACCACATTACAGGACCGGCTAACGGTTTCTTTCAGAAGTTACCAAAAAGCGCAACTCAGTGGTGAAAAAATAAACAACCCGAATAAGATTGCAGAATTAGCAGCAGACGCAATCAAATACTCATCTGTCACAAACAGTCAGAAAATAAACAAGAAAGGATTCCACCCGAAGTACGAGTTTCGTTTTGATGATAATTTACACAAATTAGGGCCCGCCGAAGTTTTGTTTAAAAGCCTCCAAGAACATGCGGGAAATCTAACACCAAACCAAGCTGCTTGGCTTTATCATTCTATTCTAGGCTCAGCTTGCGTTATTGACGTACCAGCCTCTGTCTTCTTGTCAGCATTTAATTACGCGAACCGCTTATTGGATGTATTCGGAGACAAAGTTTATTTCAATGAGCCAGGTAAGAACAACCAGCTTGAGAAAGCGCTACGAATTAGGCTGCTTCGCCGCGATTGTTTGTCTATTGTCGAGTTTACTAAGAAAGGCAAACATCCACTAGAACAAGCATACGAGCAATCACTTCGCCGCTCTGCGGATGGTTTTTTGTGGAATGGTGACTACAGCAGTTGCGTGTGGTGTCTACTGCAAGAGCAACATGTCACATATGACTTTCATGCATCAAAAGCTGCAAATGTACGGTACCAACGTGCTTTTTGGGCGCACTACTACAATGCACTGCTCGGCATTCTCCCATCGAATAAGTTATTTGAGTCACGTGCTGCTGCCAACGAAGGTCTAACAGAAAACGAAAAAGCGATTATCGAGGAATTTGAAAATGCTTCCTCAATTTCCGATGTTGAGATCCGTAATGCACAAATAGCGGTCACAGAAGGAAATTTAGCGGATACTGAAGTTTCAATTGTCCATTTGATACTCCCTATTTCCTTGCCCCAAGGTCGCTTCGAACAGCCTGATTGCGTAATCACATCGGTTCCGGTGAGCAGCCCTTTTCATGACCCTAATTTCAGGGCGCTTCATAGAGAAGTTATGCGGATCAATGGAATGCCATTAGCAGTTTTGTCACCAACGTTAGACCCAGACAAGACATGCTCATTAGTAGTATTGGAATATTCAGGTACATTCGCCCCCGATATCTCTGTCAGTGAGGATGGCAGCCCTTACTTTGACAAAGCTAAAGCCGAAGAATTGCAAGCAATACATGGTGAAGAATATGATCCGTATATCGCCGATGCTGCGACTAGGCTTTTATCTATAGATGATAATCAGGAGTGGCCCGATCGAACAGCTTTATTAAACGCAGTCAGGGATACTGATAGCTTCGCAGTTAACTATTTCGACAAGGCTGGTGCGAGGGGGTTCCATTTCTTTCGACCCCTCATCAAGAAGCGAATATTTGTTGCGGTCCGTGATAGATTCCTTGCTCGCTTTTCGGCTGATGACAATGAAAGCATCAGTGCAAAAGGTGCTCGTCGACTCTCATTACGCGAACCCATATCCTCTCACGAGAAATTGCGATCTTACGCTTACGATGCGGTTCAGGAGCTGATAGCCAAGCCCTGTCGTATGGATGACCTATGGAAAAACATTTGGTTAGATGAGAGCCAATTCACGAGGGTTAAGGATGAGCCCGAGGTACAAAGGTATTTTTTTCATATACTGCGGCCATGGTTTGAAATTCACGGAATTAGTCTAACACGGGAAGTGTATGCGGCCTCAGGCCGTCTTGATATTCTCGCTTCAGCAACAAGTTCGGGACAAGTTATGAGATGCGCCATTGAACTGAAATATGCCCATCATAACAAAATTCTGGCTGGTGTGAGTAGCCAGTTACCAGCTTACATGGATGGATTGTCGGCTGAAGATGGCATTTACGTTGCATTGTGGTGCAAGAGTTCGAAATTCGAGGAGCCAGCAAGATACGCAACCTTTACTGAATTCGAGAATGCTCTAGTCAAGACAATACCTTCAAAATACAGTATTCAGATAATTGTTATCCAAGCACAATTCCGGCCTCCTCCATCAAAGCTGAATTAGGAATTTTTAATACCAACCTTTTTGTCTGCTGTAGCCACCCAGCTTCCATTACGAAGTCGGAAGTCTGTAATTTTAGCGAGAAATCTAGAAGAGGAATTGCATTAAGTAACAGGCCCCCGTACACCCCCGGGGTGACCCTGTGTTTCTCTCTGCAGATTCTCGTAGATTTCTTTTCGTATCATAACAGCCTCGAATGGGCGTGTAGCTCAGCGAGAGAAGCAGCAAAACCGATTGGGTTTTGCGTTCACAAACTACGTTGACCGTTCACACGTTCACACTCTACAGTGAACAGTGTTTAGGTAGAAACAACGATTTGAGACTGTAAGTCTTTGAAAAGATGGTGGGCGTGACTGGGATTGAACCAGTGACCCCTACGATGTCAACGTAGTGCTCTCCCGCTGAGCTACACGCCCATCCGACCGGCTGCATACACCACAAGCCCGCCGCCCGGTCAAGAGGATAATTGACCGTTTTTCAGATCACGCCGCCTGCAGGATCTTCTCGACTTCATTGACGAGATCGCGCAGATGGAAGGGCTTGGAAAGCACCTTGGCGTCGCGCGGCGTATTCGATTCGGGATTGAGCGCGACAGCGGCGAAGCCGGTGATGAACATGACCTTGAGGTCGGGATCGAGTTCGGTCGCGCGGCGGGCGAGTTCGATGCCGTCCATCTCCGGCATCACGATATCGGTGAGCAATAGCGAAAAAGGCTCCTCGCGCAGGCGCTCATAGGCGCTTGCGCCATTGTCGAACGCCTGAACCGCATAGCCCGCTTTTTCCAGGGCCTTGACCAGAAAACGACGCATGTCGTTGTCGTCTTCAGCAAGAAGTATTTTCATTGCACTCCCCGTGTCCATCCCTTGCAATCAACCCGTTCCCGCGAAACCGGATCAGCGTCGCCCCTTCCGGAATCCGGATATCACGCAGCCCTGTCCAAGGGAACCGGATTGTCATCACTTTTGCGGTTCCAGGCGTCGCGGCGATGGGCGACCGGGCGATGTCTGACCTGGCGACCGTCTCCGGCTCGGTCCGGTCATTCAAGCGCAACATGGTAAATATCCGGTTTACGCGCGGCGGGCCGCAGTCTGATCCGGCGTCTCCCGGCGCGAGAGCGCCAAACAGTGCGGCTAAAGAGTGCTGTATGCGGGACACACTGTCCTGACAATTGCGGTTTCGCCGGATCATCCGCTATGGACTCGCCCATGTGCAACTGGCAACATGTGGCTGACTCGGCTGCATTTTTGCTCCGGGCGCAGGCTTCGCCATCGCGCGGCGACGGGATGACAAAAGTGATTGAAAACAGTTTCTCAGAGCAACGGCCTTTCGAGGTGCAGGCGCCTGTAGAACAAATCGTCCCGTTCGTCTTCAACTCGCCCCATAGCGGTCGTCACTATCCAGGCGATTTCATCGCATCCTCCCGGCTTGACGCACACACGATTCGCGTCTCGGAAGACTATTTCGTCGATGAACTTTTCGGAAGCGCGCCGTTCTACGGAGCGCCGCTGCTGGTCGCGCATTTTCCGCGCGCCTTCCTGGATGTGAATCGCGAGCCCTACGAGCTCGATCCGGCGATGTTTGAAGGCTCCCTGCCGCATTATGTCAACACCAATTCGGTGCGGGTCGCGGGCGGCCTCGGCACGATTCCCCGGCTTGTGGCCGAGAATCTGGAAATCTACCACACGCAGATGCCCATCGAAGACGCGATTGACCGCATCGAGTCCCTCTATCGACCCTATCACGACTGTCTTCGCAATCTGATCGTCAGCACGCACGCCGCCTTCGGCGCCTGCGTGCTTGTCGACTGTCATTCCATGCCCGCCCATGCGCAGTCCGGGTCCCGGAACCGGCCGGACTTTGTCATCGGCGACCGGTTTGGCACCAGCGCGTCCGACACGGTGTCGCAGTCGGCGATATCGCTGCTGAAGGATCTCGGCTACACGGTGGCGCGCAACAAGCCCTATGCAGGCGGCTTTATCACCGAGCACTACGGCCGGCCGCGCCGCGGGCTGCATGCACTGCAGATCGAGATCAATCGCGGCCTCTATGTTGACGAGCAGACTTTTCAGAAGAACGCCGGTTTCGAGCGGCTGCAGGCCGATCTTGCCCGTTTCGTCGATCGTCTGACCGCCGAATTCTGCCAGGAGCCGGACAGTATCGCCCTGGCGGCGGAATAATCCGTCGTTTATCTTAAAAAAAAAGACCGCGCCTTTCGGAGCGGTCAAATCTAGGGAGGAAACGCCCGATAAGGGCATATGCAGCCGTTGACTGCGACTCCACTTTTATTGCTGCATTGCACAATAGTCAAGCATATTTCGTTAATTTGTTCGCATGCGCAAAAAATAGGCAAATAAACGGGGTTTCATACGCAGTGTTTTGCGACTAGACACGTCCGGAGCCGATTGGAGATGCCAATGTATTGCGGCTTAAGGTTATGAAAAACAATACAATAGCGGGATGAGTCAATGAAACCGGATCTGGAATTTCTGCACAGGCTGGCCGATGTCGCCGCGCGCGAGACGCTTCCACGATTTCGGGCGACATCTGATGTTATTAACAAGGAAACTGTGGGTTTTGATCCGGTCACGGAGGCGGACCGCGCGGCGGAAGCAGCGATCCGGGCGCTAATTGCGGACCGGTTTCCGGATCATGGCATTCTTGGCGAGGAACACGGCTCGGAAGGGCTCGACCGCGAATATGTCTGGGTGATCGATCCGATCGACGGCACGCGCGCCTATATTTCCGGGGTGCCATTGTGGGGCACGCTGATCGGTCTTTATCACAACGGCCGCGCCGTGATGGGGCTTATGGACCAGCCTTTCACCGGCGAACGCTACGTCTCCGACGGCGCACGCTGCCTCTATCGCGGCCCGGAAGGCGAACGGCGGCTGTCCGCCCGCAAGGGCCTGAGCCTCGCCGAAGCAACCCTCTTCACGACGTCTCCCTTCCTGTTCTCAAATTCCCATATCGACCGCTTTCGCTCCGTCGAAAGCAAGGTCAATCTCAGCCGCTACGGTTGCGATTGCTATGCCTATGCGCTGGTCGCGGCCGGTCATGGAGATATCGTCGTCGAAAGTGGCCTCAAACCCTACGACATAGCAGGCCTTATTCCGGTGCTGGAAGGCGCCGGGGCCATCGTCACGGACTGGAACGGCAACCGGCCGGAACAGGGCGGCGATATCGTAGCCGCCGGATGCGAAAAGGTGCACGCCGAAGCCCTCGAACTTCTCGCAGGCTGACATGAGGATCCGGCCGGCGACGCCTCGTGATGAAGATGACATTCGCGGATGCGCCGAGGACGCCTACCGGCAATATGTCGCGGCGATCGGCCGGAAGCCGGCGCCAATGGTCGCGGATTTTGAGGCTCAGATACGCGAAGGCCATATCCATATCGCTGAGGATGAGGATGGCGGAACACTCGGCTTTATCGTGTTCTTTCCCCGCGACGGTCACATGTTTCTGGAAAATGTCGCGGTGTTCGGTTCAGCGGCGGGCAGGGGCGTTGGCGGCGCGTTGATCGCCTTCTGCGAAGCCGAAGCAAAGCGGCTCCAACTGCCCTGTGTTCGCCTCTACACCAACGAGAAGATGACGCAGAACCTGGCTATCTATCCGCATCTCGGCTATGTCGCGACCGATCGCCGCTTGGAGGACGGGTTTGCCCGGGTGTTCTTCGAAAAGCGGCTTACGTGAACTCGGTGGACAATGACTTATAGCGCGGGACTATTCGTCCGTTGAAGCCGGTTCATCGCCTCCGGGTACGAAAGCCTTGACGGCGGCCATGACCTGGTTTCGGTATCGGTCGGCCTCCTGAAAGAGTTCATGGCGCGCGCGGTCGATCGTGACCAGTTCGCCTGCGCGAAAATGGGTCGCCAGATCCTCGATTTCATCGATCGGAACGATGCTGTCGCCGCCGGCCGCGAGCATGAGCGTCGGTATTCTGATATTTGCAAGGTGCTCGGGCCGATGAACCTGTTTCATCGCCTTCAGGCATTCGAGCAGCCAGCGGAATGACGGGCCGCCGAGCGTCATTTCCGGCACGGCGTCGTAGACCGCCTTGTTGCGCAGAAACCGGTTCCGGTCATGCGTCAGCGCATTGTCTTCGAAGGTCTGGTTGATTTTCCTGTTGCCGCTGGTGGAAACACCGCCAAGCCCGATCAGCGTCATGACGGTGGACAGGACGCGAATGGTCGAAGCGCCGATATGCGAATGGCTGAGCGCGACGAAGGGCGCAGAGACGACGAGTTTCTCTATGCGGTTGGCGAGGCGCGGCGCGGCGTGAAGTGCGATCAAACCGCCCATGGAATGGCCGATCATGAAAAAAGGCAGTCTCCCGTCAGGCAGAACGATGGTTTCGATGAACTGTTCAAGGTCGCGCACATAGTCGGAGAACCGGCGCACATAGCCTGGCAGCGGATTGGACAGAAGACGCTCGGAGCCGCCCTGGCCGCGCCAGTCGAACGTAGCGACCCACAGGCCGTGCGCGGTCAGTTCCCGAATGGTCTCGTAATATTTTTCGATATTTTCGTTGCGGCCCTGCAGCAGGATGACCGTCCCCTTGGCGAGCGTCGCATCAGAGCGGAAGATCGCGTAGCGAATCTGCTTGCCGTCATGCGCTTGCATGTAACCGCTGATCGCGTTTTTGGGCGCCGGGTTGTCCGGCGTGTCGTGTAGAACCTGTGCGCGCATGCCCTGACCTGATTTTTGAAAGTAGCCGGTTCTGCAATAACAGTCCCCGCCGGCATTGCAAAACCTGTCGCGCATGTAACGGACAACGGCTTGATTGTCGCCCGTGAAAGAACTCTTGAAATCGGATTATTCAATCCCCAAATTGGTCCTGCAGGCGCCAGAACAGGGTCTGTCGGCAGGAATTCGCCAAATCGGGAATTCAGGCTGAAATACATTTACGCAAATCGTCGCTCAATGGAGGACCTATCATGCGTCACGTGGACTTTTCACCACTCTACCGTTCGACGGTCGGCTTCGATCGTCTCTTTACCATGCTCGACAGTCTGGCCCAGCCCGATCAGTCGCAGACATACCCGCCCTATAACATCGAACGCATCGACGAAAACGCCTACCGCATCACCATGGCGGTCGCCGGTTTCGCCGAAGGCGACCTTTCCGTGGAAGCCCGTGAAAACGTGCTGACCGTGAAAGGCGACAGGAATGAAAGCGAAAAGGGATCCAGCGACTACCTCTATCGCGGTATCGCCGGACGTTCCTTCGAGCGCCGCTTCCAGCTCGCAGAGCATGTGGAAGTGCGCGGCGCCAAGCTTGAGAACGGCCTGCTCCATGTCGATCTCGTCCGCGAAATTCCCGAAACGGCCAAACCGCGCCGCATCGAGATTTCAGTGGCCGACGACGCTTCAGAGCAGAAGCAGATCGAAGGCTAATTCTCGCTGAAGGATCGCCTTTTTGCGAAGTGCCCCGGACTCGCGTCCGGGGCATTTTTTGCGTTTATGCTCTGTTTCGCCACCAGCGCGCCAGCGGGTAATCCAGAGATATGAAGCCTGGCCCCTTGATCGCAACGTAGAGCAGTGGAACAACCCAGAAGGTTCGCTGATCGAGGATGTCGGACGGCATGCGATCAAACCAGGAGCCGAGCGCAACGCCGTGGGCTGTGGCGTCGACAAAGGTCTGCACGACTATGAAAATGATCATGCCGGCGGCCCCGATGCGGGAGAACAGTCCAAAAATCACCAGAAGCGGCAGGATGAACTCGCCATAGGTTCCGGCGATCACCATCAGGTGCACGGGAAAGGACAAGGCGGAGGGTTCGTTGTCGACCGCCGCCATCGCCGTCGGCGCGATCTGGAAATAGGCGCCGCTCGATATCTTGAAAAAACCCAGAATGCCGTCGCCCACCTTCGTCTTCGCCGAATTCAGATAGTAGAAGTAAAGCGTCGCCGCGAACACGAATCTGCAGAACAGGCCGAAGAACCAGCCATCGGTGATCCTTTCGACGATGTCGAAAACAGCGTTGTGAAGCTTTCGCAGCGCCTCGATGATGGTTCTCATACCTCTTCTCCCCTCAGGCTGAACGCCCCGGCTTCCAGCATAACGCGGATTGCGAGGGGCAGATCGAATTCGGCGTTGTCCCGTCCGGCCGCTTCGGCTGCATCCGCAAGGCGCGCGCCGTCGATGAGCGATTGCAGGAATGTGGCGGCGCCTGGCAGCAGTCGGCGGAGCTGCACATCGTGACCCGGGCGCGTGACGAGCCCGTCTTCGGGCGCGGTCGGATTGATGTCCGCGAGGCTTGCGCCGGACCGGGTTGCGGAAACGATTGAAGCAGCCGCCCATCGGGAGCGGATGACGCGCGTTGCGGGATGCTGCGTCAGGCGCAAATCGTCGAGTTCGCTTTGAGGCACGGTGCCAAGATCAGCGGCCGAAAAGCAGCTTGTGTCAGCGGCGTGGAATGCGTCGAGCCAGGCCAGTTCCATGCGGGCGACGTCCGGCAGGTAGGCCAGATGCGCAACCGGTTCGAATTTTGCAAGGAAATCGGGCATCGACCTGCCGTAGCGGAAGAGCAGAGGCGAATTTGGCGGGTTGGCGCGGATGTAGAGGCGCGCCATGTCTTGAAAGAACTGTTCGCCGACCAGTCGTGCGACGGCGGGAAAGATCTCGCCCAGCGCGTCGATCAGCCCGACAACAACATTGTTTCGGTAGATATCGAAGCGATTTGCGGATTTCTTCCGGTTCGGTCCCCTAATTCCCTCTGGCGCAGGCGAATCGGGGTCCGAAAGGGCCGTGGTGAATTCCCGGTTGCTGACTGTCGTTTGCATCGGAAACGTCGTCAGCCGCGCGCCGCGCGCTGGCGCAGAGATGTATCCGGTCCGGCGGAGGCTTCGAGAATGCGGTCCGCCATCATCGCTTCCTTGCGCAGAATCGTCCATTCTGGAATGTCGGCGTCCCACTCGATCAGCGTCGGGATCGGTCCGATGCGCCCTGTCACCACCTCGTAAAGACCCCATACCCGATCATCCACGGGTCTGTCGTGCGAGTCGATCAGAATGACGTCGCCTTCGTCGTCCACATCCGGCGCATGGCCGGCAAGGTGAATTTCCTGAACCCTGCCGAGCGGGAAATCTTCCAGATAGGCAAGCGGCTCGTAGCCATGGTTTGTGGCCGAGACGAACACGTTGTTGATGTCGAGCAACAGACCGCAACCCGTGCGCACCGCAATCTGGCGAATGAAATCCGTCTCGCTCATCGTCGATTGGTCGAACTGCACGTAGGTCGACGGGTTTTCCAGCAGGATCTGCCGGCCGAGAGCCTCCTGAACTTGCTCGATATGGCGGCAGACGCGCGCAAGCGTCGCCTCGTCATAGGGCACCGGCAGCAGGTCGTTGTAGTAGGAATTGTCATGCGTGGACCAGGCGAGGTGTTCCGACACCAGCCCGGGTTCGTAGCGATCGACGACCTTTTTCAATCGCGCGACATGGGTTTCGTCCAGCCTGCCTTCGCCGCCGATGGAAAGTCCGACGCCGTGCACGGAAAGTGGAAATTTCTCACGGATTGCGCCGAGCGCGCGATGCGGTGGGCCGCCGTCGCCCATATAGTTTTCCGCGTGAACCTCCAGAAAACCGATCCGGTAGCTGTCCGAAAGGATCGCGTCGACATGCGCCGTCTTCAGACCCGCTCCCGCCCGGGGCGGTATGGCCGCGCCGCCATAGCTGTTTTGTGTTGGTCGCGGGGTGTCGGGCATTCTAATGTCCAGGTTCAGCGACTGGCGCGACCCTTTTGCCGGATCGCGCCGCCTTGTGATCCAATCAGGCCGGAAGGTCCCGCTCCAGCGGCTCCAGCGAGCCCTTGCGGTCGCCGGGCACGTCCATCGTCAGGCACGTGCCGTCGGGAACGGAAGTCCAGGCGTTGCCTTGGTAGTCCACGGTCGATGTTCCGGCGCAGGTCGTGCCCGGACCGGCGGCGCAGTCGTTGTCGCCGGCAAGCGATACGCCGTAGCATTTTTCCGCAGCGGCTGCTCCCGTCGACGTCGCAACGACGGTTGCGCCAGACAGCGCCATGGCGACTGCTCCAGCCACCGCCGAAGCGCCTATGATTGTTTTTTTGGACATATGTGTCTCCTCGGAAACTTTACGCAATCGCCGGATGCATTCCGGCGCGCCCAACTTTGGGGAAATCACCGATAAATTGGAAATCAACAGCGCGTTATCCTGCGGATTCGCATCGTGACGGATTCGCGAATGAAATGTGATCGCCTCGTCAGGCGCCGCCGATTGCTTCCGCAAATCGGTCGACATGCTCACGCGTCGTTGCGAAGGACGTAACGAGACGGATCAGCGTTTCGTTGTCATTCAGACCCCTGGAGTGCCTGCGCGGCATGTTCCAGTCGGCAAAGACTGCGCCCATTTCGCGAAGCTCCTGCGCCTTGCTCTTTCGCAGAATTGCGAACACCTCGTTGGCCTGCGGCTTCCAGGCCAGAACCAGATCTTCCGACGTCTCGATAGAGGCGGCGAGACGGCTCGCCATGGCGTTGGAATGGCGGGCGAGCTCCAGCCAGAGACCATCCTCGAAATAGGCTTCGAACTGGGCGGAGATGAAGCGGGTTTTGGAAAACAGCTGTGCGGCCCGTTTGCGAATGAAGGGCAGGTCTTTCGCCTTTTCCGGATCGAAGAACACCAGCGCCTCGGCGCACCAGCATCCGTTCTTGGTGCCGCCGAAGGACAGGATATCGACGCCGCGCTTCCAGGTCAGTTCCGCCGGACTGACGTCCAGACAGGCAAGCGCGTTGGCGAATCTCGATCCGTCCATGTGCAGCGGCAGGCCATGCTGGGCGCAGATGCCGGATATCGTTTCGATTTCTTCCAGCGCATACACCGTGCCGATTTCAGTGGACTGGGTGATGGTGACCGCCATGGGCTGGCCGGCGTGCACGAAATCTGGCGGAAAACGTCCTATTTCCCGCTGCAGTTCGTCTGGATCGATCTTTCCGTCCAGACCGTCGACTGGCGCCAGTCTTGCGCCGTGGGTGAAGAATTCCGGCGCGCCGCATTCGTCTTCGATCACATGGGCTTCGCGATGGCAGAAAGACACGCCGCCCGGACGGTTGATCGCGGCCATGGCAAGGGAGTTCGCCGCGGTTCCGGTTCCGACGAAGAAAACCGCGACCTCGCGCTCGAACAATTCATCGAACTGTGCTTCGATAGCCCGGTCGAGGTCGCTGGCGCCATAGGCGGTCGCAAATCCGTCCGCATGCTTTGTTAGTGACGCGGCCACACGCGGATGAGCGCCCGCCCAATTGTCTGAGGCAAAATACATCGGGAATTCCTGTTCGAACCGGATCACGCCTATTGAACACGGGCGACCGGCTTTGTGAAGGGCGCTTCTTGTCGTGGCGCGTCCGACGCCACAATCATTCCTTTACGGGCATGCAGGCGTCATTTAATATCCTGACCGGGTAATGCAGGGCAATTTACGGTCGGCCTGAGTATTTTATTGGCTGTTGCGACTTGCTCCAATCGTGTCTTTCTGGCATAGAGAAAATAGGACAGCCATGCTGTCCTAATTTTGGCGCAGGTTGCAGCATCTTGCCAGTTGTGTCATTGGCGCTGTTTCGGCGCTGAGAAATGGGTGACGGTTTTTCCGGTAGCCGGATCTGCCGTCATTTGCCGGGTTCTGGATACGCAGGCGCATTGCAGCCGCCGGAAACAGGCCTGGAAAAACGGAATGTCAGTCGCCTCGATACGGAATCGGGCGGCGTCGGCATTCCTCAATCGGCTGATTGCAGAAATTCGCCGCATGGAACTATCTGTACCGGAGATGTCCGGCACGGACGTAAAGGACGCCCTCCGAAGGTCGGAGGAAACGGCAGGAGGAAGCGAGATGACGCACGCAACGCCATCGAAGGCAATACGGACACGCAGGCCAGCCGGAACGGCTGACGTCAAACGTGCCGAGAACGCCGCTTTCCCGGCCAGGCAGGGGCTTTACGACCCTGCAAAGGAACACGACGCGTGCGGCGTCGGGTTCATTGCGCATATGCGCGGCGAGAAGTCCCATCAAATCATCGAGGACGGCTTGCGCATGCTCGAGAACCTCACCCATCGCGGGGCCGTTGGGGCCGATCCGCTCATGGGCGACGGCGCAGGCATGCTGGTCCAGCTTCCAGACAGGCTCTATCGTGAAGAGATGGCCGCCATGGGCGTCGCGCTGCCGGAATCCGGGCAATACGCGGTCGGGCATCTGTTCATGCCGCAGGATCACGAATTGCGGCTGCATATCGAGAAAATCATCGCTGACGTGGTGGAATCGGAAGGCCAGAAGCCGCTCGGTTTCCGCGACGTGCCCGTCGACAATTCATCGCTGTCCAAGGCTCCGGACATCGTGGCGACCGAACCCTGGCATCGCCAGGTGTTTATCGCTCGCGGTCCGGACATCACGGATGACGAGGATTTCGAGCGCCGGCTGTTCATACTTCGCAAAGTGATTTCGAACCGGATCCACGAGGAGACCGAAGGACGGGACAACGGCTTCTACATCGCTTCCCTGTCGAGCCGGACCATTGTCTACAAGGGCATGTTCCTGGCCTATCAGGTTGGCGCCTATTACCAGGATCTGAAGGATCCGCGGTTTGAATCGGCCGTCGCTCTGGTTCACCAGCGTTTTTCGACGAACACCTTCCCGTCATGGAAACTTGCGCATCCCTATCGCATGGTCGCCCACAACGGCGAGATCAACACACTGCGTGGCAACGTCAACTGGATGGCGGCGCGTCAGGCGTCTGTCAGTTCTCCGCTGTTCGGCGACGATATCAACAAGCTGTGGCCGATTTCCTATGAAGGTCAGTCGGACACGGCGTGTTTCGACAACGCGCTGGAGTTTCTGGTCCAGGGCGGCTACTCGCTGCCGCATGCCGTCATGATGCTGATCCCGGAAGCCTGGGCCGGCAACAAGCTGATGCATGACGACCGCAAGGCCTTCTATGAATATCACGCCGCCCTGATGGAGCCGTGGGACGGCCCGGCCGCCGTCGCGTTCACCGACGGACGCATGATCGGCGCCACGCTCGACCGCAACGGCTTGCGGCCGGCGCGCTACATCGTCACCGACGACGACCGGATCATCATGGCCTCGGAAGCCGGCGTGCTGCCCGTCGAGGAGAAGCATGTCGTGCGCAAGTGGCGGCTCCAGCCCGGCAAGATGCTGCTGATTGATATGGAAGAAGGCTTGATCGTCTCTGACGCGCAGATCAAGCGGCAGCTCGCCAATGCGCATCCCTATGGCGCGTGGCTCGAGCGGTCGCAGATCGTGCTGGAAGACATGCCTGTCGCCGGCGTGCCGGCGACTCGCGCGCAGGCGTCGCTACTCGATCGCCAGCAGGCCTTCGGCTACACGCAGGAAGATCTGCGGATATTGATGGCGCCGATGGCGACGACCGGACAGGAAGCGCTCGGCTCCATGGGAACCGACACGCCGATCTCCGCCCTGTCTGAAAAGGGGCGACTGCTCTACACCTACTTTAAGCAGAATTTCGCCCAGGTCACGAACCCGCCGATCGATCCGATCCGTGAGGAATCGGTTATGAGCCTCGTCTCCTTCATCGGACCGCGCCCCAATCTGTTCGATCTGGAGGGGCTCGCCAGTCGCAAGCGGCTGGAAGTGCGCCAACCGATCCTGAGCAACGAGGACCTGGAAAAAATCCGCGAAATTGGCGAGATCTCAGACAACCAGTTCCAGACTCAGACGCTCGACATCACCTATCGCGTCGCTTCCGGTCCCGACCATATGGGCATCGCTCTGAAGTCACTGTGCCTGAGCGCGCAGAAGGCGGTAGAGAACGGCTACAATATCATCATCCTGTCGGACAGGCTCATCTCGGCGCAACGGATCTCGATCCCGCCGCTGCTGGCGACGGCCGCCGTACATCACCACCTGATCCGCAAGGGACTGCGCACGTCCGTTGGTCTTGTTGTGGAATCCGGAGAGCCGAGGGAAGTCCATCACTTTGCGGTTCTCGCCGGCTACGGCGCCGAAGCGATCAACCCCTATCTTGCCTTCGACACGCTGGCGGACATGCACCGCAAGGGCGAGTTCCCGGCCGCGGTCGATTCGACGGAAACGGTCGAGCGCTACATCAAGGCGATCGACAAGGGTCTGTTGAAGGTCATGTCGAAGATGGGCATTTCGACCTATCAGTCCTATTGCGGCGCCCAGATCTTCGACGCGGTCGGCCTGTCGACGGCCTTCGTGGACAAGTTCTTCACCGGGACGGCGACCACGATCGAGGGAATCGGTCTGGAAGAGCTCGCCGTGGAGACGCACCAGCGTCATACGCGCGCCTTCGGCAATGATCCCGTGCTTCTGAATGCGCTCGAGGTTGGCGGCGAGTATCTCTATCGCATACGCGGAGAGAACCACGCATGGTCGCCCGATTCGGTTGCGCTCCTGCAGCACGCCGTTCGCGGCAACGCCCGTGACACCTATCGCGAGTTCGCCAAAATGGTGAACGAGCAGGCCGAGGGCATGAATACGATTCGTGGCCTCTTTCGGATTCGCGACGCGCAGGCCCGCGGCGTCGAGCCGGTTCCGCTCGACGAGGTCGAGCCGGCGTCCGAGATCGTCAAGCGGTTTTCAACGGGCGCCATGTCCTTCGGCTCGATAAGCCGTGAAGCGCATACGACGCTCGCCATCGCCATGAACCGGATCGGCGGCAAGTCGAATACCGGCGAGGGCGGCGAAGAGCCGGATCGCTATCTGCCGTTGCCGGACGGAACGGCCAATCCGGAACGCTCGTCCATCAAGCAGGTGGCTTCCGGACGGTTCGGCGTGACGACGGAGTATCTCGTCAATTCGGACATGATCCAGATCAAGATCGCGCAGGGCGCAAAGCCCGGCGAAGGCGGACAGTTGCCCGGCCACAAGGTCGATGCGACGATCGCCAAGACGCGGCATTCGACGCCCGGCGTCGGGCTCATTTCGCCGCCGCCGCATCACGACATCTATTCGATCGAGGATCTGGCCCAGCTTATCTTCGACCTCAAGAACGTGAACGAATACGCCGATATTTCGGTCAAGCTCGTCTCGGAAGTCGGCGTGGGCACGGTCGCCGCCGGCGTCGCCAAGGCGCGCGCCGATCATATCACCATTTCCGGCTATGATGGCGGCACGGGCGCGTCGCCGCTGACGTCGCTCAAGCACGCCGGATCGCCATGGGAGATGGGGCTTGCGGAGACACACCAGACCCTAGTGCTGAACGGTCTGCGCTCGCGCGTTCCTCTCCAGGTCGACGGCGGATTGCGCACCGGCCGCGACGTGATCATCGGTGCGCTTCTCGGCGCCGACGAATTCGGGTTTTCGACCGCGCCGCTGATCGCTGCCGGCTGCCTGATGATGCGCAAGTGTCACCTCAACACCTGTCCTGTGGGCATCGCCACACAGGATCCGGTTTTGCGCAAGCGTTTCAAGGGCGCGCCTGAGCACGTCATCAACTACTTCTTTTTCATTGCGGAGGAAGTGCGTGAAATCCTGGCGTCGCTGGGCTTCCGCAAGATCGACGACATCATCGGACAGTTCGACCTTCTGGAGAAAGACGATCTCATCACCCACTGGAAAGCCAGAGGGCTTGATTTCAGCAAGGTGTTCTTCAAGCCGGAAGCCGAGAAGTCCGAAACCTACTGGACCGAGCGTCAGAATCATCCGATCGAGGATGTGCTGGACCGCAAGCTGATCGCGGAGGCGGCGCCTGCGCTTGAAAGCCGTACGCCGGTCGAGATCGACACGCAGATCCGTAACGTCGACCGGTCCGCCGGCGCGATGCTATCGGGCGAGGTCGCCCGGCGCTTCGGCCACAAGGGGTTGCCGGACGACACGATTTCCGTCCGCCTGACCGGAACCGCAGGCCAGTCCTTCGGCGCGTTCCTCGCCCGCGGCGTCACTTTCGATCTGTCAGGCGACGGCAACGACTATGTCGGCAAGGGCCTGTGCGGTGGCCGAATTATCATCAGGCCGCCGGAGGACGCTCAGATCGTTCCCGAAGAATCGATCATCGTCGGCAACACGGTGCTTTACGGCGCCATTGAGGGCGAGTGCTATTTCCG
Source organism: Hoeflea sp. CAU 1731 (assembly GCF_039888615.1). NCBI lineage: Bacteria > Pseudomonadati > Pseudomonadota > Alphaproteobacteria > Hyphomicrobiales > Rhizobiaceae > Hoeflea > Hoeflea sp. CAU 1731. The sequence goes on along the minus strand of NZ_JBDQQS010000003.1, from coordinate 344,320 downwards.
CGGCGTCGCCGGCGAACGTTTCGCCGTGCGTAACTCCGGAGCGATCGCCGTCGTCGAGGGCGTGGGAGACCACGGCTGCGAATACATGACAGGCGGCGTGGTCGTCGTCATCGGCCAGACGGGCCGCAACTTTGCGGCCGGCATGTCCGGCGGGGTCGCCTATGTGCTCGATGAGGACGGGGATTTCGAACAGCGCTGCAACATGGCGATGGTCGAGCTTGAGCCGCTGCCGGAAGAAGACGACATACTCGAGGAACTGCATCACCACGGTGGAGACCTGGCCCACAAGGGTCGTGTGGACGTGACCGGCGACATGACCGGCCACGACCAGGAGCGTCTTTATCAGCTCATCGCCAACCACCTGCATTACACCGGGTCTGAACGGGCGAAGGAGATCCTCGACAACTGGGCCGACTATCGTTCGAAATTCCGCAAGGTCATGCCCGTAGAATACCGTCGTGCTCTGGAAGAGATGGAGCGTATGCGCATGGGCGTCGCCGCCGAATAGGCGGCCGCCCTTCGTCAACGGTTACAGTCTTTCAGTTCGCGCTAGGAAAAGTCATGGGTAAAGTTACAGGATTTCTCGAGATCGACCGTCAGGTCGCCAAGTATCAGCCGGCGTCCGACCGCATCCGCCACTTTCGGGAATTCACCATTCCGATGTCGGATTCTGAGGTGGCCAAGCAGGCGGCGCGTTGCATGGATTGCGGCATTCCGTTTTGTCACGGCCCGACCGGATGTCCGATCCACAACCAGATTCCTGACTGGAACGACCTCGTCTACAATGGCGACTGGGAAGAGGCGATCCGCAATCTGCATTCGACGAACAACTTTCCCGAGTTCACGGGCCGCATCTGCCCCGCCCCTTGCGAGGAGGCCTGCACGCTCAACCTTGAAGATATACCGGTGGCGATCAAGACGGTGGAGCAGGCGCTGGCTGACAAGGCCTATGAAATGGGTTATGTCGTTCCGCGTCCGGCCGAACGAAAGACCGGCAAGAGCGTCGCCGTCATCGGCTCCGGTCCGGCTGGAATGGCCGCCGCGCAGCAACTGGCGCGCGCCGGTCACGACGTTCATGTCTACGAGCGGGAAAGCAGACCCGGCGGTCTGATGCGCTACGGCATTCCGGACTTCAAGATGGAAAAGCATTTCATCGACCGGCGCGCCGAGCAGATGGAAGGCGAGGGCGTGACCTTTCATTGCGACGTCAATGTCGGCGTCGACGTGAAGGTCGACGAACTGCTCGAAAAATACGATGCGACGCTTTACTGCGGCGGTTCGGAAAAGCCGCGCGACGCCGGCATTCCTGGCGGCGACCTGCAGGGCGTTCACGATGCGATGCCCTATCTCGTCCAGCAGAACAAGCGCGTGGCGCGGGAAAACATCGATTCCGTCGGCTGGCCGTCGGCGCCGATCCTTGCCGGCGCCAAGCATGTCGTGGTCGTCGGCGGCGGCGATACGGCGTCCGACTGCGTCGGCACGGCCTTCCGCCAGGGCGCGGTCAAGGTCACACAGCTCGATATCCGTCCGCAGCCGCCTGCGAAGGAAGACAAGATGGCCGTGTGGCCCTATTGGGCGACCAAGATGCGCACCTCCTCGTCACAGGCGGAAGGCGCGGTTCGCGAGTTCCAGGTCGGCACGATCGCGTTCGTCGGCGAAGACGGCGTCCTGACCGGTGTGAAGTGCTGCCAGGTGGACGAAAAGCGCCAGCCGGTCGCCGACACCGAATTCATCATCAAGGCTGATCTGGCGTTCATCGCCATCGGCTTTCGCGGGCCATTCGATTCCGGTGTGATCGCTGACCTTGGCGACCGTCTGGATATCGGCGTCGACCGTCGGAGTTCGACCTTCGTCACTGCGGACGACATCACTTATGAAACCTCCGTCGAGGGACTTTGGACTGCGGGCGACATCCGCCGCGGTCAGTCGCTTGTCGTTTGGGCGATCCGCGAGGGGCGACAGGCCGCGCGCGCCATCGACCTCAAGCTGATGGGTGAAACCAGCCTGCCGCTGTAGGACTTATTGTCGGGCCTTGTCGTCGCTCTCCGACCATCGGAAATCGTCGGCGCGTCCGGCGGGCGCAGCTGCGGGCAGGCCCTTCAGGACCAGTTCTTCGCGCACGGTCGGGGTTTCGTGTTCGGCTGCGAGGTCGTCGGCGCTGCCCAGAAGCGTCGATCCACCGTCCAGCATCGGATCGATCAGCGCAATCGGTGGGGTGCGTATGATCTGGTCCGTATGCAGGCCGGACAGCAGCAATTCGGGGAAATTGTCGCCCTGGAGCCGCTCAACATCCTCACCCGCGGCGCTGCCGAGAAGTTTTCGCAACGGTTTTTCGGTATAGAAGGCGAGCTTGCGACGACCGGCCCGGGTCATGCGGATGCCGTCCGAAGTCCGCAGCCGGACCTGCTGGCCCTTGATGTCAGACCCGGTGAAAACGAACTGGCCGTTCTCGTTGACGAATCCCTCCCAGATATCAACGAATTCGCCGCCCGTCTCGGCGACGACCGTCCGCGTCATGTCATTGATAGCCGCCATATCAGCGGACATCGACGACGATTTGTATGAGGGAGACCCGACCCAGATCAGGGGCAGATTGCGGTCGCGGATGATTTGCGAGATTTCGCCAATGCGTTTTGAATATTCGTTGACCCAGCTTTCCGAGCGCACCGCGAGCCGTCCTTCCGGAAGCCGCAATTCCTGGCGGTCGTTCGATCCGATCATGACGATGACGATCGTCGGCTGATGTTCCTCGAGAAAGCCGGGCAGATTTTCCGGCCAGTCAAAATAGTCGTCCCGCACCAGGCCGGAGGACCCGCTGGTCTCCTCCAGAACGCGAACGCCCGGTGATTGCGCGAAAGCGACCTTCAGTCCGTCGTAGAGGCCCTTCGCCATGAAATCCCCGACCACGAGGATCTTGCGCGCATTATCCAGTTTCTCGACGGTTTCCACGGCTGGCGCGGCTGTTCCGCGGGATGTAGAGCGTCGGACGCTGCGCTGCTGCGGCCGGACCCGCCTCGGCTGTTCGTAGGCGGGCTGACGGCTGGTCTTGCGCTTGAGAAGCCTACGTGGACCAAAAAGGAAATCAATGACCGTGCGCCGCTTTGTCTCTTCCTGCGCCTGCGCGGGCTGCGATGGGACGACGACGATCGCCGCCGACAACGGCGCAATGGCGACGATCAGGCACAACAATGATCTCGTAAGGAACATGCGCATGGGTCATACTCCACGGGAACTGCTTCCCGGACCCTTTGTTTACTTTTCGGTTCAGCGTCGCAGCGTCTTCAGCAGATTCTGCGATGGAACACCGTCTGCGGTCAAGCCCAGCCTGGACTGATAGTCCTTGATGGCCTGCTGGGAGCCGGATCCGATATTGCCGTCGATCTCGCCGTCATAATAGCCGAGCTTCTTCAGATGAACCTGAATCTCTCGCCTCTCGTCCATCGACAGCGCGCCTTTTGGCGGCTGCCAGTGCTGCTTCAGGCCGTCATAACCTGCAATGCGGTCGGCGAGCAGCCCGACGCCGAGCGCATAGGAATCCGAATTATTGTAGGTCTTGATGATGAAGAAGTTCCGGATCATGAGAAAGGCGGGACCACTGGTTCCGGCCGGCATTTTCAGCACGGCGTTCTCGCCAGGACGGGGAAAGGGTCTGCCGTCGGGTCGCTTGAAGCCGAGCTTCGCCCATTGCGACAACGTGCGCTGGGTGCCTTCATACTTGCTTGCGCCGCGCGGCGCTTTGACCTCGTATCCCCAGGTCAGTCCAGTTCGCCAGCCGTTTTTCTTCAAAAGGTTTGCCGCCGTCGCCAGGGCGTCCGGTACGGAGTTCCAAATGTCGCGCCGGCCGTCGCCGTCAAAATCTACCGCAAAGGCCTGGTAGCTCGTCGGAATGAACTGGGTGTGGCCCATTGCGCCGGCCCATGAGCCGGACAGCTGCTCGCGCCGGATGTCGCCGGATTGCAGGATCTTCAAGGCGGCGATCAATTGGCTCCGGGCGAATTTGGCGCGTTTCGGATCGGCGTAGGCCAGCGTGGCGAGAGCTCGGGGTACGTAATGCAGCCGTTCGGGGTAATTGAAGACGTTGCCGTAACTCGACTCCATCGACCAGATGGCCATCAGCACGGACCGGTCAACCCCGTAGCGCCTTTCAATCTGCGAGAGCGTCCGGTTGTATTTACGGGCGAAGGCCTGCCCGTTACGAACGCTTTCATCATGAACGCGCGAATCGATGTAGCTCCAGGCGTCCTGCTTGAATTCCGGCTGATAACGGGCTTTGCGGAGGACTTCCGGGTCCGGCGTCGTAACGCCGGCAAAGGCCCGGTCATATGTCTTCTTGCTGATTCCGGATTTCGCCGCCACGGGATAGAAGTCCCGTATCCAGCGCTGAAAACCGGCGTCCGCCCTGGCGATGTCGGGCGCAAGCAGCAGGACGATCGCGCACAGGATCAGGGCGAGTTGGGGGATTGTCCGTTTCCGAATCGTCATCGACATGGTGAATTCCGCTTGAACTTTCCTCGTTCCATAGTGCGTCCGGAAGGCGTAATCATGGCGCTCTTCCGCGCATTGACCCCCTACAATATGTATCACGGATCAATAAATTCTTAACCATGCGCCCGGCGGCGGTGTGGATTAACGGTTGAATCGTCGCGTCGGTGATTTATTAAAATGGTCGGATAGAGTTTGTATGAAAGGTGGCGACATGGCTGAACAGAAAAAGGTGAGGAAAGCGGTTTTCCCCGTGGCGGGGCTCGGAACGCGCTTTCTTCCGGCGACCAAGGCGATCCCGAAAGAGATGCTGACAGTCGTTGACAAGCCGGTCATCCAGTATGTGGTCGACGAGGCGCGCGCCGCCGGCATCGAGCATTTCATTTTCGTGACCGGCCGCAACAAGGCGGTTATCGAAGACCATTTCGATATCCAGATCGAACTCTACAACACGCTCCGCGACCGCGGAAAGCTGGACGAACTGGGTCATCTTCAGGATCTGCAGCCGCAGGCGGGCCAGACCAGCTTCACCCGCCAGCAGGAGCCGCTCGGGCTGGGTCACGCGGTCTGGTGCGCACGGGAACTTGTCGGCGACGAACCATTCGCGCTGCTTCTTCCCGACATGGTCATGCAGGACAAGAAGGGCTGCCTGACCGGTATGATCGAGCTTTATGAAAAGGTCGGCGGCAATGTCGTCTCCGTCGAGGAAGTGCCGGAAGAGGAGACCCATCGCTACGGAATCGTCGGCATCGGCGATGAGATATCGGACGAAGGGTTCCGTATCACATCCATGGTAGAGAAGCCGACGCCGGGCACTGCGCCGTCAAATTGGTTCATCAACGGCCGATACATCCTGCAGCCGGAAATATTTTCCATCCTTGAGAGACAGGAGCGGGGCGCAGGCAATGAAATCCAGCTGACCGACGCCATGCTCAATCTCGCGAAAGATCAGCAGTTCGCCGGCTACAAGTTCCAGGGCAGCACCTTCGACTGCGGCTCCAAGGAAGGCTTCATAAGGGCCAACGTCTCCTTTGCGCTGCTGCGTGAAGACATTCGCCACAAGGTCGAGGGCGACATACGGCGGATGATCGCCGAGCTGTAGCGCGGGTGCGTCAGCGCTGGAATTTCATGCCGAGACCGACATAGATGTCGTCATTGTCGGTGTCTTCGGACAGGGTCTTTTCGTAACTGACCTCCCCGTCGATGCCGACATTTCGGTTCAGCCACCAGGTGAAGCCGGCTCCCGCCACGATGACGGTTTCGTCAGGCAGGTCGCCATAGTAGCGCCGCCATCCCAACTGTCCGCTCATCCGTGTTATGAAGTTCTCGCGCACCTTGCGGGTGATGCCGGCCGAGGCGGAATAGTAGACGGACCCGGACACGTCGGCCGTCGTTGAATCCTCAATGCTTGTGTTCAGTCCCAGCCTGACGACCGTGTCGCGTTCCGGGGACCAGTTGGCGAAGCCGCCGATTGCGAAAGCGCCGATCGGCTCCAGCCTCGGATCATCGTAGTTGCGCTGGATGTAACCGGCCGAAAGTTCTCCGTTCCATTTCTCGCCGCGATCGAAGACCGCGCCGGCTCTGAGCGCAAAGCCGTTGGATGAACGGCGGTAGCCGTTCTCGTCCTCAGTTTCGTCGTAGTCGATGAGGGTTCCCTCGACCTCCGCAAAGGGCCGCAAGACGGCGCCGTTGTCAGCGCCTGCGCGCAGCACCATCCGGTAGCTGTTGTTGTCGCGTTCGGATTGCGAAAGTTCCTCTCCGTCTTCGAGTTCGACGTCTCCATAAGTCGATCGTATCGCGGTGAAGGCAGCGCGGCCGGACCAGGCGCCGAAGGAGTGTTCCAGTCCTGCGCGGCCCTCGAAGGAGTGGATGTCCGATTGCGCGATCGCGTTCTCGACCGAATTGGCGTCTGTCTGATCCTCGCGTCTGAAATCATAACCGAAGAACAGATTGGCGGTCGTCGTCGATGAAATGTCCAGCCGCAACTCGGCGTCCACGGACGTGCTTGGGTCTTCGGGGCCGTCGCCGGAAAGGGTGATGTCGATCACCTGCTCGGCGGAAAGCTTGAACTGGTGGCGAGACCAGTCGGACGCCAGTTCTGCGGCTAGCGTTGTCCTGCTCAAAGTGCGCGCAGTCTGCGCATCTCCATCGAGAACGGATTCATGACCCAGTTGTTGTGTGAGCGTTGGCCGCAGAATGAAGGTTCCAATCCGCATACCGACTGCGGCGTAGGGATCGGGGTCCGGCTGGCGGACGACGATGTCAACGGTCGGCTGGGTCGGATTGTTTCGGCCGAACCATTGCACAGGTCCGGTTCTCTGAACCGCTTCGACGGCTCCGGTTGTGGTGTCGTCAAGCCCGGCTGCCGTGTCGCCGGCTCTGCCGTCCGCCTGCTCCTGCTCTTCGTTCGCCTGTTCTTCTTCATCCACGGCTATCCGCTCGGCCCGTCGGCGTTGCGCGCCGGAGCGGCCGTCATACTCGATCACTCCCCTGAGAAGCTGGTCTGTGTCGTCGGCCTGCTGCGCTGACGCAGGGTATGCGGTGACAAGGACGCAAAACGCCACGGCCGGCGGCAGGGCCGCCAGCCTCCCGATCCAGAAAACGCGCGATGTGGCAACCATTTACGGCCTGAAACAAGGGGAACAAATCTTCCCAAACCGTAAAGCTTTGTGGTTAAGGCTTCCTTACGGAAAGACGTTTCAGGCAGGCGCGGAGATCTCGCTCACAGGCTCGACCTTGAGTGTGCTTCCGGTGCTTGCAACGATGCGGACGCGACTTCCGACGGGCAGATCCGGACCATTGACAACCCAGGTCGTGTCGTCGAGATGAATACGGCCGCGCCCCTCGTTTATGGGCGCCTTCAGTGTTGCGGTTCGGCCGATCAGGCTCGCGCCGCGCTGGTTGAGCAGCGGCTCGTCGGATACGTCGTCCTGCCCCCCGATCATGCGCCGCCCGATCAGCGCGGATATCACGGCGAGAACCGCGAATAGGATCACCTGCATCTGCCAGATCCAGTAGGATTCGGTCCACAGCATCAGCGACAGGCTGCCAACGATGATGGCCGCGATGCCGAACCACATCAGGAAAATCCCGGGAATGACGACTTCCATCGCCAGAAGAAGAAGGCCGATCACCCACCATGTCCAGGGGCCGAGTTGCGTTGCGATCCAATCGAACATCGTCAGTCCGTCCGCTGGCCGGTGGAGGGAACGGAACGACGCGCCGATGCGGCCTGCCCGCCAGGCCCGTCGGCGAATACTTCCTTTGCGATCGCGCCGATGCCGCCCAGGGAGCCGATAAGCGACGATGCTTCCATCGGCATGAGGACGATCTTCTGGTTGTTGGCCGTGCCGATCGAGGCCAGCGCCTCGGTGTATTTCTGCGCGACGAAGTAGTTGATCGCCTGGACGTCGCCCTGTGCGATCGCTTCGGAGACGGAGCGTGTGGCGGCGGCCTCCGCTTCGGCAAGCCGCTCGCGTGCTTCGGCCTCGCGGAACGCCGCCTCGCGCGTGCCTTCGGCCTGGAGGATGGCGGCCTGCTTGGCGCCTTCCGCGCGCAGAATCTGCGCGTTGCGCGCGCCTTCGGCTTCCAGAACCTCGGCGCGCTTTTCACGTTCCGCCTTCATTTGCCGGCCCATGGCGTCGACGAGGTCGGTCGGCGGATTGATGTCCTTGATTTCAACGCGCGTGATCTTGATGCCCCAGGGGCTTGCGGCCTCGTCGACGACCGTCAGCAGCCGCTCGTTGATGGCGTCGCGGTTGGACAGCAATTCGTCCAGATCCATCGATCCCATGACCGAGCGGATATTGGTCATCGTCAGGTTCAGGATGGCGTATTCAAGCTCCCGGACCTGATAGGCGGCCTGCGGGGCGTTGAGCACCTGGTAAAAGGCGACGGCGTCCGCGCCGACGCTGGCGTTGTCGCGGGTGATGACTTCCTGGGTGGGAACGTCGAGGACCTGCTCCATCATGTTCATCCGTGCGCCGATCCTGTCGATGAACGGCACAATCAGGTTGAGGCCCGGCGTAAGCGTGCGGGTATATCGGCCAAAGCGCTCCACGGTGAAATTATAGCCCTGAGAGACCGTCTTGACGCTTGCGTAGAGAACCAGAAGCACGAGAACGAGAAAGACGATTACGGCGATATCAAAGCCGCTCAGGGGTGGTAGCATGTCAAAATCCTCGGTTGCGCGCGGGCCGATGGAGGCCTAAGCGACGACTGATGGTCACGAAATGTGTTTAACCGACATACCTTAAAGATGGGTAATGCAACGGATGGTTACAATATGATGTTTGCCGATATTTTCAGTTGAATAATATCAATCGGTTACTTCGATTTTCCCATCCCTGGCGCTGTTTTGGATCCAGCCCTGCAATTCACGACGAACCACCGTTTCCAGGACCTTTATTCCATCCTCACTGTCATTGAGGCACGGAATATGGGTGAAGTTTTCACCGCCATTTTCGTGAAAGCTCTCCATCGCCTGTTCCGCGATCTCCTCGAGCGTCTCAAGGCAGTCGGACACGAAGCCCGGATTGAGCACCGCGATATTGCGGACTCCTTGCTTGGCCAGCGTTTCAACCGTCTTGTCCGTGTAGGGTTGAAGCCATTCTTCCGGCCCGAAGCGGGACTGGAAGGTGATCTTCAGCCGGTCTTCCGGCCAGCCGAGAAATTCGCGCAGCAGGCGCGTCGTTTTCTGACAATGGCAGTGATAGGGATCGCCCTTTTCGAGATAGGATTTCGGTATTCCGTGGAACGAGGCCAGAACCACTTCGGGCTCCCAGTCGAGCGTAGCGAGATGGCTGATGATCGATTTGCCCAGCGCTTCGATATAGACCGGATCATCGTGGTAGGGCGGCGAAACGCGTAGCGCCGGCTGCCACCGCATCTTCATCAGGGCTTCGAAAGCCTTGTCGTTGACCGTCGCCGTGGTGCTCGCCGCATATTGCGGATAGAGCGGAAACAGCAGGATCCGTTCGCATCCGGCCTCCTTGAGGGCGTTGATGCGTTCCTCGATCGATGGAGTTCCGTAGCGCATGGCCCAGTCGACGACGACCCCGTCTTCGGCCGCCAGCATCTTGCCAAGCAGGTCCGACTGGCTACGGGTGTAGGTCCTCAGATAGCTTTCGTCCTTGTCCTTGTTCCAGATCATCTCGTAGGCCTTGCCGACCTTTCCCGGACGGGTGTTGAGGACGATGCCGAACAGGATCGGATACCAGTAGGCGCGCGGCCATTCGATGACGCGCTTGTCGGTCAGGAATTCACGCAGATACCGGCGCATCGACGTATAGTCTGTTCCGTCCGGAGTGCCGAGATTGACTAGAAGCACGCCGACCTTGCCGTAAGCCACAGCGGGATGCTCTTGCGGGAGATGGCGCGTGGCGGTCGTTTCGGTCGGGTTCATGGGATTTCGCTGTCTAAAATGATTCTGATGTGCTGACTCGGCCAAAATATGGGCCGCCGCCGCAATTTCAAGCATTCACGGAAAATGCCGCAGGATTCAAAAAAAGCGACCCGGGAAATCCCGGGCCGCTTCATCAAGAACGCTTGTTTGTCGGTCAGTTCGATTTGGCTGGGATCGTCAGTTGGCTTCCGACTTCCAGCTTATTCGGATTCTGACCCGGATTGGCGTCGGCGATGGACTTCCATTGCTTGCCGTCGCCAAAGTATTTTTCAGCCAGGGCCCAGAGGCTGTCGCCGGCTGAAATCACATGGGTGGTCGCGGATTCGACGGCTTCCTCGACCTTCTCCATGCCTTCCTTGGCCATTTCCTCTGTCTTTTCCATGACAGTTTCCGAGGCGGCCTCGGAGTCCTTTTCCATCGTCGCGGCGTCGGACTTCATCTCGTCTTTCATGGACTCGTCAGTCTTCGGCTCCATGGCAGCGGAGACTTCCGTGATGCGCCCGTCGACATACGGCTTGTAGGGATTGTTTTCGCCGAGATAGTCAACCACGACCTGCTCAAGGCCCGGGCCGTAGTCGTAGGCGTTCATGCCGGCTGTTGCGAAGACGCTGTAGCCGTCGCCGCCTCCGCGCATGAAGTTGTTGGAAACCACGCCATAGGTCGTGTCGTCCACGATGGCCGCATAGCTGCCGTCGCTGCCTTCCACCATGACGTCGGAAATCCGCTCGCCGGCAGGCTTGGACGGGTCGAAGCTGTATTTCAGCCCGGCGACCTGCGGGAAGCGGCCAGCGCCTTCTTCAAACTGGCTGACGCCGTTTTCAAGGGCGGTCTTGACGTCTGAGCCCTTGAGCTGGAAAGTCGACAGGGTGTTCTGGAACGGAAGCACGGTGAGGACTTCGCCCATGGTGACCTCGCCCTGATCGATCGAGGCGCGCAAACCGCCGCCGTTCTGAATGGCGATCTGGATGCCCTGGCTCTTGACCCGGTCAAGCATGGCGTCAGAGACGAGATTGCCCATCTCGCATTCCTGGGAACGGCAGGTAGTGCGTTCACCGTTGATTGTGGCGGATGTGTCTCCGATAACTTCCTTTTTCATGTCCTCGATGGGAGCAGCCAGTTCCGCGATGCGTTTCTGCATTGCTTCATTCGGCTTGAAGCTGGCGTCGAGAAGGATCGGGTCTCCGGAGACGCTTTTGATGTTGCCGTCGTCGTCGAACACCAGTTTGATCTCGCCAAGATACTTGCTGTAGGCGTAGCCCTGGACGATCGGAACGTCCTTGCCGGACGTCTCGTTTTTCACCATCACAGGGTAGGGGCCGGCCGCCTTTTCATCCGTATTCGATAGCAATGTGTGCGAATGCCCGCCCACGATGAGGTCGATGCCGTCAACTTCGGCGGCAATCTTCCTGTCGACCGGCAGACCGACATGGGTCAGCGCGATGACCTTGGTGGCGCCGGCTTCCTTGACCTTGTCGACGGCTTCCATGAGGTAGAGAACCGGCTCCATGAACAGGACAGCGTCGCTCGGCGAGGACGTGACGTCGGTGTCTTCGGCCACCACGCCGATGATGCCGACCTTCTCGCCGCCGACGTCCTTGATCACATATTCAACCATCCGCGTGCCGGCGAGCGGGCTGTTGGCGCCGATCAGCGTGTTTCCGTAGATAATCGGGAAATCGGTTTTGGCGACGAAATCAGCCAGCACCTGGTCGCCGTCGTCGAATTCGTGGTTGCCGAGAACCATGGCGTCCTGATCCATCATGTCCAGGAATTCAGCCTCGGCGTCGCCCTTGTAGGTCGTGTAGAAGAGCGAACCCTGGAAATTGTCTCCGGCGTTCAGAACCAGCACGTTGTCGAGGGCCTGTTTGCGTTCGTCGATGGCTGTTTTCAGGCGCGCTGCGCCGCCAAAGCATTTGCCTTCCGCATCGTCTTCCGGGGAACAGGTCGAATCGTATTTGTTAATTGGTTCGATGCGACTGTGCAGGTCGTTGAAATGTAGCACGTTGAGTTCGTAGTCAGCCCAGGCGCTGCCTGAGGCAAGCCCCAGAGCGGCGGCCGAAAGCAGCGCGCGTAACATGGTCCTGTTCATTGATATCTCCCTGTTAAGGTCTTCCTTGGAGGGCGGACGGACACGAGCGTCACGCATTACCGCCTGAGTGCTTCGCACCGTTACTGTCACACGCAATTTGCATTTGCATGACAACCGCGTCGCGGCCGTATTCTCTTACCGATTTCGCGGAAACTCAAGCCTGTCTGCGGCGAAACTCAGTTTTCGTAATTGCGCTCGTCTGCGATGACCTTGCCGTCATTGGGAAGGCTTCCGGCCGCGACGCTGACCACGTCGCCCTTGAGCCGGGTGACGTCCGACAAGGTCGCGGAAATCGACGCCGCGTCCAGGTCCGCACCGCTTCCCGCTTCCACATGCAGCGACATGCTGTCCTGATTGTCGGTGCGGCGCACGATCAGTCGCGCCCTGGCGATTTCGGGATGCCGCTTCATGACGGCGTCGACCTGTTTCGGATCGACAAACATGCCCTTGATCTTGGTGCGCTGGTCGGCGCGTCCCATCCAGCCGGCAATGCGCGTGTTCGTTCTTCCGCAGGGCGAGGGGCCTTCGACGACAGCCGAGAGGTCGCCTGTGGCGAACCGGATCAGCGGATAGGCTTCGTTGAGGCAGGTGACGACGACTTCTCCAACCTCGCCGTCGGCCACAGGCTCGCTGCTGCCCGGCCGCACGATCTCTAGAATGAGGTTTTCGTTCAGGATCATGCCTGGATAAGGCGCGCCGTCCCCGGCCGCGCTTTCATAGGCGATCACGCCGATATCGGCCGTTGCGTAGCACTGCAGCGTCTTGATGCCGCGCAGGTAATATTCGTCGCGCAGGGATGGAAAGAGCGCGCCGCCGGAGACCATGGCGTGAGTGATGGAAGACAGGTCAAGTCCGCTTTCCACCGCCCTGTCCAGCATGATCTTCAGAAAGTCCGGCGTTCCCGTATAGGCCGTCGGGCGCAATTTGGCGGCCGCCTCGACCTGGGAGTCAGTGTTGCCGACGCCGGCGGGAAACACCAGACATCCCATAGCGCGGGCGCCCTCGTCGAGTATGAACGCGCCCGGAGTCATGTGATAGGAAAATGCATTGTGGACGATGTCGCCGGCGCGAAAACCGGCGGCGAACAGCGCGCGGGCCGCCTGCCACGGATCGGCGTCGAAGCCCTGCGGCTCCCAGACCGGGCCGGGCGACATGAACACCCGGTTGCCCCGCAGCGCGTCGGCGACCGCGAAGCCGCCGAAAGGCGGCTTATCGGCCTGCGCGGACATGAGGTCCTGTTTTCTCAAAACCGGAAGAGAAGCCAACGCCGATCGAGTGTCGATCAATTGTGGATCTATGTCCCCTAGCCACCTCTTCAAACCTTCCGCCTGCGTCATGGCGCGGGCCAGGAAAGACGGCAGTTTTTCGAACAGGTCCTTTTCACGGACTGCAGGCTCGCGCGTTTCCAGCGCGTCAAAATAGGCGGTCAAGACGAGGCTCCTCCCGTTTCGTCTCTCATGTCGTATCGGTAGCCGGTCTCACACCGTCTGTACAGCGCTTCGGCGAGCAGGTGTTCCTCAGGCTGTCCGACGGGTCAGCGTGAACTGGCTGCCCGTGCTCGACGTGCAATTGAGCCTTGATGGCGAAGCGAGGGAGCAGTTCACCTTGGAACTGGTGTTGCGCACCAGGGAACGGAGGTCGATCTGGACGACGCGCGGACCCGTATAGGTGTATTTGCCTGTCGCCAGCAGGGTGTTCGTATCGGTCGTCCGGGTTTCGAACTGGCCGTCGGAGAACGTGGAAAGGATCCCGTTCGGATCGAACCATTGTCCCTCGATGGAGTTCGGATCATTGCGTGGCCCGCCTCCGAAATTCGATTGGCAGGCGGCGAGAGCCGCCGTCATGAAAAGAAGTGTCAGTGTCCTCGACCAATGCCGCATGGGTGCCTCCGCTCTGGATCTCACGTTCGACGCCTCGCCTATCAATACCACCAGACACCCGTGAACGGCAACGTCCGGCCGGTCAAAAGGTTCATCGCTCTTTAATGAACCAGGACGTTCCTGAACTGCCAGGGATCGCTTTCGTCGATATCTTCCGGAAAAAGTCCGGGGCGATCGGTCAGAGGCGTCCAGTTGGTGTAGTGGCCTTCCACGGGTCCGAGATAGGGCAATTGCACTTCGAGGCAGCGTCGGTAATCCATCTCGTCGGCTTCGACGATGCCCGAGCCCGGATTTTCCAGTGCCCAGACCATGCCGGCGAGCACCGCGGACGTGACCTGCAGGCCGGTGGCGTTCTGGTAGGGGGCGAGTTCGCGCGTTTCTTCCACTGAAAGGCGTGACCCGAACCAGTAGGCGTTGCGTTCGTGCCCGTAGAGAAGCACGCCCAGTTCGTCGATCCCGTCCTCGATCTCGTTTTCGTCGAGGACATGCAGCTTGGGCTGCTGCTTGCCGCCATTGCCGAACATTTCGTGCAGCGAAAGAACGGCGTCGTTGGCCGGATGATAGGCGTAGTGACAGGTCGGCCGGAAGACGACGTTTCCGCTGTCGTCCCGCAGCGTGAAGAAATCGGCGATCGAGACGGACTCGTTGTGGGTTACGAGAAAGCCGTACTGCGCGCCCGGTGTCGGGCACCAAGTGCGCACCCGCGTATTGGCGCCCGGCTGCTCGAGATAGATCGCCGCCTTGCAGCCGGTTTCCTGTTCTTTCGCGTTGTCCGGTTTCCACTTTTCGTGGCTCCCCCAGCCGAGTTCGGCGGGCTGCAGTCCTTCTGAAATGAAACCTTCGGCGGACCAGGTGTTCCAGAAAACGTCGAGAGGCTTGGGGTGTTTGGCGCGCTGCGTGTCGCGTTCGGCGATGTGGACGCCCTTTACACCGACTTTTTGCATCAGGGCGGCCCAGCCTTCGCGGTCTTCAGGCGCAGGTTCCTCGAATGCGATCCCGAGATCGTTCGCCAGATTGACCAGCGCCTGCTTGACGAACCACGACACCATGCCGGGATTGGCGCCGCAGCAGGAGACGGCTGTCGCGCCGCCCGGGTTCGCCGTCTTTTCGTTCCGCACCGTTTCGCGAAGCGCATAGTTGGTGCGGGCCGCGTTGCCGAGCGTATTGTCGAAATAGAAGCCGAGCCAGGGTTCAACCACGGTGTCGATATAGGGCACGTCGATCTCGCGGCAGAATTTCATGAGATCGAGCGACGAGGTGTCGACGGAAAGGTTGACGCAGAAGCCCTGTCCTTCGCCTTCGGTCAGCAGCGGTCCGAGCAGATCGCGATAATTGTCGCGGGTCACTGCTTCCTGCACGAAGCGAATACCTTTCTTGGCCAGTAAGCCGGCGTCGGCGTCGCTGGGGTCGACAACGACCATGCGGCTCTTCTCGAATTTGAAATGGCGTTCGATGAGCGGCAGCGTTCCGCGTCCGATGGATCCGAAGCCGATCATGACGATCGGACCTGTGATCTCTGCGTAAACGGGATAATCGACCTCTGACATCAGTTTCCTTCCTGGTTTGCCTGGCGGTTGCTTAACCACGATTCAACGCCGCATGGAAGCAGAGAGTTGCGTCAATGCCGACGGATCGTCAGGCGGAGAGCGAGCGGTCGAGTTCCTCGAGCTCGTCGATGAGCCCTTCGATCATGGAAAGGCCCCGGTCCCAGAAGGCAGGATCGCTTGCGTCCAGCCCGAACGGCGCCAGCAGCTCGGAATGATGCTTGGAGCCGCCGGCCTTCAGCATCTCCATATACTTTTCCTGGAAGCCGGATTCGGCGTTCTGGTAGACCGCGTAGAGAGAATTGACCAGACAGTCGCCGAACGCATAGGCGTATACGTAGAAGGGCGAATGGATGAAATGCGGAATATAGGCCCAGAATGTGCTGTATTGCGGCGTTATGCGGATCGCTGGCCCTAGGCTTTCAGCCTGCACCGACAGCCATAATTCTCCGATCTGGTCCGATGTGAGTTCGCCTTCGCGGCGCTCCAGATGCACCTTTCGCTCGAACTGGTAGAAGGCGATCTGGCGGACGACGGTGTTGATCATGTCCTCCACCTTCTGCGCCAGCATGGCCTTGCGTTCCCGCGGCGAGGTCGTTCGGTCCAGAAGGGCGCGGAACGTGAGCATTTCCCCAAACACCGAAGCCGTCTCCGCCAGCGTCAGCGGCGTCTGCGCCATGAGCGCTCCTTGCTGGGCGGCCAGCACCTGGTGAACGCCGTGTCCGAGTTCGTGGGCGAGCGTCATCACGTCGCGCGGCTTGCCGAGATAATTCAGCAGCACATAGGGGTGAACAGACGGCACGGTCGGGTGCGCGAATGCGCCGGGAGCCTTGCCCTCGCGCACCGGCGCGTCGATCCAGTTCCGGTCGAAAAAACGCTCGGCGATCGTCGCCATCTGCGGGTCGAAACGTCCGTAGGCATCGAGAATGGTGCCGCGCGCCTCGTCCCATTCGATCAGCGTTTGCGGCGATTCCGGCAATGGCGCATTGCGGTCCCAGAAATCCATCACATCCATGCCGAGCCAGCGCGCTTTCATCGCGTAATAGCGATGCGACAGGCGCGGATAGGCGGCGACGACCGATGAGCTGAGCGCATCCACCACCTCGCGCTCGACGCGATTGGCGAGGTGCCGGCCGTCCGCGATGTCTTCGAAACCTCTCCAGCGGTCGGAAATCTCCTTGTCCTTGGCCAGCGTATTGGTGATCAGCGTGAAGGTGCGGATGTTTTCGGCGAAGGTGGCGGACAGGGCTTCAGCAGCCTTTCGACGCGTCTCGCCCTGCGGCGACTGCAGCAGGTTCAGCGTCGGCTCGAGGGCGCGCGTTTCGCCATCGACCGTGAACCGCAGGTCGGCCATCGTTTCGTCGAAGAGCCGGTTCCAGGCTGCGTGGCCGGTTATGGATTTCTCGTGGAAGAGCTGTTCCGTGCGGTCATCGAGCTGAAATGGCTTGTCCATCCTGAGATCGACGAGCCAAGGACGATAGTGCGCGGTTCGCTCGTCGTTGGCGATCGCCGCATCGATGTCGGCGTCGTCGATCCGGTTGATCTCGAGTGAAAAGAACAGAAGCCTGCTGCTTATGTCGGTGATCTTCGCCTGCGTGTCGCCGAAAAACTTGGCGCGCGCCGGATCGGTCGTGTTGGAAAAATAGAAAAGACTCGCAAAGGAAATGATGCGTCCCAGCAGTTCCTCGATCTTTTCATATTCGACGATCGCCTGTCCGAGGCCCTTGTCGCCGGTTTCGGCGGCGGCGGCCTTGAGTTTGCCCTTCCATTTTTCCTCGAAAGCGGAAGAACGGCGGGAGGCGGCCTCCATGTCGCTGCGCAGGGCGTCAGAGTCGAGCCCGGTATAGAGATCGGAGAGGTCCCACTCCGGCAAGGGTCCGAGACTACCGGCCTCGTGCGAGGCCGGCGCTCCGTCGGCCACCATGTTCCGATGTTCCGCCACAGTCCGTATGCTGGTTGCACTCATTTGTCTCAAATTCGCCCCCGGTTGCGGTAGTGCAGCTTACATGAACGGCTCGACTCGGGTTTTCCACGGACGCCGAATTGCGAATTCGACAAAATTGACATAAATCCATAGCTGAATTAGCTGGTTTCACCCGGCCAAACTCGAATCGAGCAGATAGTACCGGTATAATTCACGACTTGTTAGTTGTTTGTTCACTATAAATGTCAGTTGAAACCGAGTGTGACCTGTTTGCCATGCTGTGAACGCATTTCGAGTGCAGGGCGGATACGATCCTAGGCCGGCTCGGGTAATATGTATCGGGTTTTGTTGTGACGAATTTTTTCGGAAATCAGCCAGTCTGGACCGAAAGCGGGGATGCGGGGATCTGAAGAAGATTGCTTAGGGGCGCGACCATAAATTACGGAGTGAAAGTCTGCAGGGCGATCGCGGCCGCGGTGACAGCCGCACTCCTGTTTGGCGTTCTCACAAGCGCCGCGGCGGCCGAAACCCGTACGCTCAAGCTCTATTTTCTGCACACCAAAGAACATGCTTCCATCACCTACAAGAAGAATGGCCGCTACATCCAGAGTGGTCTGAACGAACTCAACCGGTTCCTGCGCGACTGGCGCCGCAATGAGCCGACAAAGATGGATCCGCGGCTGTTCGACCTGATCTGGGAAGTCTATCAGGCCAGTGGCTCGAAAGCCGAAATCCACGTCGTCTCCGCCTATCGTTCGCCGCAGACCAACGCCATGCTGCGCAAACGCTCTTCGGGCGTCGCCAAGAAGAGCCAGCACACACTTGGCAAGGCGATGGACTTTTTCATTCCGGACGTGCCGCTAAAAAAATTGCGCGAACTCGGCATGAAGTTCCAGGTCGGCGGCGTAGGCTACTATCCGCGATCGGGCTCCCCCTTCCTGCATCTGGACACCGGCAGCGTGCGCGCCTGGCCGCGCATGAGCCGCAAGGAACTCGTACAGGTGTTTCCTCAGGGCAAGACGCTGCATTTGCCGTCCGACGGCAAGCCGCTACCAGGGTACGACCAGGCGCTCGCCGACTACAAGAAACGCGTGACGTCGAGTAGTATCCAGGTCGCCGGAGGCGGCGCCAGAAGCAGCAGTGGCGGCGGCGGCGGTCTGCTGGCCGGTCTGTTTAATCGCGGCGACGATGAGGACAAGGCGCCTGCGCGCCAGAAGCGGTCCTCTGCGTCGCAGGTGGCGCAGGCGGAACCCGAGGACGACGACGAAGAGATTGAACTCGCCTATGTTCCGGTTCCGCGCTCGCGACCCGCGCTTTCATCCAGCGGCGTTCAACTGGCGCTCGCCGACGCCGGAGCGGCCAATGGCGACAATGGCGGCGTCCCGCTGGTTCCGGTCCCGGTTGGCGCGCAAGCCGAGGCGCTCGCGGCCATGCGGCCCGATGACGCCGGCGTCAACGGCACCGACGCCATCAAGGTGGCCAGCCTGACGCCTGCGCGAAGCGCGGCTTCGGCGGATGTAGACCGGATAATCAGAGCCTCCGAAAACGGGCTTCCGATGCCGGTGCAGATCGAGGATTCCGGCTCGCCGGCGCTGGCTTATGTGCCAATGCCGACGACGCGGCCTGACAGGCAAACGGTCGAGGTCGCCTCGGTGGCCGGCGTTCCGACGCCGCGTCCTGTGCGGGCAGGCTTCGAGATACCGCTTCCTGAAAGCCCGATCCGGGGCGCGCTCGACACGTCCGGCGGACAGCCTCAGGCCGGAGCGGAGATCGCACTGGCTCCGCCGTCCGCGGCGCAGTCCGAAAGCGAACGAAATGTTATGGCGGCGGCGATCGCAGCGAGCGCTCGTCAATCGACGGGCGGCAAGAGTGGTCGCCGCGCGCGGGCGTCTGGCGACGCCTCGCCGAAATATGTGGTTAACACGTCTCCGGTCCTGACCGCCGGACTCGCGTCGAAACGCAGCATCACGTCGGAACGGGTCGAAACGCAGGGCAACGCAATCGTTGCGCCGCAACTGGTGTCGGCCCATCTCCGCGAAGCGCCGCACACTGTTCATCTGACAGGCTTTTCTACGGAAAATACGATCGCCAGCGCGGAAAGCTTCTCCGGAAGCGCGGTCAACTTCCTGACGGTCGCCCGTTTCAGCGTCACCAATTGACGGCGGCGCCAAAACCGATTTTGGCTGCTTTTATTCTTCGGGAGGCGCGCTGATCATGCCAAGCGCGGCCAGATAGGTGTCGAGAACGGCTTCCTGTTCCATTCTCTCATCCTGGTCCTGCTTGCGTATCGAGACGACGCGGCGAAGAACCTTGGTGTCGAATCCCGTCGCCTTGGCTTCGCCGTAGACTTCCTTGATATCGTCGGCGATCGTCTTCTTTTCTTCCTCAAGCCGTTCGATCCGCTCGACGAAAGAGCGAAGATGATCACGCGCGACACCGTGAGCTTCGGACATTGGGCGACTCCTGTACAAAATGTGAGTGGTGTCAGGTGCACGCTACGGAGAATTCCGTCAAGTGCGTTTTCGCGCCTGTCCCGTGTTCTATGGGAAGACGCGGGCGTCAATGTTCGTGGCGGGAGGCGAAGGCCGCCTTCTGTTCCCCCGTCGCCTCCGTCTGGTGTTTGGCTTTCCATTCGTCGTAGGGCATGCCGTAGACGATTTCCCGCGACGCTTCCTTGCTCAGGTCTATACCGGCGTCCCGAGCCGCGTCCTGATACCAGTTGGACAGGCAATTTCGACAAAATCCGGCCAGATTCATCAAGTCTATGTTTTGCACGTCGGCGCGTTCGCGAAGATGGTTCACGAGTGTCCGGAAAGCCGCGGCTTCCAATTTGATGCGCTGTTCTTCGGTCAGTTCCGTCATGACGAGCCTCCTGCAGTTTGAGGGGTTTCCTTGACCTGGAAGATAGTGCCGCAAGGTCGGCCGGTAAACCGGCCAGGCCGTTGATTTGAAATATGCGCGGCCGGTTTGATTCGGTCACGCGTTGACATTCGGGCCGTCGATGCGGCACATATCCAATAGAGGGTTCGTAACGGGGATGTCAGTGGCTGGCTTTATAGTGAAGCATGGGCGTTTGGCGCTTGCTTCGGCAGTGATTGTTTTAATGGCCGCATGGAGCAACGACGCGCGTGCTGATTTCCGGGTATGCAACGGGACGCAGAAACTGGTCGGCGTCGCGATCGGATACCGGACGGCTGATGGCTGGAAATCCGAGGGCTGGTGGCAAATTGCGGCGACAAGTTGCGAAACCATCATAGAAGGTTCGCTTTCGTCACGTTATTATTATCTCTACGCGGAAGATTCCGAAAGCGGCGGTCGGTGGGCGGGCGACATTGATATGTGCGTCGCCGAAGACGCCTTCGATATCGTTGGCGTGCACGACTGCTTCACGCGCGGATACATGCGCATGGGCTTCAAGGAATACGACACGGGTCAGCAATCCAACTGGATGGTGCAATTGACAGATTCCGGAGACAATGGCGAAGGCCAGAATTGATGAAGCGACTTCGCAGAGTAAAGATACTTGCAACGCTCGGGCCGTCCTCCTCGGATGAGGAAACAATCGAAAAACTGCATGAAGCTGGCGCCGATCTGTTTCGCATAAACATGAGCCATTCGGATCATGCGACTTTGCGCAATCTGGTCGACCGGATACGCGCGGTCGAAAAGCGATGTGGACGTCCCATCGGCATTCTCGCCGACCTTCAGGGACCCAAGCTGCGCGTTGGCCGTTTCGCTGACGGCGCCGTCGAACTCGAGCCGGGCCAGACCTTCACGCTGGACAACAAGGACACGCCCGGAGACGCCTCGCGCGTTTTCCTGCCGCATCCGGAAATCTTCGCAGCTGTGAAGCCCGGACATCGACTGTTGATCGACGACGGACGCCTGCAATTGAAGGCGGACGCATGCGACGGCAAATCCATGACCTGCACTGTCGTGTCGGGAACGAAGATATCGGATCGCAAGGGCGTCAGCCTGCCGGACAGCACGCTGCCCGTCGGCGCGCTGACGGAAAAGGATCACAAGGACCTCGAGGCCGTTCTGGCGACCAGAAACGTCGACTGGGTCGCACTGTCCTTCATCCAGAGACCCGACGATTTGGCGGCGGTCCGCAAGATCGCCCGCGGCAAGGTCGGTCTGATGGCGAAGATCGAAAAGCCGCAGGCTCTCGAGCAGATCGATGAAATCATCGAGCTTTCCGATGCGCTTATGGTCGCCCGCGGCGATCTTGGCGTTGAACTTCCGATCGAGGCTGTACCGGGCATACAGAAACAGCTTATTCGCGCCTGCCGGCGAGCCGGCAAGCCCGTTGTGGTGGCGACCCAGATGCTGGAGTCGATGATTACCGCGCCGGTGCCGACGCGCGCCGAGGTTTCGGACGTCGCGACGGCGGTTTTCGAGGGCGCAGACGCTGTCATGCTGTCAGCGGAATCCGCGGCGGGAGATTATCCGGTCGAGGCGGTCTCCATGATGGGGGCGATCGCCCGCCAGGTGGAAAAGGACCCGAACTTTCCGGGTATTATCTATGCCCAGCGCTCTGAGCCGCAGGCGACCGGCGCCGATGCGATTTCGCTGGCGGGGCGCCAGATCGCGGAGACGCTGAACCTGGCCGTCATGGTCTGTTACACCTCGTCGGGCACCACCGGCATGCGGGCCTCGCGCGAGCGGCCGCAGGTGCCGATCATCGCGCTCTCGCCGGTTATCGAGACCGCGCGCCGGCTGTCGGTCGTTTGGGGGCTGCATTGCGTGGTGACCGAGGATGCGACTGATCTCGACGACATGGTCGACAGGGCCTGCCGGATCGCCTTCAACGAAGGCTTCGGAAATCCGGGAGATCGGGTGATCATTTCCGCCGGCGTGCCGCTTGGCACTCCTGGCGCCACGAATATGCTGCGGATCGCCTATATCGGTTCCGACGGCATGTCCGGCATCTGAGTCGAAGTCTGGTCCGTTGCATTGTCCGCGGCCTTGCCCTGCATGGTCGTAGCGCGGTGACGTTCAAAGGCGTGTTTGAGCGCTTCCAGGTCGACCGGCGCGCCGGACAGTTTTTCGAGCGCAGCCGTGCACAGCCCCGTTGCGACATAGTCCGGTTTGTGGCCTACGCCTTCCAGCAACACGAGTTCCGCATTGTCCATTTCCTCGGCGAGCGCGACCGAGTGCTGCAGCGGCGAGACGACCGTGTCCTCTAGCCCGGACAGGATCACTGCGGGCGCCTTTATCGCGCGGTATTTCGGCGCGGTGACGACGATATGGTCGAACAGTTCGACGACGTCACGGGCGTTCGCCAGGAACTGGCGCGGTCTGAGCACCAGTGGGATCGCCGTCTTTTCCTCATAATCGTCCGCGCACAGGTCCGGGGCGAAGACGCGCTTGACGGCGGGTCCGGCCAATACGAGGCCGAGCGGCATGACGAGCAACTCGCAAAAGAGCCGGCCGATCACCGGTATGGTGACGAGTCGGTAGTAGAAATCGACGCCGCCCTGCCAGGGATGAGTGGGCGAGGCAAGCAGCAGTAGACCGCGCACCCGTTCCGGTCTTTCAAGGGCCATGGCGGCCGCGATGACGCCGCCGAAGGAATGGCCGACGACGATGGCGTCCTCGATGCCCTTTCGATCCATCAGGCTGGCGATCGCCCGCGCCTGCGCGTCCGGATAGGCGTTGCGCGATCCGCCGCGCTCCGACCAGCCATGGCCGGGGCGGTCGACGAACAGCATCTCGGCCCGGCCCTCCATGGCGGAAAGGAAAGCGCCAGACTGATCGCGCAGATTGCCGCTCGCGCCGTGGATGAACACGATCGCCGGCAGATCGGCGCTCTCCGGCCGCTCGATATGCAAAGCGTGCAAGCGATAGCCGCCCACATCCGTCAGATCGCCGTGCGCCGGAAAGCGACGTTCAACGCTGCGCGTGAGGATCAGGGTAAAGCCGTAGAGACCTGATATGACTAGAATGGATGTCCAGAACAGCGCCATTGGATATTACAGTCGCGGCATTGATAGATCGTGTTCAGGTTTCTTCGCCGGTCAGCTCGTCGGAAATATCGCCGACCTTTTCCTGAGCATTCCGCATCGCCGGGTAGACTTCAAGCACCTTCATGTAGGCGTGCAGCGCGGCTTCGTCGTGGCCCGCTGTCTGCAGGATCGCGCCCATGCCCATCAGCGCGCCGAAGTGGCGCGGTTCGAGTTCCAGCACCCGGTTGATGTCGGACATCGATTTCGCGTGATTGCTCATGAGGTAGTGCAGCGTCGCGCGCCGGTTCCAGCCTTCCGCGTAATCCGGCATCAGGACGGTGACCTGGTCAAGCAGGTCGAGGGCCGTGAACAGGCGCTGATCCTCGATCGCGTCGTCGGCCCATTCCATGAGCTGATCGGCGGTCGCGCTGCCGGAATCGCGCCAGGCCGCCCATATGCGGTCGGCGATTCGCCTGGCCGCCGCAGGGTCGCTTTCGCGTTTCAGATCTGCGAAATAGGAATCGAGGCGATCCGCCTTCGTGCGGCCTATTGCCGGAGGAAGTTCCTCCGGGCTGATCGCCGGTTCTTCGGTCGACTGTTTTTGCCTCTGAAGGTCATTGCTCTGGGCAAGGGCGTCAGACGCCGCAAATCCGGCGAGCGAGACAAACGCTGTCAGAAAAGAGAGAGTGATCGGCAAACGCGTAAATGGCATGCGGATAAATCTATGCCGCATGCGCAAAAGGTCAAAGCCAAATTTTGGTGATCGTCAACCGATCGCCCGGTATTAGCCCTGGCGCGCCTTGAAACGCGGATTCTGCTTGTTGATGACGTAAACGCGGCCCTTGCGACGAACCAGGCGGTTTTCACGGTGCCGCGCCTTCAACGACTTGAGAGAGTTCTTGATTTTCATTGTTCCGGATCCATGGTCATTGGCCGAAACCGGTAATACGGTCGTCTGGCCTATAAACAATCAAAAGCGCGCCTTGCGACGCGCTCGAAGTGTTGGGCAGCGTTTAGCGCCAAGCTTCCGTTCTGTCAACCGCGCGCTCACGCAGACTTGCGTCCCGGAGGCCCGGAACGCATAGATGGCGCAGTTTTGCGTCGCTTGAGCGTTTGGGGAGGTTGTTCCATGTCGAATGCACCACACTATGATATCGATCCGGGTTCCTTCTGGACTGACCCCTATCCGGATATGAAGGTCATGCGCCGGGAAAAGCCGGTCGCCTATGTGGAGCAACTCGGGGCGACGCTGATCACGCGGCGCGACGACATTTTCGTCAACGAGAAGAAGATCGACGTCTTTTCTTCCGTTCAGCCCGACGGCCTGATGTCGCGGCTGATGGGCGAAAACATGATGCGCAAGGACGGCGATGCGCACATGGCGGAGCGCCGGGCGATCTTTCCGTCCGTCTCGCCGAAAACCGTAGCAACCGTGTGGAAGGCGGCGTTCGAGGCGGCGACTGACCGTATTCTCGAGGAAATGAAGCCAGAGCGGCGATGCGATCTTGTGGAGGCGTTCGCCATGCCGGTTTCGGCCGAAGCGCTGAAGGCGATCACCGGTCTCACCAACATGCATTTCGCGGAAATGAACCGGGTGAGCCAGGGGATGATCGACGGCTGCGCCAACTATGGCGGCGACCCGGCGATCGAGGCGAACTGTCACGATTGCACCCGCTCCATCGACGACCATATCGATGAGCGGATGGAGGAAGCAGCCGCCAATCCCGATCATTCCCTGCTGTCGGTCCAGTTGCAGGCCGGCCTCCCGGAATCACAGGTCAGGGCGAATATCAAGCTTGCCATTTCCGGCGGACAGAACGAGCCGAGGGACGCCATTGCGGGCGTCGCCTGGGCCTTGCTCACCCATGAACGGGACCTGGCGCGGATCCGGTCGGGCGAGGCGACCTGGCTGCAGGCCTTCGAAGAATACGCCCGCTGGATATCGCCCATCGGCATGTCTCCGCGGCGGGTGGCGCAACGCTACGAGCTGGACGGCGTCGTCTTCGAGCCGGAGGACCGGGTGTTTCTGATGTTCGGCTCGGGCAACAGGGATGAACGCATATTCGACGATCCGGACCGGTTCGACGTGACGCGCAACACGGCCAAGTCGCTTTCTTTCGGCGCTGGCCCGCATTTCTGCGCCGGAGCCTGGGCCTCGCGCTGTCTGATTGCGGAGGTCGCCCTGCCGAAGCTTTTCGACAGCCTGCCGGGCCTTCGGCTTGCCGAGGGCGGGGATGTGCGCTTCGGGGGCTGGGCGTTCCGCGGACCGCTTTCCGTCCCCTGTGTGTGGGATTAGAATTCCTTCGCAAGAAGCGGATATCGGCATTCCCCGCCCTAATGCAGGAGATCTCCATCGAAAAATCAAAGGAGATCATCTCATGCAATTACACAATAAGGTCGTCATCGTCACAGGTGCGAGCAGCGGCATAGGAGAGGCGGCTGCGCGGCTGTTCGCCGAAGAGGGGGCGAAGCTCGTGCTCGGCGCGCGTCGCCGCGAGACGCTGGAACGGGTCGCCGACGAAATCGTCGGCAAGGGCGGCCAGGCGGTCGCCGTGGCGGGTGATGTGTGCGACGCCGGCTATGCGGAGGAACTGGTCGCAACCGCGCTTGATCGCTTCGGTCGCCTTGATTGCGGCTTCAACAACGCCGGGATGATGGGCGAGGCCGTCGCCGTTCCCGATATGACGGAAGAAAACTGGAGCCGGACGCTTGCGACGAACCTCACCAGCGCCTTCCACGCGGCCAAACACCAGATTCCGGCGATGCTGAAGTCCGGCGGCGGATCACTCATCTTCACGTCCAGTTTCGTCGGCTATTCGGCGGCGTTCCCGGGCATGGGCGCCTACGCGGCCAGCAAGGCGGGCCTCATCGGGCTCGTGCAGGTTTTGGCGACGGAACATGGCGCACAAGGCGTTCGCGCAAACGCCCTGCTTCCGGGCGGCACGCGGACGGAAATGGCGGGCAATATCGACGAAGAGCCGGAGCGCCTGGCCTTCCTCAACAGCATTCATGCGCTGAAGCGGATCGCGGACGCGCGCGAAATCGCCGAAGCCGCGCTCTTCCTTGCCTCCGACCGATCGAGCTTCATGACCGGATCGGCCATGGTCGTCGACGGAGGCAATTCGATCAACAAGGTCTGACGCTGATCACTTCAACCAGGTGACGTGACCCATCTTGCGTCCGGGGCGGGCATCCTTCTTTCCATAGAGATGGAGCGCCGCCCCAGCCTGTTCGAGTATGCCAAAACTGCGTTCGACATCGTCGCCGATCAGATTTTCCATGACGCAGTCGGAGTGCCGGGCGCAATCGCCAAGCGGCAGTCCGCACACGGCGCGAATATGCTGCTCGAACTGGGAAACGGCGCAGGCGGCTTCCGTCCAGTGACCGGAATTGTGCACCCGCGGCGCAATCTCGTTGGCGAGCAGGCGCCCGTCGGGAAGGACGAAGAATTCGACGCCGATGACGCCGACATAGTCCAGGCTGTCGAGAATCCGGGCCGCGGCTTCACGCGCCGCCTCCGCCGTTTCCGGCGAGATCGGGGCCGGCGCCGTGGACTGTCTCAAAATGCCGCCCTCGTGGCGGTTTTCGGCCGGATCGTACATGGCGGTGGAGCCGTCGGCGCCGCGCGCGGCGACGATCGAGATTTCCCGGTCGAAAGCGACGAAGCTTTCCAGGATCAGCGGCGTCGAGCCCAGCTTGCGAAAGGCGTCCGGATGCTCTCCGTCGACGCCCTTGAAGACGATCTGTCCCTTGCCGTCATAGCCGAGCCGGCGCGTCTTCAAGACGCCGAGCCCGTCAGTCTGCCGGAGCGCCGAGTCCAGCTCGGCCTGGCTGTCGACGGCGATGAAATGCGCGGTGTCAATGCCGCATTCGTTCAGGAAGGTCTTCTCGACAAGGCGGTCCTGCGCGATCTCCAGGGCCCGCGGCGGCGGATAGACGCCGAGCCTTCCGGCGAGCGTGTGGGCGGCGCCGACCGGGACGTTCTCGAACTCATAGGTCACCACGTCGCACGCCGCGCTCAGGCGTTCCAGCGCGGCTTCGTCGTCGTATGGCGCGACGATCTGCATATTGGCGACTTGCGCGGCGGGGCAGTCTTCCTGCGGCTCGAGGATGCAGGTCCGGTATCCGAGTTTTGCGGCCGCAATTGCAAGCATGCGGCCGAGCTGGCCGCCGCCGATAACGCCGATGGCGGCGCCGGGCGGCAATGCGGTGTCGGGATATGTCACCACGCTACTCCGAATCCACTGGCCGCAGGGGAATCGAGGCGGTCAGTTCCTCTCTCCACGTGTCCAGACGGGTGGCCAGCGCCTCGTCCGACAGGGCGAGCACGGCGGCCGCAAGCAGCGCGGCGTTGATTGCGCCGGCTCGGCCGATCGCCAGCGTTCCAACCGGGATGCCGCCGGGCATCTGGACAATCGACAGAAGACTGTCCTGACCCGACAAAGCCTTGGATTCGACCGGGACGCCGAAGACTGGCAGCGTCGTCATCGCGGCCGTCATGCCCGGAAGATGCGCCGCGCCGCCGGCGCCGGCGATAATGACCTTGAATCCGGCCTTTCTCGCGCCTGTCGCAAAGTCGTAGAGACGCTGCGTGGTGCGGTGCGCGGAAATGATCAGCGCTTCATGGGCGACGCCCAGTTCATCGAGCGTCTCCGCCGCGTGGCGCATGGTCGACCAGTCCGACTGGCTGCCCATGATGATGGCGACGGGTGCGGGCGTGTCTGACATGATCCGGAGAACTCCTTGGGTCTTTGTGGCGAGGCCGCGCCGTCAGGCGATGATGTCCGGCAGGATCTGGTCCTCGATCTCGGAAATGAGGTCCTTCAGCGCCAGTTTTTTCTTTTTCATGCGCTGAATGCGCAGGGCGTTGCAGCCATAGGCGAGCATGGCGGTGATGGCGGCGTCGAAATCCTCGTGTTCCTGACGCAGCTTTGCAGCCCTGAGCCGCAATTCCGCCTGTTCCTGATCCGCCATGTCAACTACCCCGAGATTTCACTGCCGTTTCGGACAATTCGCGCCTGTCTGATTCCCGGCTCCGATAACGCAGAAGTGCTGTACCATTTTGTTCGCGAACGCAAAATATTCAAAAAAGAAAGTTATCCACGGTCTTGAAATAAGGCTTCGACAATCTCCACATTTTAGTGGCACAATGTGCGTGGCTGGTGATGGAGCCTGCCCCTAAATCCCGCAATTGCGGTTGCGGGGAAACGTTACTGGAAAGGAGTCGTTCAATGGCTATCGAAGCTCGTCTTGAGACGCTTGAGAAAAAACACTTCGCTCTGGAAGAAGAACTCCATTCAGCACTCAATCAGCCCTCGGCTGACGATGCAGAGATTTCCGACATAAAACGACGAAAACTACGGTTGAAAGACGAAATCGAGCGGATTCGCGGCTCGATAACGCATTAGGGTTTTTCGCCGCAAAGCGCCTGATATCCCAATCATTTCAGGCATTTCCAGCACGGCCGTCGCGTCGGCCGTGTCTCACAGGGCTTTTGCGGCTTCCCTCAGAACGAATTTCTGAATCTTGCCGGTCGACGTTTTCGGGATTTCCTGGAAAACGACGTAGCGCGGGCATTTGAAATGCGCGAGCAAACTGCGGCAGTGGCCGATCAGTTCCTCCGCGTCTGCCGTCTGTCCGGGTTTCAGCTCTATGAACGCGCAGGGCGTCTCACCCCATTTGTCATCCGGCTTGGCGACCACGGCGGCGGCCTGGACGGCGGCGTGCTTGTAGAGGGCGTCCTCGACCTCGATTGACGAGATGTTTTCGCCTCCGGAAATGATGATGTCCTTGGACCGGTCCTTGAGCTGGATGTAGCCATCTGGATGCATCACGCCCAGATCGCCGGAATGAAACCAGCCGCCCGCGAAGGCTTCGGCGCTCGCCTTCGGGTTCTTCAAATACCCCTTCATGACGATATTGCCGCGGAACATGACTTCGCCGATGGTCTCGCCGTCACCCGGAACCGGCTCCATGGTGTCCGGGTCGAGAACGACGAGATCTTCCAACGCATTGTAGCGCACGCCCTGTCTTGCCTTCAGCCCGGTTCGAACCGGCTTGTCCAGCTTGTCCCACTCGCTTTGCCATTCATTGACCACGGCCGGGCCGTAGGTCTCCGTGAGGCCATAGAGGTGGACGACCTCGAACCCGGCGTCCGCCATCTGTTCGAGAACCCTTTCGGGCGGCGGCGCGGCGGCCGTGTTGAAGGAAACGGTCTGGTTGAAGTCGCGCTTGTCGTCTTCCGGCGCATTGAGCAGCGTCGACATCACGATCGGCGCCCCGCACAGATGGGTGACGCCATGATCGGCGATCGCGTCATACATCGCCTTTGCGCGCACCCAGCGCAGGCAGACATGAGTTCCCGCGACAACGCCCAGCGTCCAGGGAAAGCACCAGCCATTGCAGTGGAACATCGGCAGCGTCCACAGATAAACCGGAAAGCGGCCCATTCCGGCGGCCACCACGTTGGAGTAGCCCATCAGCGACGCGCCGCGGTGGTGATAGACGACGCCCTTCGGATTGCCCGTCGTGCCGGAGGTGTAGTTCAGCGAGATCGAATCCCATTCGTCGTCCGGCACTGACCACGCATAGTCCGGATCGCCGGCCGTCAGAAACGCCTCATAGTCTTTTGTCCCGATCCTGTCGCCTTTCGAAAACGGCGTGTCGACGCCAAATTCAGGGTCGTCATAGTCGATGACGAGCGGATCGACGTCGGCGATCGCCAGCGCTTCGGCCATGACGGCGGAAAACTCCCGGTCGACGATCAGGATCTTCGTCTCCGCGTGGTCAAGCTGGAATGCGATGACGGCGGCGTCGAGCCGCGTATTGAAAGAATGCAGCACCGCGCCGGTCATCGGCACGCCGTGATGGGCTTCGAGCATCGCCGGCGTGTTTGACAACATAACGGAAACCGTGTCGCCCTTGCCAATGCCGCGGGAGGCGAGGCTCGAGGCAAGCTGCCGGGATCGGCTGTAGAAGGTCCGGTAATCCATGCGAATGTCGCCGTGGATGATCGCCGTATGGTCCGGATAGACGTAAGCCGCGCGCGCCAGATGCGCCAGCGGCGTCAGCGGCTGATAATTGGCGGCGTTGCGATCGAGATCGGTTTCAAAGGGATTTGCCGACATGGTTCCTCCGGTTGGCCTGCAATTGAAGCTATTGCATTACAGCAAGCAGCCCGTCGGCAACAAGCTTTAGTCCGGTCAATACGATCAGAACATACATGAATGGATAAAAGACCTTCGGGCTCATCCGTTTCACGATCCAGGCGCCGGCAAGGGTCGCAATAGGCGCGAGCGGCAAAAGCACCGCGCTTGTCGCAAGGTTCGATGTGTCGAACTGGCCGAGCGCGAAATAGGGTCCGAGCTTGAGAAAGTTCATCAGCGCGAAAAACCGGGCGCTGGTGCCGGCAAACAGCTTCGGGTCGAGCTTCAGCGGCACCGTGTAAATCTGAAAGGGCGGACCGCCCGCGTGCGACACGAAGCTCGTGAAGCCGGCGACCGTTCCCCAGATCGTTCCCTTGACCGGACTATGCGGCGCCGGTTTGCCGCGCACCTCCATGGAGGCGAAGAACTGCTGATAGACCATCCGGCCGACGAATATGACCGCGACGCATCCAAGCAGAAGCTGGATCAGCGCATCGT
The DNA here is from genome assembly GCF_039888615.1 of Hoeflea sp. CAU 1731. Lineage (NCBI taxonomy): Bacteria > Pseudomonadati > Pseudomonadota > Alphaproteobacteria > Hyphomicrobiales > Rhizobiaceae > Hoeflea > Hoeflea sp. CAU 1731. The sequence goes on along the minus strand of NZ_JBDQQS010000003.1, from coordinate 313,406 downwards.
CGAGCCAGGCCGCGGTGAGCCAGCCTATCGTCAGGCCGACCAGAGATCCGGGCACCAGATCTTTCAAAGTCCTCATGTCGTTGAAATGTCGCCAGGCCCACAGGCTTGCAATGTCCATGACGATGAGGATGGGCAGCATGATCGCCGCCGCCTTGACCGGTGAAACAACCAGGGCGAGAATCGGTACGCCCATGAGCGCGAAGGCGCCGCCGAAACCGCCCTTCGACAGGCCGACCAGGATCACGGCCGGGATGGCTGCCGCATAGAATGCAAGATCGGTCGGCATGTTGATCCTTCACAAAAGGTGGTCTATCGGGAACCAGGATAGTCCCGTTTCGAATTTCATGCTCGAACCGTGGATTGAATTTGAAGCGGCAAAAGCGAACAGCGTGCTTGATAGCGAATTTCATTGCAGAAAACCACAAGGCGCCCGGCGATTTGAATGCGCCGGCGCCAATCGCGCCACGCACAACGCCAGGCCCGGAGCCGAAAGATCATGACCAGCCGTTGCCGTCTCGTCCTCATTGCGCCGCCGATCGCTGATCCGGACGCGCTCGCCAGCTTGCTCGGCGACGCGCTGCGCGGCGGCGACGTCGCGACCGTTGTTCTTCCGCAGGGCGATCTCAATGAAGTGGATTTCCAGAATCTCGCCGCCAGGGCGGTTCCGGTGATCCAGGAAAGGGGCGTCGCGGCGCTGGTGTGCGGCGAAGAGCGGATCGCCATGCGCGTCAAGGCTGACGGGCTGCATATTGACGGCCCGGCGACCGCCTTGCGCGAGTCCGTGGAAAAACATGCGCCGCAGCTCATCGTCGGCGGCGGCAATCCGCAGACACGTCACGCCGCGCTGGACGCCGGAGAAGCCCAGCCCGACTATGTGTTTTTCGGAAAGCTCAGAGGCGATATCAAGCCGGAGCCGCATTCGAAGAACCTTGCGCTCGCCGAATGGTGGTCGGAAATTGTGCAGATTCCCAGTCTCGTCATGGGCGGGCTCGATCCCGAAAGCGCTTTGACCGTCGCGGAGCACGGCGCGGACTTCGTTGCGCTCGGATCCGCCGTGTTCGCCGAGCCCGCGCAATCGGCGCAGATCGTTGCTGCTGTAAATGCGTTGCTTGACGAAAAAGCGCCACGGTTTGACGATTGAGTGCCCGGCGATGAAAAGGATCATGCTCATATTGCTGGCGCTGGGGCTGCAGTGCGTCGTCGCCGCGCACGCCCAACCCGCCGCGCCGTCGCCATTCGCGGATAACGACCATCCGGCGTTGCCGCAGGACGACTATATTCCGGACGAGTCAGCGGTCGAGGCGGATACAGCAGAGGATGCGCCCGAAACCCCGATGGAAGGCGCCGATATCGCCTATGGCGCCTTTCAGCGCGGATATTATCTGACGGCGCTGGAATTCGCGCTGCCGCGCGCCAAGCTCGGAGATCCGGCCGCCCAGACGCTGGTCGCGGAAATCTATTCGGAGGGCCTTGGCGTTCCGAAAGATCCCGACGAGGCGGCGTTTTGGTATTCCGCGGCGGCCAAAAGCGGTGACCCGACTGCGCAATTGAAATACGCACTCATGTTGCTTGAGGGAACGCAGGTCGAAAAGGACCGGGATCGTGCCCGCGAACTGATGAAAAAGGCGGCCGACGCCGGAAATTCTTCGGCGCAGTTCAACTACGGACAATTGCTGATCACCGACCAGCCGGGAGCTGAAGGCGTTAAGGCGGCGCTGCCCTATATGCTTGCCTCGGCGGAGGCGGGCATCGCCGACGCGCAATTCGCGCTGGCGCAAATCCGAGCCTACGGTATCGGCAACACGGAGCCGGATCTGGACAAGGCGCGGAAATGGATGATACGCGCCGCGCGGTCGGGCTACGACACCGCCCAGCTCGACATCGCCGTGTGGCTGATCGACGGGATCGGCGGCGATCCCAACTTTGACGCCGGTTTCGGCTGGATGCGTCGGGCGGCGAATTCCGGAAACGTCATGGCGCAGAACAGGATCGCGCATCTCTATATCAACGCGATCGGCACGCGCCCTGATCCAATCGAGGCCGCGAAATGGTATATCCTGTCGCGTCGCGCGGGACTGGAGGACGCGTCGCTTGAAGATTTCTTTCAAGGCCTGACCGCCGAAGAGCAGAAAGCCGGCATCGAAGCCGCCAACAATTTCCGGTCTCGCTTCTAAGCCGGCTCCGGACAGGCGTTCGGGCTTGAAACTCGGCTGCTTTTGTGGTCTGGAAGCGCGGATTTCTCAACAACCGGACCACAGCAATGAAAATCAACGGAAACGAAATTCGTCCCGGGAACGTCATCGAGCACAATGGCGGCCTCTGGGCCGCGGTCAAGACCAATGCGGTCAAGCCCGGCAAGGGCGGCGCGTTCAACCAGGTCGAACTGAAGAATCTGATCGACGGCACCAAATTGAACGAACGTTTCCGCGCATCGGAAACGGTCGAGAAGGTGCGCCTCGAACAGAAGGAATTCCAGTATCTCTACGAGCAGGGAGACATGTTGGTTTTCATGGACACCGAAAGCTACGAACAGCTTGAACTGCAGCATGATTTCGTTGGCGATCGCTCGAACTTCCTGCAGGACGGCATGATGGTGACGGTCGAGCTCTATGAAGAAAAGCCGATCGGCGTCTCGCTTCCCGACCAGGTCACGCTGAAGATCGTCGAGGCCGATCCGGTGGTGAAAGGCCAGACGGCTGCGTCGTCCTACAAGCCGGCGGTCATGGAAAACGGCATCCGCGTCATGGTTCCGCCTTTCATCGAGGCGGGCGAAACCATCCTTGTCGACACCAACGAGATCAGCTACATCCGCCGCGCAGACTAGTGGTCCGATTCCGACATTTGCATCCCGATGCGACTTGTTCCGCAGCAAATGTCGCAATCTTCAGGACCACTAGCTGGATTATAATTCTAGTGGAGCTTTTAATTTGACATTTGAAAATGAATTCGCGACTTGCGGGACTCAAATGTCGAATTTGCTCCACTAGGCCGGTCAACCGCCAGGAAAAGACGCTATCAATGGCCCGTTCAGCCCTTCTCAACGTCATGGTTCAGGCCGCCTTCAAGGCGGGCCGGTCCCTTTCGCGCGATTTCGGCGAAGTTCAGAACCTGCAGGTCTCGCTGAAAGGTCCAAGCGACTATGTCAGCCAGGCCGACAAAAAAGCCGAGGACGTGATCCGCAGGGAATTGCTGAAAGCCCGGCCGACCTACGGCTTCCTCGGCGAGGAAAGCGAAGAGGAAAAGGGCACGGACGGGCAGCATCGCTGGATCGTCGACCCGCTGGACGGCACCACCAACTTTCTGCACGGTATCCCGCATTTTGCGGTCTCGATCGGGCTTGAACGGCAGGGCGAGATGGTCGCCGGCGTTGTCTACAACCCGGTCACGGACGAACTCTTCATCGCGGAACGCGGCGGCGGCGCGTTCGTCAACGACCGGCGCATGCGGGTGGCGGCGAGAAAGACCCTCACCGATTGCGTCATCGGCACCGGCGTCCCGCATCTCGGTCGCGGCAAACACGGCCAGTTTCTAATCGAACTGCGCAATGTGATGGGCGAAGTGGCGGGCATTCGCCGCAGCGGCTCCGCCGCCCTTGATCTCGCCTATGTCGCAGCCGGCCGCTATGACGGTTTCTGGGAAGAGGGCCTCAGCCCCTGGGACATCGCCGCCGGAATTATCCTCATCCGCGAAGCAGGCGGTTTCGTTTCCGACCACTCCGGCGGAAACAGGATCTTCGAGACCGGCTCCGTCGTGACCGGCAACGAGCGGATCCAGCGAGAACTGATGCAGGCGCTCAAGCGGCCGGCCGTCTGACGAACACATATCGGCGTTATTCTGCGGTTACGCTCCTTTTCTGTCTCGTTGTTGCCCAACAAGTCTTTTATTTTGTCCTTGTTTTTGTTTATCTCTCTTCCGTGCCGGAGGGGAGGCAATGATTCCTGTGTACTATTGTGCTCACCCGAACGGGACGCGGGCATGAATCCGGCAGACCGGTTGGCTGAAGGAATGGCCGGCTGATGTAGAATCTGGGGTTTCTTGCATATGGCAAAACTGAGACTATCGGGATGGGGCTTATCGGATCAGGATGGTCTTCAGCCGAGCCGGCTGTCCAGCCCGCTCGTCTTTTTCTGGAGCCAGCTGATCTTCCTCATAATATCGGGATTTCTGGCCGCTATACTGTATCGGCAGATATCGGAGGCGTTTTTCGCCAATCCCGGTCTCAACGGGCTCATCCTTTTCGTTCTCGCGATTGGCGTTTTCCTGGTCTTCAACCAGGTGCTGCGATTGCGGCCGGAAGTACGCTGGGTAAATTCCTTTGTGCAGGGCGCAGACCGCGTGCGCAATGTTCGCGAGCCGACGCTGCTGGCGCCGATGCGCGCATTTCTCACCCGCAAGGAATCGATGTCCCTGACGACGTCGTCGTTGCGCTCCATTCTGGATTCGATCGCCACGCGCCTTGACGAATCGCGCGATACGTCACGCTATCTCATCGGGCTTCTGGTCTTTCTCGGCCTGCTCGGCACCTTCTGGGGCCTGCTACAGACGATCGGCTCGATCAACACGGTTATCCAGTCGCTGGATCCTGGAACCGGCGACACGAATGACGTGCTGGCGGCCCTGAAGGACGGGCTTTCCTCGCCGCTTGACGGCATGGGAACGGCGTTTTCCTCGTCGCTTTTCGGTCTCGCCGGCTCTCTTGTTCTCGGCTTTCTCGACCTTCAGGCCGGCCGCGCCCAGAACCGGTTCTACACCGAGCTGGAAAACTGGTTGTCGACGGTCACCGATCCGGATTTCGACGTCGTGCACGAATCCGCAGGCGGAGCCGACAACGCCGAAGATATTCGCCGTCTGTCCGAGACGGTGCAGCACATGGCGCAGTCCGGCGGCGGCATCAACCAGCGCTCCACCGCCGCGATGGCCAATCTTGCCGAGGGCATTCAGGGCCTCGTCAAGAACATGCGCAGCGAACAGCAGATGCTGCGCGACTGGATCGAGGCTCAGCAGGCCGAATCGAAGGCGCTGCGCGCCACGCTGGAAAGGCTCAGCGAAAAGATAGAGCGGCTCGGCGGCGGCAGGGGAGATCGGTAGCCGATGGCGCTCGCCAAAAGCAGGAGAGGATACAGGAGCGTCGACTACTGGCCGGGTTTCGTCGACGCCCTGTCGACGCTGCTTCTCGCCATCATGTTCCTGCTCTCGGTCTTCGTGCTTGCGCAGTTTCTCTTAAGCCGTGAAATCAGCGGCCGCGACGAAGTTCTTAATCGCCTGAACAGCCAGATCAACGAACTGACGCAACTCTTGGCGCTCGAACGGTCGAGCAACCAGGACCTGGAGGATTCGCTGGCGAACCTGCAGGCGTCGCTGTCTGCGGCCGAGGACGAGCGCTCGCGGCTGCAACAAATACTCGACCGCGGATCGGGCGCTTCGGATCTGGCCCAGCAGCGGATCGGCGCGCTGGAGGATACGCTGGACGAGGAGCGCCAGGTCAGTCAGCGTGCGCTGGCCCAGGTAGAGCTTCTCAACCAGCAGATTTCGGCTCTGCGCCGCCAGATCGCGGCGCTCGAAGACGCGCTGGAAGTGTCGGAGGAAAAGGACCGGGAGAGCCAGGTCAAGATCGCCGATCTCGGCCGCCGCCTGAATGTGGCGCTGGCCCAGCGCGTGCAGGAACTGAACCGCTACCGCTCGGATTTCTTCGGACGATTGCGCGAGATCCTGTCGGATCGGGAAAACATCCGCATTGTCGGCGACCGCTTCGTTTTCCAGTCGGAAGTGCTGTTTCCGTCCGGCGGCGCGGACCTCAACGAGGCCGGCGAGGTCGAGATGGCCAAGCTGGCCCAGGCGTTGCGCGACCTGTCCCGCGAAATCCCGTCCGACATCAACTGGGTTCTGCGCGTCGACGGCCATACGGATAACGTGCCGCTGTCTGGAGCCGGCCGCTACGCCGACAACTGGGAGCTTTCCTCGGCGCGCGCCACATCGGTGGTCAAGTTCCTGATCGAACAGGGCGTTCCGGCCGAGCGGCTGGTCGCGGCAGGCTTCGGCGAATTCCAGCCCATCGAGGAGGGCGATTCGCGTGAGGCCCGCGCCACCAACCGCCGCATCGAGCTGAAACTGACGGAGCGATAAAAGAACGGATCGCCGCCGGCGGGAGACCGGCCGCGACATGGGAGGATACATGGACTGCGACGCAATTATCGTCGGCGCCGGACTTGCGGGTCTCGTCGCCGCGACTGAACTCGTCGACGCCGGCAAGTCCGTCGTCATCGTCGATCAGGAAAACGAGAACAATTTTGGCGGCCAGGCCTTCTGGTCGTTCGGAGGGCTGTTTTTCGTCAACTCCCCTGAACAACGCCGCCTCGGCATCCGCGACAGCCGCGACCTCGCCTGGCAGGACTGGCAAGGCTCTGCGCAGTTCGACCGGGACGACGACCACTGGCCACGCAAATGGGCTGAGGCCTATGTCGATTTCGCGGCGGGCGAAAAGCGGTCCTGGCTGCATCAACAGGGCGTGCGCTGGTTTCCCGTGGTTGGCTGGGCCGAGCGTGGCGGCGGCCTCGCTGACGGTCACGGCAATTCCGTGCCGCGTTTCCACATTACCTGGGGCACCGGTCCCGGACTGATCGAACCTTTTGAGCGGCGCGTGCGCGAAGGCGTCGACAAGGGGCTGGTCACACTGTGTTTCCGGCATCGCGTCGACGAGCTGATCGTGACCAACGGCGCCGTCACCGGCGTTCGCGGCAAGCTGCTCGAGGCCTGCGCAAAGCCGCGCGCCGAAGAATCCAGCCGCGTCGAGACCGGAGATTTCTCGTTTTCGGCGGAGGCGGTGATCGTCACCTCGGGCGGCATCGGCGGCAATCATGAACTCGTTCGTCGCAATTGGCCGAGGGATCGCCTCGGCGAGCCGCCTGCGGAGATGATTTCCGGCGTGCCGGCGCATGTCGACGGGCGCATGCTCGCAATCAGCGAGGCGGCGGGCGCCGCGATCATCAATTCCGATCGGATGTGGCACTATACGGAGGGCGTGAAGAACTGGGCGCCGATCTGGCCGGCTCATGGCATCCGCGTCCTGCCCGGACCGTCGTCGCTCTGGTTCGATGCTGAAGGCAATCGCATGCCTGTCCCGTGCCTGCCGGGGTTCGACACGCTGTCGACCCTTCGCCACATTATGCGCAGCGGTCGCGGCTACAGCTGGTTCGTTCTCAACCAGTCGATCATTGAAAAGGAATTTGCGCTTTCGGGATCCGAGCAGAATCCCGACCTGACAGGCAAAAGCGTTCGCCAGGTGCTGCAGCGGGTCAAGAAGGGCGCGCCGCCGCCCGTTGAGGCTTTCAAGGAAAAGGGCGAGGATTTTGTCGTTCGCGACACGCTCGAATCCCTCGTCGAGGGCATGAACGCATTGACCGGCGACGCCCTGATAGATCACGGCCGGCTGAAGGCTCAGATCGAGATGCGCGATCGCGAAATCGACAACGTCTATACCAAGGACCTCCAGGTCGCGGCCATCCGCGTCGCGCGAAACTATCTCGGCGACAAGCTGATCCGCACCGCCAAGCCGCACCGCATACTCGATTCGAAACACGGTCCCCTGATCGCAGTCCGGCTGCATATTCTAACTCGAAAGACTCTCGGCGGCATCCACACCGACCTGTCGTCACGGGTGCTGGACAGCGGTGGTGAACCGATTCCCGGTCTTTATGCTGCGGGCGAAGTCGCCGGTTTCGGCGGAGGCGGCGTTCATGGCTACAACGCCCTGGAAGGCACCTTCCTCGGCGGCTGCCTCTTTTCCGGAAGGATCGCCGGCCGGGCCGCGGCGAAGGGATAGCAGTCCACGCGACTTAGAAACAAAAAGAGAACATTGGAGAAGATTTTCGGAGCGTTTTGTGGTATAGTCGGGGCAGCGAAAGAGGCGCGTCGGTTGACGTCCAGCTTTATATGCATTGACCTGAAAAACGCAGATTCCCGAAACAAAGCCAAAATCGAAGTTGAAAAGGCCGATTCCCGAAACGAACCCAGATACAATTCCGGAAAAGCCGAATTCCCGAAACAAAGCCAGATCCGGTTTCGCAACAACCAAAATCCCGAAACAAAGCCAGATATAATCCTGGAATACTTAAGTTATTGAAAATATAATGTAAATTATGGGATTAAGGCGAATAGCGCCACGCTTTCGGGTGTCATTCCCCCGCGGCGACGCTCAGCGCTTCACTGTTGTGATCGAATTGAAGCCGGGCGAGACGCGCATAGATGCCGTTTTCCCGCACGAGCGCGCTGTGCGCGCCTTCCTCGACAATCTCGCCGCCGTCGATAACCAGGATCCTGTCGGCCTTCAGGATGGTCGCCAGCCGGTGGGCGATGACGAGCGTCGTGCGATCCTGCATCAGCGAGGTCAGGGCCTTCTGAACCAGGGTCTCGCTTTCCGCGTCCAGCGCGGAGGTCGCCTCGTCCAGAAGCAGGATCGGGGCGTCCTTCAGTATGGCGCGGGCAATGGCGACGCGCTGGCGCTGGCCGCCCGAAAGCGTGACGCCGCGCTCGCCGACCATCGTGTCGTAGCCGGATTCGAGATTGCGGATGAAATCGTCCACCAGGGCCGCTTTTGCGGCGGCGACGATGTCGTCTTCCGATGCATCGGGTCGCCCGAAGGCGATGTTCTCGCGCACGGTGCCGGCGAAGATCGTCACGTCCTGCGGCACGCTGGAAAGCCGCGCCCGCAGATCCGACGGATCGACGTCGCGCACGTCCACGCCGTCGACGCGCACGGTCCCGCCGTCGGGATCGTAGAACCGGTTGATGAGCGCGAAGAGCGTGCTCTTGCCGGCGCCTGAGGGGCCGACGATCGCCACCGTCTCGCCCGGCTTCACGGAGAAGGAGAGCCGGTCCAGGATCGGGTGTCCGGGGCGGGCGGGATAGGTGAAACGCACCTGTTCGAATTCGATCGACCCGAGCGGCGGCTCGGGCATTGCGACCGGGTTTTCCGGCGCCTCGATGGCCGGTTTTTCCTCCAGCAGTTCGGTCAGCCGCTCGGCTGCGCCGGCGGCCTGCGAGAGCTCGCCCCAGATTTCCGACAGCGTGCCAAGGCTGGTCGCCGCCACCACGGAGTAAAGCAGGAACTGGCCGAGCGTTCCGGCCGACATCGTGCCTTCGAGCACATTCTGCGCGCCATACCACAGGATGCCGATGACGCTGGCGAAGACCATCAGGATGGCGACGCCGGTCAAAAAGGCCCGCGAACGCGTGGCGGCGCGGGCCGCCAGAAAGGCGCTGTCGACGGCTCCGGCGTAGCGCCGGATCGCCATCGGCTCGCTGTTGAAAGACTGCAATGTGCGCGTCGCTCCAACCGCTTCGCTGGCGAAGGCGGTGGCCTCGGCGAGCGTGTCCTGGGCTTCGCGGGAGCGCCGGCGGACAGAGCGGCCGAAGCCGACCAGTGGCAGCACGATCAGCGGGATCGCAAGCAGCACGAGACCGGAGAGCTTCGGGCTGGTCACCACCATCATGATCGTCGCGCCGAGGCAAAGAATTGTATTGCGCAGGGCCAGCGAGGCCGTTGCGCCGACGGCGGATTTGATCTGCGTCGTGTCGGCGCTCAGCCGCGAAATGATTTCGCCGGACTGGTTGAGATCGAAAAACGAGGCTGAAAGTCGGGTAACATGGGCGAATACGTCCCGGCGCAGATCCGCCACGACGCGTTCGCCAATGGTGATCACGAAAAAGTACCTGAGCGCGCTGGCGAGCGCGAGCAGCGCGGCGATCACGAGCAGCATCGAGAAGTAATTGTCGATGAAGCCGGCGTTCGATCCGGAAAAGCCCTTGTCGATCATGCGGCGAACGGCCAGCGGCAGGGCGAGCGTCGCGACGGCCGCAAGAACCAGCGAAACCAGCGCCGAAACGACGAGGCCGCGATAGTTCAGCAGATACGGATAGAGATAGGTCAAAGGACGCAGCGAGGACCGGCCGCCTTTTTTCCGCTTGCCGTTTTCGACCATTTCATTCCCTGTGCTGACGCCGGTTGCAAAATTGCGTCCGGCCACTTGTCACGTTCCGGGCCATCATGTATAGGCTCGCCATCGAATTGGAAAGCCGTGACCGTCCCGGTATGCGGCTTTGTTTGTTAAATGGGCCGGATTGCCGCACCCCGAACCGACGCAAGGCGGATGGTTCCGGCTCCGACCGATCCCGAACTGGCAGGACATTGCAATGAAGGCTGATATCCATCCCGATTATCACATGATCAAGGTCGTCATGACCGACGGAACGGAATACATGACCCGGTCGACCTGGGGTTCCGAAGGCGACACCATGACGCTCGACATCGACTCCAAAGCGCACCCGGCCTGGACCGGCGGCCAGCAGCAGCTGCTCGATCGCGGCGGACGCGTCTCCAAGTTCAAGAAACGTTTTGAAGGCCTCGGCCTCTAAGCGACGTTCGACTGGACTTGCAGGATTATCGAAACCCGCCGCCAGGCGGGTTTTTTCTTGGAAGATAACCGGATCAGCCGGTCCCGAACGCTGTGCTCAACAATGTCTGCTGGGCCTTGACGGCGTTTTCGCGATCCGGATTGACGGGCGCCGCCTTCTGTTCGTCGCGATGGTAGATCTCGCTGTCGAGCAGGGCGACGCGCGACTGGACGCGAAGCGATCGTTCGACGAGCACGCGGAACTCGAGCGGTAATTCCGTCCAGCCCGGCGCCGAGGGGTCGCAGGCAAAGCTGTCGAGACGCACCTTGGACTTTTCCGCAATGACCTGCTCCCGGGTCATTTCTCCGGTGTTGACGGCTCTTTGCAGCAGAAGCCATGAGGCGAGCTGCATAAGGCGCGTGGTCAGGCGCATGGACTCGGCGGCGTAGAGGACCGAAGCAAGACGCGGCAGCGCCTTGGATTCTTGTCGTCCCGGACCGTCGAGATATGCGGCGGTTTCTTCCACCAGCTGCATGCCTTCGGAATACAGAAGACTGAAGGATGCCGAAGAGGTAAAACGATCGGCAATTCGTATCGTGTTTTCTTTGGATTCAGCCATTTATTTCATTCAGTATAGATTGCGCCGGCGTTGTCCCAATCTCCGCGGCATCATTGTTATAATTGCCTCCGACGTGACATCAAAGTAGGCTCAATCGGTTGTGCACATGGTTTGTGAGCCAAAATGCAGATAGAGACGCTTTTGGGCAAGAACATAATTAAAGAAAGGTTAACGGCTTTCGCTAAATGCCTACTACCCGAAGACACAAAAAAAAGAGCCGCAAGGCGGCTCTCAGAAGTTTAACAGGGAGGCATCAAACAGAATGACCACTTGTCACTCGGTCCGAAATCCAGAAGCTCTGGATGCAACCAGTAAACACCTGTAAAGCTTAATGACCGGTTAACGGTTGGGAATTTATTAAAAGTTTTTTGTTGTTTCCGCTCTAAAGGGTTCATTTGAAGATGGAGTTGGCCGCATCCCGGCTGCTTTGCTTCGAATCTTTCTCCTTCTCCAGACGCTCGATCTCGGCCTTCAGCAAATTGATTCGATGCTCAAGTTCATCCACTGACAGCATCGACAGGTCGCTTCCGACTTCATGGAAGGTGGGCTTCTTCTGAGGCTCTTCGTCAAATATCGACATCCCGGTTCTCCTTCGACGGCGTCAAGGCAAAAGAGGTTTGTCCGCCGGCATGGCGGACTGGCCATGATAATGGCATAAGACGGGTGAGTTCAACGAGAGCAACCGAGGTGAAGCGATGCGGGTGATAGAAATCCGGGAGCCGGGCGGTCCGGAAGTGCTGGAAGTAGCGACGAGGGATGCGCCGGAGCCGCGGGAAGGGGAACTGCTCGTCCGCGTCAAGGCGGCGGGCGTCAATCGCCCGGATTGCCTGCAGCGCATGGGCGGTTACGCGCCACCGCCAGGCGCGTCCGATGTGCCGGGACTTGAAATCGCCGGCGTGGTCGAGGCGCTCGGACCCGGCGCAGAAGGGTTCAAGGTCGGCGACGCCGTATGCGGACTGGTTCCGGGCGGCGGCTATGCGGAGTTCTGCACGGTTCACGCCAGTAATGCGCTGCCGGCGCCGGCAGGCTTCAGCTTCAATGAGGCGGGCGCCATACCCGAAACCTATTTCACCGTCTGGCACAATGTGTTTCAGCGCGGCGGTCTTCGGGAAGGCGAGGTGTTTCTGGTCCACGGCGGAACGTCGGGCATCGGAACGACGGCCATTCAGCTCGCCAAGGCCTTCGGCGCGACGGTGCTCGCCACGGCGGGCACGGAAGAAAAATGCAAGGCCTGTCTCGATCTCGGCGCCGATCGCGCGATCAACTATCGCGACGAGGATTTCGTCGCAGCCGTCAAGGACGCCACGAATGGCGTAGGCGCCAATCTGATCCTCGACATGGTCGGCGGCAACTATATCGAACGGAACTTCGACGCTGCTGCCGAAGAAGGGCGCATCGTACAGATCGCTTTCCTTGGCGGACCGAAGGCGGAGGTCAATTTTTTCAAGCTCATGGTCAAGCGGCTGGTGCACACCGGCTCGACGCTCAGGCCGCGCAGCATCGAGTTCAAGGCGCAGATTGCGAGGGAACTGCAGGAAAAGGTCTGGCCGCTGCTGGAAAAACGCCAGGTCGCGCCGGTCATGGACACGATCTTTCCATTCGAACGCGCTTCCGCCGCCCATGCCCGCATGGAGGAAGGGCAGCACATCGGCAAGATCGTGCTCGACCTGGACGGTTAGGCGCTCGTGACCAAGATACTCGCCCTGTTCCTGCTGCTGGCGATGGCGGCCCATATCATCAAGCCGCTCGGCCTGCCGGGCCTGAAGAAGCGTGGAGACTTCTGGAAGATCGCCGTCATCGCCTTTGTGGTGATGAGCCTGGCGATCGTGCTTCAGGTGGAGTGACCGGCGGGCTCGGGAAGCGCAAGGATCGTGTCGGCTAGCAGTTCCGCCCAGTAACCGTAACCGGCCGCGCTGGCGTGAAATCCGTCCATGGAATAACCGAGTGGATTGGACGATTCGAGAAGCGGCGCGACCGTAGCGTAGCGCTCGTTGCAAAGCTTCATTCCCATATCGTTGATGAGTTCCCGGCGCATTTGCAGGATCGCGGCGAGGGGGCCTGGAAAACCGGGAACGGTCTTCATGTCGATCAGCGGCGACCAGATGAGGGTCGCGTCTGGCCACTTTGCGTGAAGCGCATAAAGCAGCCCGCCAAACGCCTTCTTGAAGCGACTGACGGTATGGAAGTTCTTCATGTCGTTGGTGCCGAGAGACAGCACGATATGGGTGTAGGGCTTGCGCTCGAGATTGGGCGTGACATGGTCGCGGATCTGACCGCTCGTGGCGGAATTCGATCCGGATATGCGCCAGGACGCCGAAGCGTTCGATTTGCTGTTGATGAAACCGGCGATCTGGGGCGCAAGCGAATCCCCGACATCTTCCACGCCTACGCCGCAGGCCGAAGAATCGCCGATGACGAGGAGGCGGTAGGCCTCTTTGCCCGCTACGCCTGCGACGCCGCTTTGCGGACCGGACGGCGGCGCCTGGCGCGGCGTGCGCGCCCTGACCTTGAGGCCATAATAGAGCGCGACTGGCATCAGCATCCAGCTTGCGAGGCTGTAGAAGAGTTTCGTTCGGGTGTTCAGCATGAGTGAATGGTCCGGCGGGTTTCACCGGATATCACCGTCCGAAGCCGGAGCTGTCAAGGCGCGGGCCGGCGCTTGTGCGCCTGCCTGTCGCGTCTTTTTGTGTCAGGCGGCTTTTTCCAGTTCGGCCTTCCAGTCGCCCACTGCGGCGAGCCCGTTCATCCGTGCGCGGTGGCTGAAGGCCCTTTGTGCGGCGGCGACGTTCTCCGTCTTGCCGGACCAGGCCTTGAGCGCTGCGGCTTGCAGCGCGCGGCCATAGGAGAATGTCAGCGCCCAGGGCAGGTCGCCCTTGGCGTTCATTGCCGAAAGATGCGCTGTCGCTTCTTCGTCGGATTGTCCGCCGGACAGGAAAGCAATGCCCGGAACGGCCGCAGGGACGGTCGATTTCAGACAGTGCAGTGTTTTTTCGGCGACTTCTTCCACGCTTGCGGTCCGCTTGGCCTTGCCGTCGATGACCATGTTGGGCTTCAGCACCATGCCCTCGAGCAGTACATCGGCGTCATAAAGCGCGTTGAAAACGCTGCGCAGCACCGCTTCCGTCACCTCGTAGCAGCGGTCGATCGAATGATCGCCCGGCTCGCCGTCCATCAGCACTTCCGGTTCGACGATCGGAACGATGCCGGCTTCCTGGCAAAGGGCCGCATAGCGCGCCAGCGCGTGGGCGTTGGCCTCAACCGCATAGCCGGTCGGCAGGTCGTCGGAGATCGAGATCACGCCGCGCCACTTGGCGAAGCGTGCGCCCAGTCCGTAATATTCGTTCAGCCTGTCGCGCAGGCCGTCCAGGCCTTCCGTCACGGTCTCGCCGTCGAAACCGGCGAGCGGTTTGGCGCCGGCGTCGACCTTGATTCCGGGAACGGCGCCCGCAGCGCTGATGAGCTCGACGAGCGGCGTGCCGTCGACGGCCCTCTGCCGGATCGTCTCGTCGAACAGGATGACGCCGGAGATGCAATTCTGCATGGCGTCGTCGGCGCGGAACAGCATTTCACGATAGTCGCGGCGGTTGTTCTCGCTGGATTCCACGCCGATCGTGTCGAAACGCTTCTTGATCGTTCCGCTGGACTCGTCCGCTGCGAGTATGCCCTTGCCCGGCGCGACCATGGCGGCGGCAATATCTTCCAGACGTTCGGTCATCGGCTTTTTCTCCCTTGCCCTGCGTCGCCGACCCGCGTGAGTCAGCGCATCAATAGTGTCGGGGGATGCCGATAGCAGAAATGTCTGGCTTGTAAATGGCGGTTAAAAGCCTGAAACGATTAAAAAAACTATTAATCGTTTGAAATGGAGGCCAGGTGTGCGGTGGTGGACAATGGCGACGCCTCGGGCGGTCAGTCCATCAGCGCTTCGACGCCCGGCAGCGGTTTGCCTTCCATCCACTCCAGAAAGGCGCCGCCCGCGGTCGAGACATAGGTGAAGTTATCGGCGACATCCGCCATGTTGAGCGCCGCGACCGTATCGCCGCCGCCGGCTACCGAGATCAGCAGACCCTGTTCCGTTTGTCCGCCGGCGAATTTGGCGACCGTCACCGTCGCCGTATCGAAAGGCGGAATTTCGAATGCTCCGAGCGGGCCATTCCATACGAGGGTTTTCGCCTTGCCGATCCATTCGATGATCGCGGCGACCGAATCCGGGCCGACGTCCAGGATCATCGAATCGGCCGGGATCGCGTCGACCTTGACCTGTTGCGTCTCGGCATGCGCCTTGAACTCGCGCGCAACGACGGCGTCCACCGGCAGCACGATCGCGCAACCGGTGCCGGCAGCCTCGATCATGATCTGCTTGGCGGTGTCCGCCAGCTCATGTTCGCACAGCGATTTCCCGACGTCAGTGCCCCGCGCCGCCAGGAAGGTGTTCGCCATGCCGCCGCCGATGACAAGCGCGTCGACCTTGTGCACGAGGTTCATCAGCAGGTCGATCTTGGTGGAGACCTTGGCGCCACCGACGATGGCGACGACGGGGCGGTCGGGGTCGCCCAGGCCCTGCTCCAGTGCTTCGAGTTCGGCCTGCATCGTCCGTCCGGCATAGGCGGGGAGCAGATGCGCCAGCCCTTCCGTCGAGGCGTGCGCGCGATGCGCCGCCGAAAATGCGTCGTTGACGTAGATGTCGCCTTCTGCAGCCAGCGCCTTTGCGAATTCCGGGTCGTTGGCTTCCTCGCCGGCGTAGAAGCGCACGTTTTCCAGTAGCAATACGTCGCCATTGTTCATGTGCGACATTGCCTCGGCCACGGGCTCGCCGATGCAGTCGGGCGTGAAGTGCACCCGCTGGTCGAGCACCTCTTCCACCTTGTCGGCGATCGGACCGAGCGACATCGTCGTCTCGGGTTTGCCCTTGGGGCGTCCGAAATGCGCAAGCAGGATGACCTTGGCGTTCTTCGACGCCAATTCAAGGATGGTCGGCGCCACGCGTTCGATGCGCGTCGTGTCCGTCACCCTCCCGTCCTTGACCGGCACATTCAGGTCCACGCGGACGAGAACCCGTTTGCCGGCGATATCTTTCAGATCGTCAAGAGTCTTGAATATGGTCATGTCACTGCTCTTCCTGCGAAGTTCAGATGAGCTTGCCCATGGCAACGGCTGTATCCGACATGCGGTTCGAGAAGCCCCACTCATTGTCGTACCAGGACAGGATGCGCACGAATGTGCCATCCATCACCTTGGTCTGGTCCATGTGGAAAATCGACGAATGCGGATTGTGGTTCATGTCGATCGAAACGAGCGATTCATCCGTGAAGGCGAGGATGCCTTTGAGTTCGCCGTTGGCGGCGGTCCGGATGGCGTCGTTGACTTCCTCCACGCTGGTTTCGCGGGAGGCGATGAAATTGAAATCGACAACAGACACATTCGGCGTCGGAACGCGGATGGCGACGCCGTCGAGCTTGCCATTGAGTTCCGGCAGGACGAGGCCGACGGCCTTTGCCGCGCCGGTCGATGTCGGGATCATCGACATGGCTGCGGCGCGCGCGCGATACAGATCCTTGTGCATCGTGTCGAGCGTCGGCTGGTCGCCCGTGTAGGAATGGATGGTCGTCATGAACCCCTTGTCGATGCCGATGGCCTTGTTCAGCGTGTAGGCGACCGGCGCGAGGCAGTTCGTTGTGCAGGATGCATTCGAAACGACGAGGTCGTCGGCTGTCAGCGCATCGGTGTTGACGCCATAGACGATGGTCTTGTCGGCGCCGGAGGCCGGAGCCGAAACGAGAACGCGGCTTGATCCGTTTTCAAGATGCAGCGCCGCTTTTTCCCGCGAGGTGAAGATGCCGGTGCATTCAAGGGCGACGTCCACATCGCCCCAAGGCAATTCCTTGGGGTCGCGGATCGCGGTCACTTTGATCGGACCCTTGCCGACATCGATGGTTTCCCCGTCAACCGTCACTTCCGCCGGAAAGCGGCCGTGAACGCTGTCATATCTCAGCAGGTGCGCGTTCGTTTCAACCGGTCCGAGGTCGTTGATCGCGATCACCTCGATATCAGTCCGGCCCGATTCGATAATGGCGCGCAGCACGTTGCGGCCGATGCGGCCAAATCCGTTGATTGCGACTTTGACGGTCATCAATGGGTCTCCCGAAATATGCCCTTGTCACTCAAGGGGTGTTGACAACTTTTTATTCAGTCTTCCTGGCCAGCCAGGCTTTCCAGCGTCGACAGGATGATTTCGAACGCGTCCTGGGCGGTGATTCCGAAATGACTGTACAGGTCCTTGTAAGGCGCCGATGCGCCAAAACCGTGCATGCCGACGAACAGGCCGTCATTTCCGATAAAACGATCCCAGCCCTGCCGGATTCCGGCTTCGATCGCCACCTTGATAGGCGAATCGCCGATGATGGCTTCCTTGTATTCTTCCGACTGTTCTTCAAACAGCTCGAAGCTCGGGACGGAAACGACACGGGCTACATGGCCAGCCGCCTCAAGTTTTGTGCGCACATCCAGCGCGATCTCGACCTCTGATCCGGAGGCGAAGATCGTGATGTCGGCATCGCTTGACGGCGCGAGATCATAGGCGCCGAAGGCGCACATGTTTTCTTCTTCATACTCCGGACGAATGGACGGAAGATCCTGCCGCGTCAGCGCAAGCGCCGACGGGCGATGCTCCGATTCCAGCGCCAGTTGCCAGCATTCCAGCACTTCCGTCGCATCGGCGGGACGGAAGGTCAGAAGGTTGGGAATGGCGCGCAGCGACGCCATGTGTTCGACCGGCTGGTGGGTCGGTCCGTCTTCTCCCAATCCGATGGAATCGTGCGTCAGGACGTGTATGACTCGGATGCCCATCAGCGCGGCGAGCCTGATCGAGGGGCGGCAATAGTCCGAGAAGATGAGGAAACCGCCGCTATAGGGTATAAGGCCGCCATGCAGGCTGATGCCGTTCATGGCTGCGGCCATGCCGTGTTCGCGCACGCCATAGTGCAGATAGCGGCCGGAGAAATCATCAGGCGTGATGACGCCCATAATCTCGGTCTTTGTGTTGTTGGACCCGGTCAGGTCCGCGGATCCGCCAATTGTTTCCGGAATAGCCGCGTTGATCACGCCGAGCGCTGCTTCGGACGATTTGCGGGTCGCCATGGCCGGTTGTTCGCGGGCGAGCTTTTTCTTGTACGCGTCGATGGCGGACTCGAAGCCGCCGGGCAGACCGCCGTTCATGCGGCGCTCAAAAATCGTCCGGGCCTCGGAAGTCGATTCGGCGAGCCGCTCTTGCCAGGCCTTGCGCTCCTTGGTGGAGCGCAACCCTGCGAGCCGCCACATGTCGACAATATCGGAAGGTATCTCGAAGGGCGCTTCCGACCAGCCGAGCGCTTTCCGCGTTTCCGCAATTTCCTTATCGCCGAGCGGCGATCCATGCGCCTTCGCCGTGCCGGCCTTGGTCGGCGCGCCGAAACCAATGACTGTCTTGCAGGCGATCATCGTCGGTTTGTCCGAGTTGTGCGCGCTTTCGATCGCGTCGGCTATTGCTTCTGTATCGTGACCGTCAACGGAAATGGTGTTCCATCTGGCTGCCTCGAAGCGGGCGATCTGATCGGTGGAGTCGGTAAGGCTGACGGGGCCATCGATCGAAATGCCGTTGTCGTCCCAGAAGACGATCAGCTTGTTGAGCTTGAGGTGGCCCGCAAGTGAAATCGCCTCGTGGCTGATGCCTTCCATAAGGCAACCGTCGCCGGCGAGCACATAGGTGTGGTGGTCGACCAGATCGTCGCCGAATTCGTCGTTGAGCTTGCGCTCTGCAATCGCCATGCCCACGGCGTTCGCCAGACCCTGGCCAAGCGGACCAGTGGTCGTTTCGATGCCGGCGGCATGGCCATATTCAGGATGACCCGCCGTATTCGATCCAAGCTGACGGAAATTCTTGATTTCCTCCAGGTTGATGTCTTCGTATCCGAGCAAATAAAGCAACGAGTAGAGAAGCATCGAACCGTGTCCGGCGGACAGGACGAACCGGTCGCGATCCGGCCAATTGGGCACTTTCGGATCAAATTTCATGAAACGCGTAAACAGGACCGTGGCTATGTCGGCTGCGCCCATCGGCAGCCCGGGGTGACCGGACTTTGCCTTTTCGACGGCGTCCATCGACAGAAAACGGATCGCATTGGCCATCCGGTCGTGTTTTTCGCGTGGGATCATGACAACTCGGCTTTTACAGTCGTTTCAGGAAGGCTCGGGATCGGAACGGTCGGCGATCAGAATTCGCTGTTTTGCGTGGTCGAAATTCTGAACCCCCACAGCCCGTAAAGCAGGTGACACATAGCAGGTGCAAACAAGGAGTCAACAAAGGCCGACCACATAATCCACGTCGCTGAAACCCTTGCGGCGCGGGGTTGGCGCACGCGCCGCGAAGGACTGAATCCTGCAAAAAGCGCCGCGCTGTGAAAAAGTCGCGAACTGTCTTCACGTCAGGGTTCAAATCAAAATCATGTGCACCAGCGTTGCAAGAACGTTGACGGTTGCTTGCGACATTGCTTAATCTCAATACGGTAAGTGCCCGATAACATGGTGATTCGGGTGCTTGCCAGCACAGGGCAACGTGTTATGCCGGGCGCGAAAACAGCAAAAACAGCTCTCGATGAACTGACCAAGGTCCTTACGCGTCTTGAGAACGCAGTGGATGGGCATGTCGAAAAAAGCCGCGACGCGGCTGACGCGGATGAGGAAGTCCAGCGCCTCAACGCGGACCGATCGCGGCTGGCCCAGGAACTCGATCATTCCGAGGATCGCGCGACTCGGCTTCAGGAAGCAAATCGCGAGGTGTCGCGTCGCCTTGTCGCGGCGATGGAAACCATTCGCGCCGTTATCGATCGGTAGGACTCATGGCTGAAGTGACTGTAAATATCGACGGCAAGGCCTACAGAATGGCCTGCGAAGCCGGCCAGGAAGACCATCTGAGCGAACTGGCGAATCGGTTCGACCGTTACGTCAGTCATCTGAAGGGTCAGTTCGGTGAAATCGGCGATCTTCGGCTGACGGTCATGGCCGGCATTCTGGTCATGGACGAGCTTTCGGAGGCCCAACGCAAGCTAGACGGTCTGGAAAACGAGATGGGCAGTCTGAAAAAAACGCGTGACGCGGCGCTCACCCAGGCGGACAAGGCTGAATCCGCGCTGGTCGCTGCGGTCGACGACGTCACAGAGCAGGTCGAGCGCATCGCCATAAAGCTCGAGCAGGCCTGATGCGACTGCGATAAAATTCGGTCGTTCGGACGCTTCCATTTGGCATTTGCAAGGACTATATTCGGATTGCGATCTGCGCTTCCCGACAGGACACACAATCCCCGGGGCCTTAATCGATCCTAAGGGAGCTGTCCCTGTTTAGACCCGTGGGTTTTTTCACACGGCGCCCACCTACTTTGTAGGTTCCCGGGATCGTAAATCGTCCATCGGTCGTCGTGGATCGTCTCGTCGTCTTCTCCACCGCCTGCCCCGGATCTTCTCCATGACGCGTTCACCATCCAAGGCCGAGATTCGCAATTCGGCTTTGTTGTCGCGCGACGCAATGGATCCCGAAGCGCGGATCGAAGCCAGCCTCGCAATTGCTGAAATCGGCGCGGGTTCGATTGACATCCGCCCCGGCGAGATCGTGTCCGGTTTCTGGCCGATCCGCTCGGAAGTCGATGTTCGTCCCCTGATGTTCCGGTTGATGGAGAAGGGCGCGCGTCTGTGCCTGCCGGTCGTGATCGACCGCACGACCATCCGCTTCCGCGGACTTGTGCGCGGCGCGCCGATGGTTGACACCGGTTTCGGCACGGCGGGCCCTGGAGAAGAAGCGGAAGTTCTAGATCCGGATCTGATTCTGGCGCCGCTGGCCGCGTTCGATTTGACCGGACACCGTATAGGCTATGGCGCGGGACACTATGACAGAGCCATTGCCAGACTACGCGACAGGGGTAAGATGCCACGGCTGATCGGCGTCGCGCTGGACGTCCAGGAGGTCGAAACCGTTCCCGCGGAGGATCATGATATTCCGCTGCCGGCCATATTAACGGAAAGCGGCATGCGCCGTTTTTCCGTCCAAGACTGATACAGGTGTTGTTGAATGCGTTTGCTTTTTCTGGGGGATATGGTCGGCCGCAACGGACGTAACGCCGTCTGGAAAAAATTGCCGACGCTGATCGAGGAATACAGCTTTGATTTTGTCGTCGTGAACGGCGAAAACGCCGCCGGCGGATTCGGCATCACCGAAGAAATCTATTTAAGGACGATCGAGGCCGGCGCAGATGTGGTGACCACAGGCAACCATGTCTGGGATCAGCGCGAAGCCCTCATCTTCTGTGACAGTCATGATCGTTTTCTGCGGCCAGCCAATTTTCCGTCAGGAACGCCGGGTCGCGGCTCCGGCCTCTATTTGGCAAAAAACGGCGCGCGGGTGCTGGTTTCCAACATCATGGGCCGGGTTTTCATGCATCCGGATCTCGATGATCCTTTCCAGGCCGCCGAAGACGAACTCGCGGCCTGTCCGCTCGGAGAACAGGCGGACGCGGTGGTGTTCGATTTCCATGCCGAGGCGACAAGCGAGAAGCAGTGCTTTGGTCACTTCGTGGACGGCCGCGCGAGCCTTGTCGTCGGCACCCATACGCATATTCCGACGGCGGATTACCAGATTCTCAATGGCGGCACGGCCTATATGAGCGATGTGGGCATGTGCGGGGACTATGATTCATCGATTGGGATGGACAAGGAAGAACCGCTGCAGCGCTTCGTCAACAAAATCCCGAAGGGCCGGTTCGAGGTTGCTGACGGCCCGGTGACGGTGTGCGGCGTGGCGGTCGAGATCTCGGACCGCACGGGCCTTGCCGAAAAGATTTCGCCGTTGCGCATCGGAGCGCGGCTTCAGGAAGCGCTCCCGGTTTTCGACTAAGTCTGCGCCGACGTCATACCCCGTTAAGCACGATGATCGTTGGCTGGTCCGGCAGTGTGCGCAGACTGAGCGTCAGATTGTCGGAGTTGCGGAATTCGTGGGCGAAATCCGCGCCGAACAGGTTCAGAAACGAGCCGATGGATGATCCGCGACGGTGCATCGGCAGAATGACCGAAGCCCTGAGCCGCTTGACGATTTCACTCATGCTTTCATGACCGATGGTCAGGCCGCCGTCGACGGGCACCATAACCACGTCGAGCCGACCGATTGCCGCAATATGGCTGTCGTCAAGTTCATGGTGCAGGTGACCGAGGTGGCCGATGCAGAGACCTGCGACTTCGAAGATGAAGATCGAGTTGCCGTCCTTCTCGAAGCCCGAAAAGACCGATCTGATATCGGTTGTGACATTGCGGACATAGGCGTCGCCCACCACCAGACTGTGTTTGATCGGCCCGTCGCCCTCGGGGTTCCATCCGGTCAGCACATAGTCGATGGCGGGATCGGGGCTGGCGGTCCAGTGGCTGGAATGCGCCTTGTTCATCGTCACGACGGACGGGGGATCGCGAAAGCCGATATAGCCGTTGTAGTCGGTTGCGATGGTGACGCCTCCGGCGGTCTCAACGAAATAGGTGGAGTGCGTTACATAGGTAAAACGCACATGATTTCTTTCCACCGGCTCGCCATTGACCGGCTGCGCCTGTGGGCGGGTTTGCCGGCCGGCGATCGCCTGGCAGATTGAGACCGCCCGCGGCGCTTCGTCGACGCTGCTCTGGATCTGCAGCGGTTGTGTGCTCATCCCGCTCGTGAAGAGAAAAATCGCAATGACGGCCAGCGCCTGGCCTGAGTTCCGCATGAAGTTCGTCATGGTCCCTGCCCCGTCTGATCGATCCCGTATGAAGAAGAATAGGTAAGTATGCGCCGCAGTCCATAGGCAGCGACTCTCTTTTGATCAAAGCATGCTGGCGGCGCGCGCCTCGAAGGAATGTGACGCGCGACAGCGGGTCCTTCTGGACGACATCTGCGTCTTTGCCTATAAGGCGGCAAATTTCACAATAAGACTTTGGACGGAGCGCCATGGCAGGCCATTCGAAATTCAAGAACATAATGCACCGCAAGGGACGTCAGGACGCCCAGCGCTCGAAGCTGTTCTCCAAACTTTCAAAGGAAATCACCGTCGCCGCCAAGATGGGCGGGGGGGACATCGAGGGTAATCCGCGGCTCCGCCTGGCGGTGCAGAACGCCAAGGGCCAGTCGATGCCCAAGGACAATATCCAGCGCGCCATCAACAAAGGCGCCGGCGGCGACAGCGAAGACTACGAGGAAATCCGCTACGAGGGCTACGGCCCGGGCGGCATCGCCGTCATCGTCGAGGTGCTGACCGACAATCGCAATCGCTCGGCCTCCAACGTGCGCGCCTGCTTTACCAAGAACGGCGGAACGCTTGGCGAGACCGGATCGGTCGCCTTCATGTTTGATCGCGTGGGCGAAATCATCTACAAGCCGGAGGCGGGCGACGAGGACGCCATCATGGAAGCGGCGATCGAGGCGGGCGCTGACGATGTGCAGTCCGGCCCTGACGGACACGTTATAAGTTGCGCTTTCGAGGATATCGGTGACGTGTCGACGGCTCTGGAGGAGACGCTTGGCGAAGCTGAATCGGTCAAACCCGTCTGGAAGCCGCAAACCGAAACAGCAGTCGACGAGGACAAGGCGGGAACGTTGTTGAAGCTCATCGACGCGCTCGAAGACGATGACGACGTACAGAACGTCTACGCCAATTTCGACATTTCCGACGATGTGATGTCGAAACTCGCGACTGCCTGAATTTCCATTGTTCGCAGTGCTGTTTTGAACCCGGGTCGGTGCGCTGATCCGGGTTTTATTGTTAGTATTTACGAAATGTTTTTGTTTTGTTCGCATCTGTATGCCATAGCTGACAATAACGAACGGGCTTGAAGAGAGGTCATGGCGCACCAAGACACCTGTCGAATCATCGGAATCGATCCCGGCTTGAGACGCACCGGCTGGGGCGTTGTCGAGAGTCTGGGCAACGGGTTGCGGTTTGTGGCTTCCGGCACGGTGCGTTCCGACGGCAGCCTGGATCTGGCGTCGCGGCTGTGCCAGTTGCACGAGGGGCTGACGGAGATACTTCATGCTTATCGTCCCGATGAAGCGGCGGTGGAGGCGACTTTCGTCAACAAGGATGCGTCCGCCACCCTCAAGCTCGGACAGGCGCGGGGCGTGGCCCTGCTGGTGCCCGGGCTTGCGGGGCTCAAAGTCTCCGAATATGCCCCGAATGCGGTCAAGAAATCCGTGATCGGCGTCGGACATGGCGACAAGAAGCAAATCCACATGATGGTGCGGGTTTTGATGCCGCGCGCGGAGTTCGACACCGACGACGCCGCCGACGCGCTCGCCATCGCCATTTGTCACGCCCACAACAGGAAAAGCGCGGATTTACAGATGCGGATTGCCGCCGGCTGATGAAAGAAGACGAATGATCGGAAAGCTCAAGGGAACAATCGAGGAAATCGGGGAGGATCACGTTCTCATCGATGTACACGGCGTGTGTTATGTCGTCTTCTGTTCGGCGCAAACGCTGGCCGGGCTCGGTTCCGTCGGCGAAGCGGTGACGCTGCAGATCGAGACATTCGTGCGCGAGGACCAGCTCAAGCTTTACGGTTTCGCCTCGGCGATCGAGCGGGAATGGTTCCGGCTGCTGCAAAGCGTGCAGGGGGTCGGCGCCAAGGTTGCGCTTGCCGTTCTATCCACCCTGTCGGCGCCGGATCTGGCCAATGCGGTCGCGCTGCAAGACAAGGCGATGGTGGCCCGGGCGCCAGGCATCGGACCCAAGGTGGCGCAACGCATCGTCACCGAACTGAAGAACAAGGCGCCGGCCTTTGCGGGCGACGCCGGCATGGCGATCGGCCTGAAACAGCAGATCGGCGACGGCGTGGCGAGCGGTCCGGTCAGCGATGCGGTTTCAGCGCTTGCAAATCTCGGCTATTCGAGAGACCAGGCGGCCTCGGCCGTCGCGGCGGCGCTCAAGCACGCCGGCGAGAATACGGATTCGGCCGCTCTCATCAGGCTTGGCCTGCGGGAGTTGGCGCAGTGACGGGACAATTGGACTGAACCATGAGTGAGCCGAACAGGATCGTGTCCGGAGAGCGTCGCGGCGAAGACGTGGAAACATCGCTGCGGCCGCAGACGCTTGACGATTTCGTCGGTCAGGCGGACGCCCGTTCCAACCTCAAGGTGTTCATAGAGGCGGCGAGAGGCCGCGAGGAAGCGCTCGATCACGTACTTTTCGTGGGTCCTCCGGGGCTCGGCAAGACGACGCTCGCCCAGATCATGGCGCGGGAGCTGGGCGTCAATTTCAGATCCACTTCCGGGCCGGTTATCGCCAAGGCGGGGGACCTTGCAGCGCTTCTGACGAACCTCGAAGACCGCGACGTGCTTTTTATCGACGAGATCCACAGATTGAATCCGGCGGTGGAGGAGATTCTTTACCCGGCGATGGAGGATTTCCAGCTCGATTTGATCATCGGCGAGGGGCCGGCCGCGCGGTCCGTCAAGATCGAACTGGCCCGTTTCACGCTCGTCGCCGCCACCACGCGGCTCGGTCTTCTCACGACGCCTTTGCGAGACCGGTTCGGAATTCCGGTGCGTCTGAATTTCTACACTATCGCGGAGCTCGAACATATCGTCAAACGCGGCTCGCGCATGATGGGGTTACCGATAACCGATGACGGCGCGCTCGAGATCGCCCGTCGGGCACGCGGCACGCCGCGCATCGCAGGCCGCCTGCTGCGGCGCGTGCGTGACTTTGCGGAAGTCGCCAAGGCCGAATCCGTGACAAAACAGATCGCCGACGAAGCCTTGACCCGCCTTGCGGTCGACCAGAAAGGCCTCGACCAGCTCGATATCCGGTATCTCGGGATGATCGCTGGCAATTTCGGAGGCGGGCCAGTGGGGATAGAAACCATTGCCGCTGGCCTGTCGGAACCGCGCGACGCGATCGAGGACATCATCGAGCCCTATCTGATCCAGCAGGGGCTAATTCAGCGCACGCCGCGCGGGCGCATCCTGACCGCCAACGCCTGGCGGCATCTTGGTCTCGACGTCCCGCGCGATCTGGCCCAGCAGCAGATCAGCCTCTTCCAGGAAGATCCGGAACGATAAGAACCCGCGCGCTCAGCGCGTCAGCATGCCGGCCACGGATTTCTTCAGAAGAGGCAAACCACCCGGACGCCAGCCGAGGCCACGCAGTTTATCCGTATCCATAATGTTCGGCAGGCTATCCGACCGCCCCGGCAAGGCGTGCGAGCATCCGGTTTGGAGCCTGACCATGTCGAGCAGGTCATGGCGATCAACCAGAATATCGGACACGTTGAAGATTTCACCCGATACTGCCTCGACCGGTTTTTCGAGCAAAAGTGCGACGGCGCTGGCCACATCGACTCCGTGCACCTCGGTTCCGCAGCGCGCGCCGATCGGTTCTCCGGCCAGATAGTCCGCGAAGAGATCTTCCCATTTGTGCGTTGTGTCGGTCGGGGATTGGCCATAGACGCCGGTAATACGAAGACTGGCGACGGAAAGCGGTGAACTTCGCGAAAGCGTCTGAAGATGTATCTCACTGGCCCGCTTGACGGCGCCGTACTCGGTATCCGGATTACACGATGTGGTCTCGAACAGCTTCACGCCCTTCGGATGCTTGCCATAGACGGCCCGGGTCGAGAGAAAGACGCCGCGCTTCACGCCGCTCTCTGCCGCTGTCTCGAACAATTTTACGGTCGCATCGAGATTGCGCGCCCTGAAGCCCTCAACATCGTCGCCTTCACCGCCGCGGTAACGGCCAGGCACATGCGAGAAGGCCGCATGGACGAGGCAATCGAACCCCTCCATGACAGATGTGTAATCGGCGTCCGGATCGAGATCGAAAAGGTGGAAGTTGACTGCGCTGGAAAACAGGGTCGGATCGGGCTCGCGCCGACCGGCGATTGTGACATCGTGGCCGTCGGCGGCAAGTCGGCGAACGATAAAACGCCCGACGAGACCGCTTCCTCCCGTTACAAGGATTCGCATCAGTCCTGTCCGGTTGGGTTGGCGAGGTTGGCGATGTCGGGAATATTCTCTCCGGAATAATAAGCCTTCCAGAGTTCGATCAGAGGCGCCAGGTGTTCAGCCTTCGGATTGTCCTTTTCCCAAGGCTTTTCGTACTGGTAATGCAAGACGCCAATCGATTTCCAGTCCCAGAGTTCAGGCAGGTTGAACCAGACATATTGAAGCATGTTGTAGAAGACCGGCAGTCCGTGCCATTCACCGAAATAGTCCTGGAGGAAGGTCTGGTCCGTGCGCCGCCAGAAGGCGTCGGGCGAATCGAGCTTCTGCATCATGTCTGCGAAGGTGTCGTCAGACGGTCGCGCCACGAAGACGCCGGAATTCAGCCGGTGAAAATCGGCGACCGTCTCATAGACGTTCGGCGCCGCCGAGAATTCCGGATAGGCGAACAGCCTGTCGATGTTGCGCAGGACCAGCGCGTCGGCGTCAATGAAGACGCAGCGCTCGTATTGCGTCATTTGCCACAGCCTCAGCTTGACGAAATTGTCGAGCGGCGTGTGGAAACCGGGCTTGCGCCCTTTGGTGAACGGCGAATTGGCGTGCAGTTTCGCGCGCGCATGCCGATCATTGAACGCATCGGACGTGGGCAGGAGATCCGCCGCGACAAGACGCGCGCCAAGCGCGGAAATTGGCGCCAGATCGTCAGCCGAGACGCCTCCGGTATGCAGCACGACGATGTCGGCCTGGGGTCCCGTCAGTCGTATCGATCTGACGAGGGCGAGCGCGCCGCCGGCGTAGTCGGCGTTGGTGACGAGCGTCACGTAGGCGAAGCGATGTGCCGCCGGCGCGTCCTCGCGAAGGCTATTTTCAGTCATGCCTGCGTCAGGAAGCCGATTTCAGGGCTTTGCCTTCCGGATCGGTGTTGAGCGTGGGCTTGATGTCCTTCGTCCACGCGGAGGCGGCCGGAATACGGCTACGATCGACGCGGTAAGCGAATTTCTTCGCGACATCGACGACTTCTTCCAGCAGACCTTCTTCCAGGGTGATCGGATTGAGACCAAGCTGAAGGAACTGATCGTTCTTGACAACCAGATCGTTCTCGGCCGCTTCCTTGCGCGGATTGGGGAGGTAGGCGATCTTCGCGTCGGCGATTCGCGCGACGATTTCGGCGAGGTCGCGCACACGGTGCGTTTCCGTCATCTGGTTGAAGATCTTGACCTTGTCGCCACGCCCGGGCGCGCTCTTCAGCGCCAGTTCGACGCAGCGCACGGAATCCTGGATATGGATGAAGGCGCGCGTCTGACCACCAGTGCCGTGTACTGTCAGCGGATAGCCGATGGCGGCCTGGATCAGGAAGCGGTTCAGCACCGTTCCGTAGTCGCCATCATAGTCGAACCGGTTGATGAGCTGCGGGTGGCGCCGCGTCTGGTCGGTGTGCGTGCCCCAGACGATGCCCTGGTGCAGGTCGGTAATTCTCAGCCCATCATTCTTCGCATAGAACTGGAAGAGCAACTGATCCAGACACTTTGTCATGTGATAGATGGATCCCGGATTGGCGGGATACAGGATTTCCTGGGTTGCGGTGACGCCGTCCATCGTCTCGATGCCAACCGGCAGATAGCCTTCGGGAATGGCGGCCCCGACGGTCGAATAGCCGTAGACGCCCATGGTGCCGAGATGCACGAGATGCGCGTCCGTGTCGGTTTCGACAAGCGCGTTCAGCAAATTATGCGTCGCGTTGACATTATTGTTGACGGTGTAGTTCTTGTGCCGGTCGGATTTCATCGAATAGGGCGCGGCGCGCTGTTCGGCGAAGTGAACGATGGCGTCTGGCTGGTTTTCCGTCAGCCAGTTCTTCAGCACATCGTAATCCCGCGCAATGTCGATCAGGTGGAAATGGATGCGGCGGCCAGTTTCCTCATGCCATATGCGGGTCCGTTCCTGAATGGAGTCCATCGGCGTCAGCGACTGCACGCCCAGTTCCGTATCGATCCAACGCCGGCTCAGATTGTCGATGATATGGACGTCGTGTCCAAGTTGCGACAGGTGCAGCGATGTGGGCCAGCCGACGAATCCGTCGCCACCGAGAACAGCAATTTTCATCCAATTCATCTCCGTTTGCGCATCTGTGCGATGCATGGTCCGAAAGGCGACGACACGCCGTCAGCTTTCCGGTATCGGTCCACATCCGGAACCGCTGCGGCCTGCGCCGTCCGGTTCGCGCGGCAAATCCCCCGATTCCGAAAAGCGTTAGCGCCGGAATGTGTCAGGATTGCAATGGCTCTTTCCACAATTCGGCGGTCGCATCAAGCACTTGCCATTGCTCTTCCATCGGAAATATGGTCCGTCGGGTCGCGCAAAGGCGCTTGCAGAAGGAGGTTGCGTTGTCTCTCACGCTTGCGGGAACGATCACCGAAGACGGTCACCGGTTGATGCAGCGTGTCTATTACGAAGACACCGATTTTTCAGGCGTGGTCTATCATGCCCGCTACCTGCATTTCCTGGAGCGGGGTCGGACCGACTATCTGCGCTGCCTCGGAATTACCCAGGGCGATATGCGCATGGGAGACGAGGAAGGCAGCGCCGCCTTTGTCGTACGGCGCATGTTGATCGATTTCCTCGCCGCTGCCCGGATGGACGATATTGTCGAAATCCGAACCCGCACGCGCAGGGTCACCGGGGCCCGGCTGGAACTCGAACAGGAGATTGGGATCGGGGACAGGCTGCTCCTTACAGCCGCCGTCACCGTGGCTGTGGTCAACGGAGAAGGTCGGGTCAGACGGCTGCCGGACGGCCTTTCCGCGCTATTCTCAGTCTGAAGTTGCAATCGGCGATAAAATGCCGCGAATGCCCGGTTTTATTGTCATAACCTGTCATTAACCATAAATATGTCTTAATGATCGGGCGGAGGATGGCGCGATCGGTCGCGCCTTCCTTTGACCAAAGTTTGTCGCGACACAAATTGGCGGGTGAGTGGACATATCGGATTTTTCAATCTGCCGAATATTGCGTGGATATGCGCGATTTGACGCCGGTTTTTAAGGTGCGCGCATTGTCCGGACGCTCGGATTCGAAGGTAAGTTGAATGGAACAGGTAGGATTGGCTGCTACAGGTGACATCACTCTGTGGTCGCTGTTCATGCAGGCGGGCATTGTCGTCAAGATTGTCATTCTCGGATTGATCGTCGCATCGATCTGGACGTGGGCGATCATTGTCGACAAATCTTTTAGTTATGGGCGCACGCGTCGCCAGTATGACCGTTTCGAGCAGGTGTTCTGGTCGGGGCAGTCTCTGGAAGAGCTTTATCAGTCCTTGCAGGATCGCACGACGACCGGCATGGGCACGATTTTCGTCTCGGCGATGCGGGAGTGGAAAAAATCTTTCGAGCGCGGCGCTCGCACTCCGATGGGCTTGCAGATGCGTATCGACAAGGCGATGGATGTCGCGCTCGCCAGGGAAACGGAGGGCCTTGAGGCCCGGCTCGGTTCGCTCGCGTCGATCGGCGCTTCAGCGCCGTTCATCGGCCTGTTCGGAACGGTCGTCGGAATCATGACGTCCTTCCAGGCGATCGCTGGCTCTAAATCGACGAACCTCGCTGTTGTAGCTCCCGGCATCGCCGAGGCGCTGCTGGCCACCGCCATCGGTCTCCTTGCGGCCATCCCCGCGGTCATCGCCTACAACAAGTTTTCCGCGGATGCGGGCAAGCTGACGGCGCGCATGGAAGGTTTCGCAGACGAGTTTTCGGGCATCCTGTCTCGTCAGATCGACGAACGCATGCAGTCCCGCCAGGCGGCGGAGTAGGAGTTTCAACCATGGCTATCGCCACGGGAAGCATGATGGGCGCCAAGCGAGGCCGGCCTTCAGGACGTCGCGGCCGGCGCATGGCGCCGATGGCGGAGATCAACGTCACGCCGTTTGTTGACGTCATGCTTGTTCTTTTGATCATCTTCATGGTCGCGGCGCCGCTCCTGACGGTCGGCGTTCCCATCGATTTGCCGGAGACCGACGCGAGCGCGCTCAATTCCGAGACCCAGCCGATCACCATTTCCGTGAACGATCAGGGCCAGATTTTCCTTCAGGAAACCGAGGTGCCATTCGACGAGATCGTCGCCAAACTCCAGGCGATTGCGACGACCGGCTATCAGGAGCGCATCTATGTGCGCGGTGACCGTAATGCCGACTACGGAACGGTGATGAAGGTCATGGCGCGCATCTCGTCCGCCGGATATCGCAATCTTGGCCTCGTTACGCTCCAGGAGCAGGAGGGGTGAACCCAGTCAATGAAGATTGGCCTCACCATATCCACGATATTGCACGCCGTCCTTCTCGGTTGGGGCCTGATCGTCCTGGCGCCTCCAAAGTCGCATGACGTGGCTGATGTCGAGGCGCTTCCGGTCGATATCATTCCCGTATCGTCGATCACCCAGGTCCAGCAGGGCGTGAAAGAGGAACCGGAGCGCGAGATCGCTGCGCCCTTGCCCACGGTGCGCCCGGAGCCGGTCGAGGACGCCCAGACCATTGGAAACAACACCGTGGACCTGAAATCGGCGGATACCGAAAAACAGGCCGACCTTACGGTCGAGAAGGCGATTGAGACCGCCTCTGCGCCGGCCAGCGAACCGGCGCCTGTTCCCGAGCCCAAAGTCAAAGTAGAGCCGACGGAAACGCCGAAGCCACAGGCGGCGACCGAAATCGCATCGCTGCCGGAAAAACCTCAGGAAGTTTCTCCAGATCCCGTCGATGAGCCGATCGAGCAGCCAAAACCGGAAGAAGCCGCTCTGCCTGAGAGGATACCAACGCCGAAGGCGCGGCCGGAGCCGCCCAAGCGCACCGAGGTCGCCGCCCGACAGGAGAGTGATTTCAACGCCGATCAGATCGAGGCGTTGCTGAACCGGCAGGACACCGCCGGCGGGGGCGCCGCGCGCAGCCGCAAGCAGGCCAGCCTCGGTTCGGACACCCAACAGGTCGCGCAAACGCTTTCGATCAGCGAGATTGACGCCCTGAGGCGCAAGGTGGAAAGCTGCTGGCAACTCGTTGCCGGAATGTCGGGGGCGGAAGATGTGCGGATCCAGGTGAAGATGAACCTGAACCAGTCGGGATATATCGACGGTCAGCCGCAGGTTGATGCGCGCGGCGGAACCGACACGGCGCGCCGAACGCTTTCCGACAGCGTGCGACGGGCAGTTCTGCGTTGCGAACCCTACGAACTGCCGATCGAGAAATACGGGGTCTGGTCGAATGTCGTTTTGAATTTCGACCCCAGTCAAATGTTCTAGAAAAGTAACGGAAACCGATGTTTTACAAAAGCTTGAGCAGAAAGAAACAAAGAGCGGGGAATGGTTCGGCGATCGTTCTGTGCGCCTTGGCGATCATGCTCGTCGCCCTGATGCCGGCCAAGGCACTGGTCGAGATCGACATCAACAAGGGCAATGTCGAACCGCTGCCGCTCGCGGTGACCGAGTTCATCTCGGATGACGATATCGGACGGCAGATTTCCGAGGTCATAGCAGCCGATCTGCGTCGGTCAGGCCTGTTTGCGCCAATCGATCCGAAGGCCTTTATCCAGAAGATCACCAATCCGGACGTCGCGCCACGTTTTGAGGACTGGAGGGTAATCAACGCCCAGGCGATCGTCGTCGGGCGCGTAACCCGCGAAGCGGACGGGCGCCTGAAAACAGAATTCCGCCTGTGGGACACATTCGCCGCGCAGCAGTTGATCGGTCAGCAATTCTTTACCCAGCCCGAGAACTGGCGTCGCGTCGCGCATATCATCGCCGATGCGATCTACCAGCGGCTGACGGGCGAGCGCGGCTATTTCGACACGCGCGTCGTGTTCGTTTCGGAAACCGGGCCGCGCAACGATCGCCGCAAGCAACTGGCCATCATGGATCAGGATGGCGCCAATCTGAGGTTTCTGACCCAGGGCGACGACCTTGTTCTGACGCCGCGCTTCTCGCCCAACCGTCAGGAAGTGACCTATATGTCTTTCGCCAACGGCGAGCCGCGCGTCTATCTGCTGCAACTGGAGACAGGTCAGCGCGAACTGGTCGGCAATTTCCCTGGCATGACCTTCTCGCCGCGGTTTTCTCCCGACGGCCAGAAAGTGATCATGAGTCTGGAGCAGGGCGGCAACGCCAACATCTACACGATGGATCTCCGCTCCCGATCAACCACCAGGCTCACCAATACGACCGCCATCGACACCTCGCCCTCCTATTCTCCGGACGGACGGCAGATTGTCTTTGAATCCGATCGCGGCGGACGTCAGCAGCTCTATGTCATGAACGCCGACGGCAGCGATCAAAAACGGATTTCCTTCGGGGACGGGTCCTATTCGACCCCGGTCTGGTCGCCGCGCGGAGACCTTATCGCCTTCACCAAGCAGTCTGGCGGCAAGTTCTCCATCGGTGTCATGCGACCGGACGGATCGGGCGAACGCATTCTGACCACCGGATTTCACAATGAAGGACCGACCTGGGCGCCGAATGGCCGGGTCATCATGTTCTTCAGGCAGCCGGCGGGCGCCGGCGGACCGCAACTCTATTCCATTGATCTGACAGGCTACAATGAACAGAGGATCGATACGCCGAATTTCGGTTCCGATCCGGCCTGGTCGCCATTGCTGGAATGAACAGGGAAGACATTAACAAAAGTCGCCACAAGGCAATGCCCGGACACTATCACGAACAAAAGTCGTCAATTCGAGGAGACAGACTATGACAACCCTGACAAGGATCGCGCGGAATCCGGTCGTGCTGGCGTTGGCGGTAACGCTCGCGCTCGCCGGATGTTCGTCCAAGAGATCGATGCCCAACAATCCGGGCGAACTGGGACTGGGCGGCAACGCCGCGCCGGGTTCGCGCCAGGATTTCACGCTGAATGTGGGCGACCGGATTTTCTTCAACACCGACTCATCGTCCATCCGGCCGGATGCGGCGGCGACGCTCAACAAGCAGGCCCAATGGCTGCAGAAATACCCGAATGTGAGCGTGACCATAGAAGGTCATGCCGACGAACGCGGCACGCGTGAATACAACCTGGCGCTCGGCGCCCGGCGCGCGGCGGCGACCCGCAACTATCTCGCTTCGCGCGGCGTGGCGGCTTCCAGGATTAAGACGATATCCTACGGCAAGGAGCGGCCGGTGGCCGTCTGCGACGATATTTCCTGCTGGTCGCAGAACCGCCGCGCAGTTACGGTTGTCGGTGGCGCGGGCTCCTGACAGGCGTCGCTTCATTTTCAAGGCTTTCACCGGTCACTCAGGCGGGTTAGTCTTGACGACGGGGCCGTCGAAGACACAGTAAGGGCCGACCGGTCATTCCGGTCGGTCAGCCGTTTCCTGGGGGTGAATTTTGAAAGGAAAAATGGGCATGAATATTCGAATCGCCGCCGCAACAGCGTTGTTCCTGGCGTTGATTCCGGCGCAATCTTTTTCCGCCAGTCCGATGACGAATTACGGATCCTTGTTTCAGGCGCCGCAGGACAGCGTTTCCGGCGAGGGACGTCGCGCGGCCGCTCCCGTCATCCTGGCCCAGGCGGGCGACATGTCTTTTCGCGTCGGTCAGCTTGAAGAACAGATCAGAGCGCTGAACGGCCGCATTGAAGAGTTGAGTTTCCAGCTTCTGGAAATGCAGGAGCAAATGCGCCGGATGCAGGAGGACAATGAATACCGCTTCCAGGAACTCGAAGGCGGCGGCCGCCGTGGAGACGCCGCGCCTGCGCGCCAGGACGACACGGATGTTGCTGTGATAGACAGCGTGACAGACTCGTCCGATCAGGAACGCGTTGAAGGAACGCTGGGCGAACTGACATTCGATCAGGACACCCTGCAGGGCGGTGAACTCGACGCGCCGACAAACACCGATCAGACCCAGACAGCAGCGTTGCCTGAAACCGGCAGGGAGCAGCTTTGGAACGCCGCCTATGGCAATGTCCTTTCCGGCGACTATGCGCTTGCGGAGCAGGATTTTCAGCGCTTTATCCAGGAATATCCGGATTCTCCAAAGATCTCGGACGCCTATTTCTGGCTGGGCGAGTCGCAATATGCGCAGGGGCAGTACAATGTCGCGGCGCGAACCCTGTTGACCGCGCACAAGCAGTTTCCTCAATCCGCCAAGGCGCCGGAAATGCTGCTGAAACTCGGCATGTCGCTTGCCGCTCTCAATAACCGGGACACGGCCTGCGCGACTTATCGGGAGGTCCTGCTGCGCTATCCCAAGGCTTCGGAAGCCCTGAAAAAGAAGGTGGCGATAGAGCAGGGCGCAATGAGCTGCTGATGTTCCACTCCGGAGACCTGACCATGTCTCCCGAGGAAGTCGTACGCATCTTTGTCAATCGACTGGGCCCGGA
This sequence comes from Hoeflea sp. CAU 1731, assembly GCF_039888615.1. Lineage (NCBI taxonomy): Bacteria > Pseudomonadati > Pseudomonadota > Alphaproteobacteria > Hyphomicrobiales > Rhizobiaceae > Hoeflea > Hoeflea sp. CAU 1731. Next base: position 278,075 of record NZ_JBDQQS010000003.1, on the reverse strand, counting down.
TCGGCCGCTTGCAATCGCCGTGTCAGGCGGCGGTGATTCCATCGCTCTTCTCAATCTTCTCGTCGAGGCCCGCAATCGAGGCGAAATTGCCTATTTGCTGGCAATTACCGTCGATCACGGCCTGCGCGCCGGTTCGGACACGGAAGCCCGACAGGTCGCGGCCTGGTGCGCCGAACTCGATGTCGACCATGCCATTGCGACGTGGAAAGGCCTGAAACCGGCGACCGGCCTGCAGAACGAGGCCAGGCTTGCGCGGTACCGGCTTGTTCGCGAGACCGCAATGGCGCGCGGCGTCAATTGCGTTGCGACCGCCCATAACGCCGACGATCAGGTTGAAACCGTGCGAATGCGCGGAATGAGAAATCCAGGCCGCGGTCTGTCCGGCATGGCCCAAAACGTTCTCTATCGGCGTGACTTCTGGATTCTACGCCCGCTGCTCGGCGTGCGCCGGACTGATCTGCGGCGTTATCTGGAAAATAGCGGCAAGCGCTGGATCGATGACCCAAGCAACGAGGACAGGCGTTTCGAACGCGTGCGCATTCGACAGGACATGCAGGATTTCGAAGACGATCTGGTGGATATCGAGAAGAACGCATCGGAGAGAGTAACAGACGCGCTTGAGACCGCCTCTGTATTCGAGACCTCCGTTTCTGCGCATCACCCGGCGCTCGCGCGCATGCAAATTTCGCCGCGGGAACAGCGCGCGTGGCTGCAGGCTCTGGCGTTTCTTCTCTCGATCATGGGCGGGCGTCAGCATCTGCCGGGGGCGGAACTGATGGATCGCGTCGCCCAATTCGCCAAGTCGAACGCAAAGGGGCGCATGACGGCTGGAAGATGCGTCATAGAGAAGCACGGGGATCTATTTTTCATCTACAGGGAAAACCGCAATTTGCCGACGGTCCGGCTTGAACCGGGCGAAAGCCTGATTTGGGACGGGCGATACGAAGTGGCGAATTCATCGTCAGACCAAACCGCGATCCTGTATCCAATGGGTGATGTGGAAGCAGAAACAGGATTGGAGCCGGCGTACAAAGAGGCGCCAAAGGGGCTGCTTGCGCGGGCGCATCGGACGTTGCCAACCTGTCGTTCCGCAGCAGCATCTTCTGTAGAAAGTCCTTCGGTCGAATTCATGCGCATACTCGCTCCGTTCGACCTGTTTTTGCCTGAATTCGACATGATAATCGCCAGATCATGCGCGAAACTCTTCGGCGCGCCGAATTATCCCGCGCCGCCCTTGCGTCATTGAGGTCGGAAACTGCCGGATATTATTAACCTGTCGCCTCACTTGGCCCGATCATGGACTTGGCAAGGGGTCAAGAGAAACCTATGTTAGAGGCACGTAATTTTCGTCAAGGCGCCCGGAAGCAGCGGGCTTGCCGGTGTTCCGGGGAACCGAATGAATCCTAACTTCAGAAATTTTGCCCTCTGGGCGATCATAGCGCTGCTGCTCATAGCGCTGTTCAATATGTTCAATAGCCCGGGCGCGCGCGGCACCTCCGACGAGATAAGCTATTCGGAATTCCTTCAGGATGTCGATAATGGCCGCATCCGGAGTGTGAAGATCGTTGGCGAAACGATTTCCGGCAAATACGCCGAAGGCAATCGCTCGTTCAGAACCTATTCTCCTGGAGACGCCGGTCTGGTGCAGCGCCTTGAAGATAGGGGCGTCAGCATAAGCGCAGCGCCTGAAAACGACGGATCCAACAGTTTCATCGGACTGCTCCTTTCGTGGCTGCCCATACTGCTCATCCTCGGCGTCTGGATTTTCTTCATGCGTCAGATGCAGGGCGGATCCAGAGGCGCGATGGGCTTTGGCAAATCGAAAGCCAAGCTACTGACCGAATCCCATGGACGGGTGACTTTTGATGACGTGGCCGGGGTCGACGAAGCCAAGGAAGATCTCGAGGAGATCGTCGAATTCCTGCGCGATCCGCAGAAGTTTCAGCGGCTTGGCGGCCGCATTCCCCGTGGCGTCCTGCTCGTCGGACCGCCCGGAACCGGTAAAACCCTTCTTGCCCGTTCGGTGGCCGGTGAGGCGGCCGTTCCGTTCTTCACCATTTCGGGCTCCGATTTCGTGGAAATGTTTGTCGGCGTCGGCGCGAGCCGTGTCCGCGACATGTTCGAACAGGCCAAGAAAAACGCGCCCTGCATCATTTTCATCGACGAAATCGACGCTGTCGGCAGACACCGCGGCGCGGGTCTCGGCGGCGGCAATGACGAGCGTGAGCAAACGCTCAACCAGTTGTTGGTCGAGATGGACGGCTTCGAGGCCAATGAAGGCGTCATTCTGATCGCCGCGACAAACCGTCCCGACGTGCTCGACCCGGCGCTGTTGCGGCCCGGCCGTTTCGACCGTCAGGTCGTGGTGCCGAATCCGGACATCATTGGACGCGAGCGTATCCTCAAGGTCCATGTGCGAAATGTGCCGCTGGCGCCGAACGTCGATCTGAAGGTGATCGCCCGCGGCACGCCCGGCTTCTCCGGCGCCGATCTGATGAACCTGGTTAACGAAGCGGCGCTGATGGCGGCGCGCCGCAACAAGCGGCTTGTGACCATGCTCGAATTCGAAGACGCCAAGGACAAGGTCATGATGGGCGCCGAGCGACGCTCCAGCGCGATGACCCAGGAAGAGAAGAAGCTCACTGCCTATCACGAGGCCGGACACGCCATGGTCGCGCTCAATGTGGAAAGCGCCGATCCGGTGCATAAGGCGACGATCATTCCACGTGGCCGCGCCCTCGGCATGGTCATGCAACTACCGGAAGGCGATCGCTATTCGATGAGTTACAAGTACATGATCTCCCGTCTGGCGATCATGATGGGCGGTCGCGTCGCCGAAGAAATCACCTTCGGGAAAGACAACATCACCTCTGGCGCTTCATCCGATATCGAGCAGGCCACCAAGCTTGCCAGGGCGATGGTCACGCAATGGGGATTTTCCGACGAACTCGGACAGGTGGCCTATGGCGAGAACCAGCAGGAAGTGTTCCTTGGCCATTCGGTTGCGCAGCAGAAGAACGTTTCCGAAGCGACAGCGCAGAAAATCGACAGGGAAATCCATCGTCTGATCGATGAGGCCTACAGCGCGGCGCGACAAATCCTCACTGACAAGAATGAGGATTTCAAGACGCTTGCGGAAGGTCTGCTCGAGTACGAGACGCTTTCCGGCGACGAGATCAAGGCGCTGCTTCGCGGTGAAAAACCGTCGCGCGATCTCGGTGACGATACGCCTCCGTCTCGCGGCTCCACCGTTCCCAAGACCGGTGCGAAAAGCCAGGAAGAGGGCAAGGCCGAGGGCAGCAAGAAGTCGGATGACGAGCCGGACGCAGGCATGGAGCCGCAAACGCCCTAGCGGGTAACGGACCGTCAATTCTTGGGCGATAAGGTAATAGCCAATTTACGGCCATCCGTCTGAAACGGACTGTAACAGATTATGAAGGCCGTATTTCCGCGTTATGTGCAATAACGCGGCGGTCGGTATAAGCTTCTGCAGTCGGGGGATTCAATGGCGCGCCAGTATTTTGGAACGGACGGTATCCGCGGAAAATCCAATTCCGGCAATATGACGCCGGACACGGCGATGCGGGTCGGGCTCGCTGCTGGCGCGGTTTTCCGCCGTGGCGACCATCGTCACCGCGTCGTCATAGGCAAGGATACGCGACTTTCCGGATATATGCTGGAAAACGCCATGGTTGCGGGCTTTACCGCATCGGGCATGGATGTCTTCCTCCTCGGTCCCATTCCGACTCCCGCCGTATCCATGCTGACGCGGTCCCTGCGCGCCGATATCGGCGTGATGATCTCGGCGTCCCACAATCCGTATGAGGACAACGGGATCAAATTGTTCGGGCCGGATGGTTACAAGCTTTCTGACGAGCTTGAGATGCGGATCGAGCGGCTCATCGACGCCGATATTTCAAGCCAGTTGACCATTTCGAAAAACATTGGACGCGCCAAGCGCATCGACGGTGTTCACGACCGCTATATCGAGTTCGCCAAGCGGACAATGCCGAAGAATGTGTCGCTGAGTGGATTGCGGGTGGTGGTGGATTGCGCCAACGGCGCCGCCTACAAGGTCGCGCCCGCCGTTCTGTGGGAATTGGGCGCCGAAGTTATAACTATCGGCAATGAGCCAAACGGCATCAACATCAATCATGAATGTGGTTCGACCCATCCGGTCGCGCTGGCGCGCAAGGTGCATGAAGTGAGGGCCGATATCGGCATCGCACTTGATGGCGACGCCGATCGTGTTCTGATCGTGGACGAGAAAGGATCGGTTGTCGACGGCGATCAACTCATGGCCGTCATTGCTGAATCATGGTCGCGGGACAAGCGCCTCACAGGCGGCGGCATCGTGGCGACCGTCATGTCGAATCTTGGTCTTGAACGTTTTCTGGAAGACCGCGACATGACCCTGGAACGAACCAAGGTCGGCGATCGCTATGTCGTGGAACGTATGCGCGGCGGCGGGTTCAATGTCGGCGGCGAGCAGTCGGGCCACATCGTTCTCTCTGACTACGCCACGACCGGGGACGGCCTGGTCGCGGCCTTGCAGATCCTCGCCTGCGTCCAGCGCATGGACAGGCCTGTCAGCGAGATTTGCCACCGTTTCGATCCGGTTCCGCAAATATTGAAGAATGTGCGCGTCACGTCCGGCAAACCGCTTGAAGACGCCCATGTGAAATCGGCCATCGACTCAGCCACCGACACCCTTGGCAAGTCGGGCCGTCTGGTCATTCGCCCGTCCGGAACCGAACCCCTGATCAGGGTCATGGCTGAAGGCGATGATCGCATGCTCGTCGAGAAGGTCGTCGACGAACTCATCGATACGATCGCCGGCGTCAGGGCCGTCGCCTAGTTTCGGTTCTTTCAACATTTCGAATTCCCGGTAACTGACCTGACGCCGCGGGCTTCCGGCGACATGCACGGCGTCCGCGCGCCCAACTTGCGGTATCAGTCGCAACTAAGCTTGCAGTCATTTAAGCAGTTGTTTTTGAGATATTTTTTTATGGAACAAGGTGAATCGTTATAGCTAACGACGTTTTAACCTTTTGCTCCGATACTCTGGACACGCAGGATCTATTGCGAGCAGACACGGGTCCGCATTTGTACGGTCGGAGTTTATGTTATGATTAAATATTTGGGTCTTGCAGCGAGCGTCGCTCTGATTGCCGGGCCATCCTGGGCCGCCGATACTATCGAAGATTTGCCTGTCGAACCGGCTCCCCTTTATGACGCGGAAATTCGCGGATCGACGGATGTGATCTGGGAAGGGTTCTATCTCCGTGTCGGCGCCGGGTATTCCTGGCCGATCATGGACGGCATAGACTACACATTGTACGGCGCGCCCGGAGCGAGCGGCACATTCGACAAACACGACCTTTCCGATACCTGGCTGATCGAGGGCGCCGCGGGCTACCAGATCAACCGGTTTCTTCGGACCGAGCTCAGCCTCTCCTATAACGCAAGCGCCGATTTCAACGGATCGACGAGCGGATCGTGCGGCGTGGCGCTCGACTGCGTTTCAACCGACACTGCGAGTTGGAGCGCCTACTCGCTCATGGCCAGCGCCTACGTGGATTTCGACTTCTGGAGTGAAGGGTCAGCGGCCATCATACCGTTCATAGGCGGTGGCATTGGCGGAAGCTACGTGTCTTACGGAAACCTCAACAACCAGAGCTGCGAGACAGGAAATCCGTGGAACTGCGATCCGTCGTTTTCGCATGAAGGACAGAAAAACTGGAGATTCACCTATCAGTTGTCGGCGGGTCTTTCCTACCGCTTCCGCTGCGATCTCGTGGGCGACGTCTCCTATCGCTACCAGCATATCAATGGCGGCGAGATGTTCGGATACGCGGCTGGCGGCGGTCCAGGCTACGACCGCGGCATCGACATCCACTCGGCTGTCGCCGGTTTGAGGTTCTATCCGGGTCGCGACTGTTCTCCGGAACCCTATGTTCCCTACGAGCCGATCGTCTACAAGTAATTCTGCAGCAACGATCCAGCGATTTAACAAGCGCCGCCTGCCATGCAGGCGGCGTTTTTTTTGCGCCTGGCTGCCTATGGATAATGACCGGTAAAGAAACGTCCTTAACAAACATGCTTAACCGCAACTTAACCAGTGCGCGGATAGGATGTCGGCAAAGCAGTTAATCATTCCGCCGATACAAGGGGGTATCGTTCATGATGTTTCACAGAACAAAACCGGCGCTTGTCCTGACGCTCATCCTTTGCGCTTCTGCGCCTGCGGGCGCAGCAGACCTGGACGATATTCTCTATGCTCCGGAACTCCAGAACACCGTACCGGTCGAGATTGGCAGCGGATGGTATCTGCGCGGCGATGTCGGGTACAATGTATCATTCAATGGATCGGCTTCGTCCTACCGGGTCTTCGATCCATTTACGCTCGAATATTACGATCAACCTTACAGCTCGTCCGAGTTCAATTCGGATTTCACCTATGGCCTTGGAGCCGGTTACCAGTTTACCGACTGGTTTCGCGCAGAAGCCATGTTCAACGCCTTTGGCGGTGATTTTTCGGGAACCGGCGTTTCTGCCTATCCATGTCTCGCACTGCCTGGCGGACCGGACGGCACCGGGTGCTCGCGCTCTGGCGAATCAGACTTCACGGCGCGCGGCGGCATGGTCAATGGCTACGTCGATCTCGGAACCTATGCCGGTTTTACGCCCTATTTCGGCGCGGGCGTTGGCATGACGTATGTGAACTACGACAACTATATTTCAAAAGACACCTGCATCAACGGCATTGCAGACTGCGCAGGGGCGACGTTCGGGACACAGTTTCATGAGGGATTGGGTTCCTGGAGATTCACTTATTCCCTCATGGCCGGCATTGCCTACGACATCACCCGCAATCTGAAAGCTGATTTGGGCTATCGCTTCACGGACATCGCTTCCGGCGGCAAGTACGGCTATGATTCGACCGCTGTCGGCGCCGGAGCGAGCGGAACGCAAAGCTCGGATGACGGCTTCACCAGCCAGGAAATCAGGTTCTCCCTTCGCTATTCGCTCTGGTAGAATAATCAATCAAAAAGTGCAATGCTGACTTTACGATGCAATGATGCATTGCGCCTTGCGTTCGATCGAAGTGATGAGGCTTGCGGCGGGATTTGCGACAAATGCGGTCGCATCATCAAACTTCTCCTTTGGCGGTCATCTGCTAGATTGCGTTTCGGCAATTTGCATGGCTGATCGTATTGGAGTTAAAGGTGGCGAATTTCGACTGGCACGCTGATCGTAGCGATTTGTCTGGCATTGCGCTTCTGGACAGGGCGCCGGAAAGCGAAGGCATCGATCTGAAGGTAGTTCGCGCCTATCGCCAGCGCCGCGTTCGCGAACAGATGGTTGCCTACGGCGTCGACGCCGTTATCCTGTCCGATCCAATAAACATCCGCTATGCGACCGGGACCCGCAACATGCAGGTCTTTTCGATGCGCAATGCGCCGTCCCGCTATCTGCTGCTGACGGCGAATCGATCGATATTGTTTGAGTTTACGGGTTGCATGCATCTGGCCGACGGGTTCGAAACAATCGACGAAGTGCGCCCGGCGATTACCGCAAGTTTTGTCGCCGCCGGCCCGGAGATAGCGGCGCGCCAGCACCGCTGGGCGGCTGAAATGGCGAGCCTCATAACGGAGCTGGCAGGGCCTGCCGCAACGGTCGGGCTCGAGCGGTTGAACGCTGGATCCGCCATCGCTCTTGAAAGCCATGGACTGGTTATCGTGGACGCTCAGCAGCCCGTTGAAATGGCTCGCGCGATCAAATCATCCGAGGAGATGAAATGCGTCAACGCATCGCTTCGCGCGACCGAAGTCGCCGTTGAAAAGATGCGCGACGCCATACGTCCCGGCCTGACTGAAAATGAACTCTGGTCCGTCCTGCACAAGTCGGTCATCATGCAAAACGGAGACTATTGCGAAACCCGTCTCCTGAACTCCGGCCAGCGGACAAATCCGTGGTTTCAGGAGGCCGCTCACCGGATCATCGGCGAAAACGAACTGATCGCGCTCGATACGGATGTCGTGGGTTGCCACGGATATTACTCTGATTTTTCTCGCACCTTTCATTCCGGTCCGTGCGAACCGACGCAAATGCAAAAGACGCTCTACCAGGTCGCTTACGAACAGGTGAAATACAATATGGGCGTTCTGAAGCCGGGTCTGTCATTTCGCGAGTACGCCGACCAGGCATGGGATATTCCCGAGCGCTACCACGCCAACCGCTACTATCTCTCCGCCCACGGCTGCGGGATGACCGGCGAGTATCCCTATCTCTATCACAGCGGTGATTTTCCTGACGCCGGTTACGACGGGGTGATCGAACCGGGCATGACGCTTTGCGTGGAAAGCTATATCGGCGAGGAGGGCGGTTGCGAAGGCGTCAAACTTGAACAGCAGGTTCTGATCACAGACACCGGCGTTGAGTTGCTATCGCGCTTTCCTTTCGAGGACAGCCTGCTTAATTAATGTTCGGCCCCGAATTATTCGGCGGCGGTTTCTTTAGAAACGGTCTTCGAATGAAATCCAACGCGGCATTTCTCATCAGCCGCCGCGTTGAGATGATTTCAAATCCGTCCGCATTGATCAGAATGCCGTATTTGTCGCGCACATCATCAATTGTTTGCGGCTGTATCTCCGACTTCCTGCGGGACCTGTTCGCATTCCGTGACGCCTGGCCGTCAAGACCAGAGCCGTTTGCAGGTGGTGCGACGGACGCGTCGTTCGGTTTCGATCTCAATGCGTTCCAGTGCGGCGTTCTCGAACCGAATTCGGAATCAAAGGCATGGGAGAGCGTTTGTTCGCGCGACTTGTCATGCATGCCCTGGTTATCGACGTCCATGAATTGAAATTCGCGTGTCGAAAGTTTGCCTGAAGTATCCTCCATCCAGCTTTCCAGTCCCAATATGTCTAGCGAGCCTTTGTCGTACTCTGCAAAATAGCGCCTGATATCTTCAGCCGGGAAGCCCCGGTTGATCGCATTGCGGGCGCCGTGCACTTTCTCGATTGCGATGAATTTCGGATAGAACGCTACAGCGCCGTTAGCGCAGAAGCTCCATTTGCGCGCCATGGCGAGGCATAAGCCTGCCATCGAACAATACTCTCCGCCTGCTTCACTCATCTCGCGGAATGTCCGCAGGGAACAGACAAACGGCCCCCAGAACGCCTCACAGATCTGATGCCAGTTCTCGACGCCATATTTCGGTGGATCCAGAAAATCGGTCGGTATCAGGATTTCGCCGGGTTCATCCGGCCTCGAGACAAAATAGCTTGCCGTGTTGTTCCACTTTCGGCTTTGGGGTTTACCCCACTCATCATAGCAGATGATGGCATTCAGTCCGGCGACTACTTTCGTTTCGGGGCGCTGTGCGAGCAGATGGCAGGCTTCGTGAAAGGCGAAGCGGTCCGGGACTTCTTCGCCCGCTCTGAGAAACACAACGATGTCTCGATCCGCGTCCGCTTCCTTGAAGAGCGTTCCCAGGCGGTTCAGCGGCTCGAGGGAATCAGCTTGTGCGACTTCGTCAACTTGGCCTGTCAGGTAGTGCGCAAAGCCGGAATAATTGCTTGAAACGATTGCCGCAACCGAGCAAGGCGCTGACGTCAGCCTTTCGATGCTGGCCAGGGTCGGGCGGAGACGAAAAGCATCGTCTCTCGCATCTATCACAAACAGAACTCTCGGAAGCGCGGCGCGCATGTTCGAGGCTTTGGTAGGCGTCGCTTGTTTGATGTTGGTCTTTGGTATCGTGGTCGTGGCGCGCAATCCCGTAGGATATTGAAACGCGTCGAAATCCTCTTCGTATTTTTTGGCGATCAGGCGTCGCAGATCCTGCGGAATCTGATCATGCGCCTCCGCTCGCTTGCGGGTGGAGTTCAGTCGCGTTGCAGGCTCGGCTTCCGTCCCGCCTGTAATCGTTTCATGGACGATCCGCCAGTCCTGATCGAAACTCTCGAGTCTGCCCGTGAAGTGGTAGTCGATAACATCGATATGCATGGACCGTGCCTGGGGATACCAGTGACGATCCATTTCGAAATAGTCCTGATCGCAAATGAAACGGATGAAATCTCCAAATTCGATTGCTTCATCGAGGTCCACCGACGATGAATGCCTGCCTGTCTTGTGCGCCAGAATTGCGGTCCGGTTCATTTTGAATTCTTTCGTCGCGGCATCAACCAGATCGTAGCTCTCAAGACCCAGAGACAAGATCCGGTTTTCATAAGCCGACACAAGACGGGCGTAGGGATCCCGGCAGAAATTGAAGCGAAACACCTCTGGCGATTGCAGCAATGTGGCCAGCTTTTGCTCGTTCGTCTGGAACAGTCCCCTCAGTCCGGTTGCCCTGCGGTTGTGGGGGCTTCCGTCAAAATGCTCCTGATCGTTTTCAATCAGCGCCAGATTGTATTTTATCGACGAGCAGGCGTTTTTCGAACATGCGCCGTAGAGATATGGATATCTTTCGGACCACAGAATGTCATTTGTAACCAACCCCTCCCAGAAATTCCTGTTCAGCAAATTTCTTACAGCTTCCGTATAAATCATGTCTCAAATTACTTGTTTCGTGGATGTTTGTGTTCCCTGAAATTTCCGGATTCGACGCTTTCGATTCGTTTGCCCAAAAACACCCAGGTTTTGCTGGAGGATTTCTCCATGCTTCTGATATGAAACTGCTTCCTTTCTCGCTTCGATTTGTAAGCCGGGTTCGTATGGCGGTGGTGTTCGACGAAGAGCGCATTTGTAAATGCGACTGCGTTCTGCGACGCGGCATTCCCGCGGTGCAGGGCAAGATAGAAATCCTCGTGTTCTCCTGAAATTTTCAGGTCATCGTCCCAACGCAGGCCTGTCTCGTCGAGAAAGGCGCGATCCATCAGTGCGAAATTGTTCACCGTGTCGGTGTAGTAGAAATAGTGGGTCTCATCGACATAGTGGTGTTCTTTCGCCAGATACTGTTGGGGGATGAAAATCTTCGTGTCCGGCAGGAGTTTGTGATCAACGATTTTGTGGTCGAAGCTCGTGTAACGACGGTTTGTCAGTTCACCATCTTCGGAATAGTTGAAATTCTCGAACATGCCGCCGAGGATTTTGATTTCCGGATGATCGTTCCAGATCGCCAGCGCCACATCCAGCCGCGTGCGCGGCGTCACGAGAAAGTCGTCGTCACAGAGAAAAATGACGGGTTCGTCGGTGTTGTCGAGCAGAAGGTTTCGCGACGCAGAGAGCCCGTAATCCTCCGGCACGGGATAAAGATGCATGCCGGGCGAATTCTGCAGCGCCTGATAATCGGTCAGGTCATCGCCCTGGACCGCAATGTGGATCGTGATCTCGGGCGGCAAATATCTTCGAACGGACGCCACGAAAAGCTGGGAGGACTCCGGTCTCCGCAGCGTGGAGAAAATCAATGCAATGTCGCGATATCCGACCGGTTTTCTCGAACTGGTCCGCGTCGATGGGCAGTTGTCCTTTGGCCTGTCCGTAATGACGCTGCGTAGTATCGAACCGAGCATCGTCGGCGACGCCAGCAACTGTTGCTCGGTCATGCCTTTCAGGCTGTCCGGGAACAGGTTGTTGTAGAGCATCACGGTGTGGCATGCATCGAGTTCGGGGCGTGTCGATCCGTTGTAGTCGATGAGCAGAAACTTCTCGTGATCTTGGAAACCGAGCGGGTGGTAGAGCGCTTCGTCCAGCGGTTCGAAGTCCGTCGCAAGGTGGTCCTGAACAACGCGGGTGAGCATTGTTGAACCGAGCTCAGTCCAGTCATACGTCGCGCCGAATCTCTGTTTTTCCGTCACCAGCCCGACTTGCTCGTCGGCATATGCGCTGATGATGTTTCCGCCGGGCGCCGAGCCAATGAGGTTGTTTGCATAGAAAACGCCATTGGGGCCGCTCTTATCGATTGCGAAAAATCCCTTTCGTTCGAGGATCTCGAAGAGATGACCGAGCCGTCCGAGGGCAATGCAATCGGAGTCGATCCATATTCCGCCATGTGCTTTGAGTATCTGCACGCGTATAATGTCGGCTTTCAGCGCGAGCGAAGGTTCGATGGCCTTCTTCGGAATAAGATTGTCGATCGCAACGGACAGCGGCGGCAGATAATGGCGCAGGTTTTCCGGAGAAAGCACCACGAAAAGACAATCCGGATTGGTTTTGCGAACGGTTTCGTGGCAAAGATTTATGTATCCGGGCGTATGCTTGCCGGTCTTGTTTTCCCAATAGGTCCAGATAGTTCTGCAGTTCATCGGCTGTGCTGGTAATCGATTTGAATGAAAAATTATTGCTTGCCAAATATGTGATCCGGCCATTGGCCACGCGGAAAAATCAGGTCTGCTGTCGTCTTCCAAGGTCATGGCGCATCGGGTTTTCAATTCACCGAAGACGACCCCTCGCTTAATGCGACTTTCTGTTGCATATTGATTTTACTTTCGCAACCTTTGAGCGTTGTTGCTGCTTTTGCCGGAGTGAAATTTCATGCGTTGTTTTTTGCCTGGCTTCATTGTCGGAATATGCGCCGTGCTGTTGTCCGCCGGGCTCGCCGATGCGCAGACCTCCCGCGTCAATATTGTATTGATGTTGTCTGACGATCAAAGTTTTCCGGATCTTGCGATCTACGGAAACCCGGATCTCGATACTCCCTCTCTGGACGCACTTGCGCGCCAGGGGCATCTGTTCACGAGGGCCTACGTAACCGCGCCGCAATGCGTCCAGTCACGGGCGTCGATTGTGACCGGCCTTTGGCCGCTCTCGACAGGCGTCGTGCGCTTTTCCGCAGCGCTTGCCGAAGAAACGGCGACTGTTTTCGACATCCTCAAAAGAAGAAACTATTTCGTCGGCATGGTCGGACGCGGGCATCATCTCAACGGCACGCGGGTGAAAGATGACGGCCGCCTCGGTCCACTTGGCGATACGTTCTCGCGCCGGCTGGATTATCTGTCGGTTCGACCGGAGGCTTCAGCCGACCTTGTTTCGGAATTTCTCGCCGCGCGTCCCGTGGGCCGGCCATTCTTCTTGCAGATCGGTTTTTCCGATCCTCACAGGCCATCGACGGCTACGCAATTCGAACCGGATCCTGATACGATCTCCTTACCGCCCGGAGTTCCAGATTCCGTAATCGCCCGCCGTTCGCTCGCAAGCTACTACGGAGAGGTCAATCGACTGGATGCGACTATTGGCCGAATTATGGATGTATTTGGCGATTCGGAACTCCTGGATAACACCGCCATCATATTCATGGGCGACAACGGCGCCGCCGTATACCGGGGCAAGGGCACGCTTTATGAAAAGGGAATACACGTTCCATTGATTGTCCGCCTGCCGGGCGGCGAGGGCGGCGGCGACGTGCACGATGCGCTGGTTTCCGGTGTCGATCTCATGCCGACAATCCTCGGTCTCGCGGGCACGCCCGCGCCTGATGGCCTTGAAGGCTTCAGTCTGGTGAACGGCGCGGGTGCGATGCCCCTGGACCGCGCTGTTTTCGCAGTGCGGGGCTCTCACGGAACTGGCCTGGCGGGCAACAACGCCATTGCTTTTGATCTTGGAAGAGCGATCATCTCCGGTCGTTACAAACTCATCTACAACGCCATTCCCCGCTATCCCTATGGGCAGACCGATATTCCATGGAAAGAAGAAAAGGCGCTGATCGAAGAGATCGGCGTCAAGCGCCTAAGGAATGAATTCGGTGTCTACTACGGCGGAGGACGACCGATGTTCGAACTGTTCGACCTGGCGGAGGACCCGGGCGAACTGCACAATCTTTTCGAACTCGAAAGCCACCGAAACACACGAAACAGGCTCTTGACCGACCTTTCCGTATGGATGGAAACGCAAAACGATTTTGTCCCGATTCCCTATCCCGGCCTGGTCAACAGATGATGGGGAGAACCTCACTGCCGAATAACAAGTCCGAGGCCTGCGACAAGCAGCATCGTCCAGACAACGTGCAAGACTGTCTGCGCTGACACTCTGCCTCGTAATGCGTTCCCGATAAACAGCCCGAAAAGCATGCACGGGAAAAGACAAGCAAGAAGCGTCAGCATTGCGCCGCGGAAGTAATAGCCCTCGAAAACGAACCACGAAAAACGGCAAAGGCCGACCGTCATCACGAAGATGCTGATCGAGGCCCGAAAGGCGGCCAGATCAGCAAGGCGTCGGGACAGATAAATGGAGTAGATGGGGCCTCCTGTGCCAAACAGGGCCGTGAACACACCTCCGCTCAGCCCGGCCACGATTGCCCAGCGGTTTGATACGATTGGCGCTGATCCGCGATTGAAGAAGCACCATGCGGAATAGATGACAAGGAACACGCCGAGTGTAAGCCGCAGGAGATATTCCGGCGCATAGCTGAAAACGACCAATCCCGCAGCAATCCCGATTGCTGAAAACGGCAACAATCGTGCAAGTTCGCCAAGCGCCGCCGACTTTCGGCTGCGTACACCGACGAGCAGGCCAGCAACTATGTCGAAAAGCTGCATGACCGGCGAAGCGACTGTTATCGGCTGGAAGAACAGCAGCAGGGGCAGACCGGTTATTGTGGAGCCAAATCCGGTCAGTCCGTAGATCGCGTAAGCGAGGACAAGAATCGGCGCGGCCCAAAGCAGCCCGTCAGGCAGGTTCATCTATCCTGGCGTCCGGCTTTGACGCGTGGCGATCATCGAAAATCATGACGCAGTCGACGACGCTCGGTCCGTCTTCGCCGACTAGGACCGGATTGAGATCCAGCTCGGAAAGACGAGGCTCCATGCAGCTTGCCCAATGCGACAGCCGAGAGAGCAAGGCGGCGATCGCTTCGCGGTCGACCGCTGGCTTGCCGCGTACTCCGTCAAGGATCGCGCTCATCCTCAACTCGTCCAGCATGGCTTTAGCCTCATCCGGATCGAAGGGGGCCCTGCGAAACGTGACGTCCTTGAGCACCTCAACCAGAATGCCGCCGAATCCGACCATGACGATCATGCCAAAGACCGGGTCTCGCTGAACGCCGACCACCAGTTCGACGTGGCCGCCTGACATTTCCTGAACGAGCACGCCAGACAGGCTTGCCTCGGGCATATGATGGCGCATACGCTCGACAAGCATCCGAAACCCCGACCGGACAGCGTCCTCGTTGTTGACGTTGAGAATGACGCCGTCGACCTCGGTTTTGTGCAGAATGTCGGGCGATTCGATTTTCAGCGCCACAGGACCGCCATTGGCTCGCCACAGTGAGACGGCGCTGTCCTCGCTATCCGCCAGCGCAGCCCTTGCCATGGGCACTCCGGCTTCGCGCAGCCAGTTCGAAGCCTCGACGCTGGGCTGCATGCCCGAACCGGTCGAACCTTCAGGAGCGGCGCTGAATGCGCTGACGGCGAGATCGTCGCCCGGCGGCTTGAGCATTCCATAACGCGAGAGGGCAGCTGCGGCTTCGACCGCGCGTTCGCCAGCAGGATAAACGGGAATCTCCATTGCACGCAGCCCCTTGATGGCTGCCTCGGGCGCTGCGACCCAGCACACCAGGAATGACTTCTGCGTGCGTTCTTGTATTTCCCTGAAGATGTCAAGCAACGCGTCGACATGGGCCGTCATCAACTGTAGCCAGACGATGGCGACGTCGATGGCGGGGTCATCCAGAAGCGCGACAACGGATTCTGTCAGCAGCTCCGGTCGCGCGACGAACTGGCCGGTCACGTCGACCGGGTTTCCGGCCGCGCCGAAAGCCGGCATCACCTCGCCAAGCCTGGCCTGTGTGTTCACGCCGAGATCGGGTACTGCGAGCCCGACTTCCTCGGCGCGATCCGCCATCATGACGCCGGCCCCTCCGGACTGTGTCGCAATGCCGAGGCCGTTGCCCGAAGCACGCCGCGGCTGGCAGAACGCCTCCATCATGTCGAGCATCTGTTCTTCGTTCCGGGCCCGCATCACGCCGTATTGCCTCACGACAGCGTCGAAGATCGCGTCGGAAACAGCCAGCGCTCCGGTATGAGAAGCGGCGGCGCGCGCGCCGGATTCCAACCGACCCACCTTGGTCAGGATGAGCGGCTTGCCGAGATCGCGGCATTTTCGCGCCAGCTTGATGAGCGACTCTCCATCGCTCAATCCTTCAAGGTAGCCGGCGGCCACCTTGATGCGCGGATCTTCCACGAGCGCCATCATCAGTTCGGCGAAATCGAGATCGGCCTGGTTTCCTGTGTTGAGAAAGTATCCGAGACCGAGGCCGCGCTGTCGAATCAACGCTGCGATTGCGGTGCCGAACGCGCCAGACTGGGTGACGAAGGCGATCGGTCCTGCCCCTGTTTGGCCGTCGGCATATTGACTGAAGGTCGCGTAGACATTCTCGAACGCGTTGACGAACCCAAGGCAATTGGGACCAAGCAGAATGACCCGAGCGGCCTCTGCCGTCTCCGCGAGTTCTTTCTCGAGCGCCTTTCCCGCCTCTCCCATTTCTCCGAAACCGGAACTGAAAATCACGGCGGCGCGAATGCCATTCCCGCCGAGCTGGCGCACGCAGTCGCATACCTGCGCTGCGGGCAAGGCGATGATCGCGAGATCCGCGACCTCCGGCAGGGCGTTCACGCTCGGATAGCAGGTCAGGCCGGCGATTTCCTCATATTTGGGATTCACCGGCATGATGCGGCCGGCGTATCCCTTCTCGATGAGATGTTTCAGCGGACGCCCGTTCACCTTGCCAAAATTCTCGGAGGCGCCGATGACAGCGATGGATTTCGGATTGATCAGCCGGTTTATGACTTCGGTTCGGTCAGGGTTCGCATAGGTCATTTGTCGTGATCTCAAAATGCTGAAATTTCGGTCTGGGCGCGTCCGAGAACGAGCGCATGGATGTCGTGCGTGCCTTCCAGCGTGTTAACGGTTTCCATGTTCATCATATGCCGGATTACGTGATACTCGTCAGAGATGCCGTTCCCGCCGTGAATGTCGCGGGCGAGACGCGCGATCTCAAGCGCCTTTCCCGCGTTGTTGCGCTTGAGCAGCGAAACCATTTCCGGGCTGGCCTTGCCTTCGTCTCGCAGGCGGCTCAGGTGAATGCAGGAGACGAGGGCAAGCGTGATCTCGGTCTGCATGTCTGCAAGCTTCTTCTGGATGAGCTGGTTGGCCGCAAGCGGCTTGCCGAACTGCTTGCGATCCATCGCATACTGGCGGGAGGCGTGCCAGCAGAATTCGGCGGCTCCGATCGCTCCCCAGCAGATGCCGAAGCGGGCGTTGTTCAGGCATCCGAAGGGCGCTCCCACGCCTCGTGCGCCGGGCAACCGGTTTTCATCTGGAACGAAGACATTGTCCATGTGGATCTGCCCCGTCGGAGACGCGCGCACGGAAAATTTGCCTTCGATCTTGCTGGTCGCGAGTCCTTCCATGCCTCTTTCAAGGATAAAACCGCGAACGGTTCCTTCGTCGTCCTTCGCCCAAACGATCATCATATCGGCGATCGGCGCATGAGTAATCCATGTCTTGTTGCCTGTCAGGCGATAGCCCCCGTCGACCTTGCGTGCGCGTGTTTTCATGCCGCCCGGGTCTGAACCGTGATCGGGCTCGGTAAGGCCGAAACAACCCAGTTTCTCTGCCCGCGCCATCGGCGGCAGGTAGGTCTCGCGCTGGCTCTGAGACCCGTAGAGATAAATTGGCAGCATGCTGAGCGTGCTCTGCACGCCGAGGGCGGAGCGGAAACAGGTGTCGACCCGCTCGAATTCGCGGGCGATGAGACCGTAGGCGACGTAGCTTATCCCGGCGCAACCGAATCCGTCGATAGTCGCGCCCAGAAATCCAAGTTTGGCGAATTCCTGCATGATCTCGACATCGAAGGTTTCGTGCCGGTTTGCGTCGAGAATGCGCGGCATCAGCCGTTCCTGCGCGTAGTCGCGCGCGGAATCCCGGATCATGATTTCTTCCGGCGTCAGCAGGTGCTCGACCAGGAACGGATCGTCCCACGAAAATTGCGCGCCCTTCATCCGCGCCCGATCAAGGACGTCGGTCGCCGGTTCCGGATTGGTCATGTTATCTCCTCCCGCCCTCAATCAGAAACTGTGTTTGCCGGCCTCCGCGCCGAATTGCGGCGTCCGCTTTTCAAGGAATGCCTTTACGCCTTCCTGCTTGTCGGCCGAGCCGAGGCAGATCTGGAACCATCTATGTTCGTAGTCTATCGCGTGGTCGATCGTCATGTCGGCGCTGCGCGAGACTGTGTCAATGATTGCGCGCGCCGACACGCTCGCCAGCTTCGAGAGCTTGTCGGCGACTGCCTCGACTTCTGAATCGAAATCTTTCGGCTCGACCACCCAGTCTACGATTCCCAGGCGTTCCGCCTCGGTTGCGTCGATGTGCTCGGCGAGCAGGATCATGCGCATGGCGCGGCCTCGGCCGACAAGGCGTGTCAGGCGGGCGGTGC
Source organism: Hoeflea sp. CAU 1731 (assembly GCF_039888615.1). Classification (NCBI taxonomy): domain Bacteria; kingdom Pseudomonadati; phylum Pseudomonadota; class Alphaproteobacteria; order Hyphomicrobiales; family Rhizobiaceae; genus Hoeflea; species Hoeflea sp. CAU 1731. The sequence goes on along the minus strand of NZ_JBDQQS010000003.1, from coordinate 259,702 downwards.
CGCCGTTGGCGGGCAGAATGCCTATCCTTGTTTCCGGCAGTCCCACTTTCGCCGTCGCGCTGGCGATCCGCATATGGCATGCGAGCGCCAGTTCCAGACCGCCCCCGAGCGCGTAGCCGTTGATCGCCGCGATCGTTGGAAAAGGCATGGTCTCGAGCCTGCGCGCCAATTCTCGCCGCGCGCCGAAATCGATTTCGTTCCACGGCGTTCGCCGCTGCATCTCTTCGAGATCGGCCCCGGCCGCGAAAGCTTTGCCTGCGCCTCGCAGGATCAGGACCCTGGTTTCGGAGGAAAGATTGCGAACGGCGTCCAGCGATTCCGCGACCAACTGATTGTTCAGCGCGTTCAGCACCTCTGGCCGATTGAAGGTCAGACAGGCTTTGGCGCCTTCCTGGCGAAACGTGATCGTCTGATAGTTGGACATGCGTATTGATTTCCTGATTAGGGACCAACTTCCTAAAAAGAACTGCCGTATTCAGTCCAATTTATTTTGATGAGAATGAATATTCAGGATCTGAATATAAGGGGCCTCAACCATTCAGAGGTTGGCGCAAAGAGCAACGAGGTGATTGCGCAGCCACCGGTGGCTTGGATCCTCGTCCAGGGCCTCATGCCAAATCAAAAAGACCGGAAATTCAGGCGTTCGAATGGGCACGGTATAGGATTTCAGGCGAAAATGGTCCGAATAGGTGAACGCCATTCTGCGCGGCAAAGTCGCCAGCAGGTTGGAGCGCTGCACGACTGCGGGCATCGACAGGAAGTGCGGCACTGTCAGGGCGATCTTTCTCTTCAGGCCACGCTTGTCCAGAGCGAGATCGATCATCGGCCGGGATTTACGGCGCGGCGTTATGACGACGTGCTGCAGGTTGAGATAGGTGTCCAGAGAGAGCTGTTCGCCGAGCAGCGGATGATCAATGCGCGCGAGTGTGACAAGATCTTCCGTCAATACGCATTTGCTGACGAAGCCCTCGCCTTGCAGGGCGAAGTAGTCGAGCGCAAGATCAACTGTTCCTTCGCGGAGTTCGCGGGTCAGCGATGCGCTTGGCTCGGGCCGGATCTGGATGTGGATGCCGGGCGCCGCCTCCGTCAGCCAGTCGATGAAACGCGGTATCAGGATGGTTTCGCCGTAGTCTTCCACGGCGATGACGAATTCGCGGTTCGATTTCGAATAGTCGAATTCCTCGTCGCTGCGCAGGCCACGCTCCAGCAATTCCAGGGACTTGCGGATAGGATCTCGCAGCGCCTTGGCGCGCGCGGTCGGCGCCATGCCGCTTCCTTCGCGCTTGAAAAGCGGATCGTCTATGGCGTGACGCAATCGCGCCAGCGCGTTCGAGACGGCGGGCTGGGAAAGATTGAGGCGTAGCGCCGCCCTGGAGATACTTCGCTCCGAATACACCGCATCGAACACCAGAAGCAGGTTCAGATCGATTGACCTGAGATTCATTGATTCCTCCCTCGTCACCAAGCGAAAATAATATTCAGATCGTCAATAAAGTCTATTCCCTATAGAAAGTAGACAAATACAGTAACCCCGCACATTCTCACATCGACACGATACCGGGCGTCTAATGCGGCGCCCTTCGAGGGAGGAGACTCGATGCGAGGAAATGTCGCCATTGTCGGCTATGGCAGGACGCCTTACAGCCGGCTGAAGCCCGGCGAGCCTGTGCTGACGGTGGATGAGTACATCGCCTGGGCGGCGGAGATTGCGCTCGAGAGCGCGGGCATGTCGAAGTCCGATTTCGACGGCCAGGGGCTTGGCGTTTCTCATGCCGAAGTGGCGCACACGGTGAACTGGTCGGCGGCCACCGCGGAAAATCTGGGCATCAGTCCCAACGCGCTGATACGCGGCGACCAGGGCGGCTGTTCCGCGACATCGATGCTTATTCGCGCAGCGGCGCTGATCGAGGCCGGAATAATCGACCGGGCGCTGATCGTTGGCGCGGACACGCCGTTGAGCCTGCCTTCCATCGCACCGGGCCTGCCGCTCTCGCCTGAGAGAACGCGCGGCGTCTACTGGGACTTCCAGGGGCCATTCGGCGTCATGGGCGCGACAGCCCAGTTCGCGCTGGTGCTGCGGAGGTACATGCATGAGCACGACGTATCGCCCGAGCAGCTGGGCAAGGTGGCGGTTACGAACCGGTATCACGCTTCCCTCCACCCGGGCGCCATCTATCGCAAGCCCTTTACGCTGGACGACTATCTCGATTCGCGGATGCTGTCGGACCCGATCCGGCTTTTCGATTGCGTTCCGATCGTGAACGGCGGACTGGCCTATATCGTAACATCCGCCGAGTCGGCGAAAACCATCACCGACAGGCCCGTCTACATGCTTGGATGCGGAGAGACGAACAACTTCTATTGCGGATCGCGTGTCTTTCCCGATGTGACGGTCACCGGATTTTCCCAATCCGCGCCGCGCGCCATGGAAATGGCGGGCGTCGAACACGACGACATCGACTTTCTCCAGCCCTATGACGACTACCCGTTCATCTCGATGATGACGATCGAGGACTGGGGTTTCTGCAAGAAGGGAGAAGGCGGAAAGTTCATCGAGGAGCGCGATCTGCGTTTCGACGGAGATTTTCCGTTGTCGACTGACGGCGGGCAGCTTTCAGGCGGTCAGCCCGGTGGCGCGAATGGCGGGTTCATGCCCCTCGTCGAGGGTGTGGCGCAACTGCGTGGAGAGGCCGGAGACCGGCAGGTCAAGGATGCCTCCATCGGGGCGGTGTGCGGCTTCGGCGGCATCCCGTACGGACGTCCGGGCCGCAGCTGCATCTCAATCATTCTCGGATCGGAGGCCTGAACCATGAACGCATTGCCAAGCAAGCCGCTGCCCGAAATTCCCGAACTGACGCGCCCGTTCTGGAGCGCAGCGAGGGAAGGGCGGTTGGTCATGCAGAAGTGTTCAAGCTGCGGAACGGTGAATTTTCATCCGAAGCCGTGGTGCATCGAATGCGGCGACCGCGACCTGGTCTGGACCGAGATGAAGCAGGAAGGCGCGGTCTATTCCTATACGATTTCGCATTCGGTTGCGATGAACTACCAGGGCTGGCAAGAGGAATTGCCGGTTATCATGTGCCTCATCGATATCGACGGCGGCGCGCGGATGTATGCGCAGCTGACGGACGTCGCCGAACAGGACATCCATGTCGGAATGAGGGTAAAGGCCTATTTCGAACTGATAGGCAAGGAAGCCGGAATTCCGAAATTCAGGCCTGTGTAAGTGTTCGGCGCCAGTCCGGACGCCGCAGGCATTGTGCCATCCGGGCAGTTGAAATAGTTCGAATTCTGGGAGGATAACGATTATGAAGATTGCAGCAAAATCGACCAAGCGCGGGCTCGCCGCCGGCGTTATCGCGTTGACAGCCCTGTCGTTGGGGACTGGCGTCTCAAAGGCGCAGGACGAAACCATTGAAATCAGCCTGATCAGCGCGCCGTTCGGCACCGGTTCCTATGTCATGGGATCGGCCCTTGAGGAAATCTCGAAGAAGAACGACACGGGTGTGCGCATCACCCACACGGAAAGCCCGGGCTTCGTTTTCAACATCAAGAAACTCGACAAGGAACCCGACCTGAAGACGAACATGATCGTTGGTTCCGGCGGCGGCGTTCAGGGTCTGGCGAAGGCCGGCGCGGAACCGTTTGACAAGCAGTATGAGGGCCTCAAACTCATCGCGAACTACAATCTGAACTCAAGCTGGCTTGCGAGTCTCGACGAGGACATCAAGACGCTTGACGACCTGAAGGGCAAGAAAGTGGCTGTCGGGCGTCGCGCGCAGATCAACTGGGCGATACAGCCTGTGGCTATTCTCCAAAACGGTCACGGTTTCAAGGATGGCGACGTTGACATCCAGTATGTCGGAACCAAGGAATCAGTTGCGGCGCTTCTCGACGGAACGGCCGACGCCGCGATTGTCGGCGGCTATATTGATCCGGTCAGCGACCGGATGATGCTGAGCCCGCAAACAATCGAATTTCTGGCGTCGGGCCGCAAGCCGAACCATCTCGCATGGGGCGCAGATAACGTTACGAAAGCTCGCGAAGCCGGAATCAGCATGGCCAATGTCACGATTCCGGCCGGTATCGACCCGAGCATCTCCAAGCCCATGGACGGGTTTGCCGACAGCGTCGCTTGGATGGTCGCGCCGGAGTTTTCGGATGAGGTCGCCTACAAGGTCACCAAGTTGATCCTCGAGAACATCGAGCAATTCGGCGACTATCAGGCCACCGGAAAGCTGATGTCGCCCGAAGGCATGATCTATGGCTGGGATATCGAGGACATTCATCCCGGAGCCTTGAAGGCCTATCGCGAGGCCGGTCTGATCGATTGATCGGAAACAGCGGTTTCAGGGGGGACATCTGCAAATCATTGTGATGTCTCCCCTTTTTGGCAGGAAAAGACGTCTCTTTGCGGTCCGCCCGCGCTACCGGAGCATCGACGCCATGCAGACCAGATTGCTGGACGGCGCCATCGTTTTGATCGGACTTTTGATGTTCGGCTACCAGATGGTTTCGACCCAATACCTGTTTCTCGGCTCCTACGAGCATCAGGCTGTGCATCTCGGCTTCATCTTCGCATTGCTGTTTCTGAACCAGGCGCGCCAGGCTGCGGGCGTTTTCGGCATCATATACAATCTGGTGTTCGCCGTGCTTGGCGTGGCCGCGACCGGATATGTGCTTTTTAACATCATTCATCTGGAAGAGGTCTTCGGTTACCCGGATCCGATCGACGTCGTTGTGGGCGTCGTCCTAATCGGGCTCGTCGTGATCGCGACGCGCGCCGCATGGGGCTGGACCCTGCCGATCGTTGCGGCGATATTCGTCGGCTATTTTCTGTGGGGTCATTATCTTACCGGCCACCTTCACCACCGGCCGTTCAATTTCGACTATGTGGTGTCCTATCTCAGCATCGGACTGTCAGGGATATTCGGAACCTTTCTCGGTATTTCAGCCAACCAGGTATTCCTGTTCGTCGTGTTCGGTGCGCTGCTCGGCATCATCAGGGTCAATGATTTCTTTCTTGAGGCCGGCAAGATTGCCGGCAAGGCTTTCCGCGGCGGACCGGGTCAGACAGCCGTAGTTTCCAGCGGGTTCATCGGGATGATTTCCGGCGCGGCCGTTGCGAATGTTGCGGTCACCGGCGCCTTCACAATTCCCTACATGAAGCAGGTCGGATACAAGCCGGAACATGCCGGCGCGATTGAAGCGACCGCTTCCACGGGCGGCCAGCTCATGCCGCCGGTAATGGGCGCAGCGGCTTTTCTGATGGCGTCGTTCCTCGGCGTGTCCTACGACACGGTGATGCTAGCAGGCATTCTGCCCGCCATCCTGTACTTCTGGGGCGTGATGCTGGGCGTGCAGTTTCTGGCCGTGCGCTTCGATATCCGCCCACCGCTCGAACGGATCAACTTTCCGGTCCTGTTACGTCGCCTGCCGCTTTTTGCACTGCCGCTGGCGGTGCTGATCACCATGCTGATCATGCAATACAGTCCGGCCAACGCTGCGTTCTGGGCGATCATCCTCGCCGTGGCGCTGTCCTATGTCGATCCGCAAACCCGCCCGAAAATCGGTCACCTGGCGAGGAGCATCGCCGGCGGCGCGTTGGTAGGCGCCCAGATCGGTATCTCTCTGGCGCTCGTGGGGCTCATAGCACAGACACTCATTACCACCGGGCTCGGCAACAAGATCGCAAGTCTCGTCGAGTTGCTCAGCGCCGGAAATCTGCTGATCGGTCTGTTGCTGACGATGGTTGTCTCGATCATCCTGGGCTGCGGGGTGCCGACAAGCGCCGCCTACACGCTGGTTGCGATCGTGGTGATTCCGTCGGTCATCAAGATGGGGGTAGACCCGATCGCCGCCCACTTCTTTTCATTCTACTTCGCGGTCATTTCCTCGCTGACGCCGCCGGTGGCGCTTGCCGCGCTTGCGGGAGCCGGCCTGGCCGGTGCGCCTTATTTCAAAACCTCGCTTTCCGCCGCCAAGCTTGCCATATCCGGCTTCATCATACCGTTTCTGATCATTTTCAATCCGCTTCTCACCTTCAATCCGGTGAACTGGGTCTGGGGGATCGGGACGATAATTGCAGTGCCGCTCGGCATGACGGCGCTCACCGCAGCGATTTATGGATGCGGCTTGACGGTTTTCACGGCAAAGGAAAGATTGCTGGCCACGCTCGCCGCTGTGTGTCTTCTGGGATATTCCGCATTTAGGCATGTCGATGAACTGCCCATCGAATATCCCATGCTCGCGCTCGGAATCGCAGCCTTTGCCGCAACGCTCTACATGCAGATTCGCACAACAAAGGCGAACGGCGATTCCCTGAACCCGCAATTGCAGAACGGATAGCAACCTCGCTCGGCGACCAGATTAGCGCATGTTGATGAAAGGCTCCGCCCATGGCTGACAACAATCCGGCGATTGCGAGGCACGTCATCGTTGTCGGCGCAGGCGCAATGGGACGCGATATTGCAGCCATGTTCCTGGCCAGCGGTTCGAGAGTGGAGATTGTGCTGCGCGATTCGTCAAAGTCTGAGGCGGCTTGGGAAGGAATTGCAGTCAGCGTCGCCGAGACCGGACGTCCATTCGAAGCTTCGCGAGTAACGATCCGTTCCGATATGCATCGGCCGGACTGGAGGAACGCCGACCTTGTCGTGGAGGCGATTCCGGAAGATCTGGCGACGAAGCGCGCCATTTTCTCGGAGATTGCGGGACGCGTGGCAAGTGAAACGATTGTCGCGTCGAACGCATCAGCGATTCCAATCAGCGCCATCGTCGAGGGACTGTCGCTGGATCATAACGCAATCGGCATGCACTTCTTTCTGCCTGCACATCTTGTACCATTGGTAGAGGTCGTCTGTGGTCTGAACACCGATCCGGCCGTGGCGGACCGCGCCATGTCGATGCTGTGCGCCGCCGGTCGGGCGCCGGTGCTCGTGCGCCGCGATACGCCGGGATTTCTGGCCAATCGAATCCAGCACGCCATGATGCGCGAGGTCTTTGCCGTCATCGACGAAGGTCTGGCCTCTCCGGAAGATGTCGACGCGGCGGTTCGGTATAGCTTCGGCATGCGCTTTCTCGCCGCGGGGCCGTTGATGCAGAAGGAATTGTCCGGCCTCGACACGCAGATGGCTGCTGCAAGAAGCATCTACCCTGTTCTGGCGAACAACATCGAGCCTGGTCCAAGCTTGGAGGCAAAGGTAAAACAGGGTCACACCGGCCTGAAGGCGCTCCACGGTTTCTGGCAGTGGACGCCGGAAGAGGCCGAGCGCGTCCGCAACGAATTTCGTGCGGCTCTGATACAGAGCCTGGACCTGCTCAACCGTATCGATCAGGCGGCTTCGCATTAAGATGTTCTAGCAACTGCCTCGACCGTGGACGTCAAATCGTCACATTAATTTCCTTTCTTTCCAATTGCTTGCATGTTTTGATTTTTCGGGCTGTGTCAAATGTTAGAGACAGGATAGCCGTCCGGAAAAGGAAAACCCCAGCAGGGATATGTATGTTACGGTTATCTACAGTCGACATTTCCTCGGGGAAGTATTGCCCTCAGAATACATGGTAGTTTCGAAAGACAGCGCGCCCGCATGATTTGTTTTCATTGTACACACCAGGTGGGGAGATTGGCCTGAATTGTTGTCAATGTCCCGGTTGACAAGGGAATCGTACGAAAATGAAATGCGCAGGCAGTACATCTCGCAGTTTTCGAAAACAGACTGGAGGCCATAATTCGAATTCAAATATTGGCGTTTAACTACAGGAACCACTCAGAACTCTGGCCGGCTGTTGTGGTAATTTGGTTTGATGGCGGATGAGTTATTCTGTAAACCACGATCCCTGAGCGCCAGTTCTATTTGTGCATGGAACCAACGGGATCGGCGCCCTTGGAACCGACTTGGGATTAATGAGGCAAATGGAAGATACAGATCACGCAGCGGAACACTTCCCGATATTCATTACACAACCAGGTCACACCGATGTTCTGTTGGTGATCACGGCGATTTTTCTGGTCGCCATCGTGCTGATGGTCGGCAACCTGTATTTCCAGTTGCACGCGCTGCCAGAACGGATGTCGCACAAAACCAACAAGCTTCAGCTGGAGATCGTTGCTGTTCTTGCGCTCATCTCGCTGTTTACGCACAACCATCTTTTCTGGATTGCGGGTCTGCTGCTTGCGATGGTCACTGTTCCAGACTTCACGACGCCACTGAACTCGATCTCCGATTCGCTGCGCAAACTCTCTGGCCGAGGCTGGCCCGATAGCGACGCCGCTCTGGAAGCCGGGGCCGGCGACAGCAGGGATCTGGCCGAGCCAACAAATCGCGAAGCAGAAAAGGATGCATGATCGATGCTTGAGTTACTGATTTGCTCGATGATCACCATTCTGCCGGACTATCTGTACCGTCGCTATGGGCAGGGAAAACGGATCGGACAAGAAATAACCATCTATACGATGTGGTACGAGTTGCGCTGGGGCATTGTCAGTTGCCTCCTGCTCACGATCAGTCTTGTGACTGTCGTGTTCTACTATCACCCATCGACCAAATTTGCCGCGTCGATGTATCGGACGGTGACAATCCTTCCTGAAGGCGGCGGTCGCGTTTCGGAAGTGTTCGTCAAGAACGGTGAGGTTCTCAAGGCGGGACAAGAAATTTTCAGACTTGATGATTCGGAGCAACGCGCAGCTGTCGAAACCGCCAGGAAGAGCATCACCGAGATCGACGCCGCAACCGATGTCGCCATTGTCGACCTGGAAGCCAGCAAGGCCAAGGTTGCGGAAGCCCAAAGCGCGTATCAGCAGGCTCTCGATGAGTACAATGTCAGGGCTGAACTGGTCAAAAAAGACGTTGTCTCCCAGCGCGAGGTTGAAAGGCTGCAGAATGCGGTTGACGCGCGCCAAGCCGGAGTAGATGCGGCGCAGGCGAACCTGAAATCGTTGGAGACGAAGATCTCAACCCAGCTTCCCGCCCAAAAGGCCAGCGCCGAAGCGAGATTGGAAGAAGCTGAAGTCGCCCTATCCAAAACGGTTGTCCGGGCGGGAATAGACGGGACGGTCGAGCAGTTCATCCTGCGGCCGGGCGACTTCGTCAGTCCGATTTTGAGGCCTGCGGGCATCATCATTCCGATCGAAGCTGGCCGTGGCATGATTCAGGCCGGTTTCGGACAGATTTCCGCGCAGGAAATCAAGCTGGGAATGATCGCCGAGGCGGTATGCGTCTCAAGACCGCTCTCGATCATTCCTTTGAAGGTCGCCGACATCCAGGACTATATCGCCGCCGGTCAGGTGCGTCCGAGCGACGTGCTGATCGATACGCAGCAATTGCGCGAGCCCGGTTCGCTTCTGGCTTTTCTCGAGCCAGTCTATGAAGGCAGTCTCGACAGTATACCACCCGGCAGTTCCTGCATCGTGAACGCCTACACGAACAATCACGACAGGCTGCAGAATGAGGATCTCGGCTTTTTCACATGGCTTGGTCTGCATATGGTGGACGCCGTCGGGCTCATTCACGCCGTCATCCTGCGTATCCAGGCCTTGCTGCTGCCCTTCAAGCTGCTCGTGTTCAGTGGCCACTGACCGAGCGCTGCGATCGTAGCGCCTGATCGTCGGCCTTCATTGCATTCAATGAGGCGGATGCAAGATTCCTGCGGGGTATTGCCGCACGCGGCTAACGAGCCCCAGTTCAGAAAACCAGCAATTCGGCCGGCGGAAATCAGCCGCCGTCGGAGCATCTGGCCAGGTAGATCCTGATCTCCGCTTCCAGATCCGAAATGATCGATTGATATTCAGAAATTCGTGCGGACTTGGCCGAAGACTTCTCCATGCTGGAGAGGGTTATCAGCGCCAGGCTGTAGTCTTCGCAGAGGCTGCGGAAGGACTCGCGGGAATAGTACAGACTCGCCGCGACAGCAGAATCGTTCGGAAATTTCTTGAAAATCTGACCCAAGTGAAACTTTACAGCTTCCTCATTTGTCATCAGAATACCCAAGCTCTCAAATAGAAATCGAAATCTAAATCCGCTAAGCTGTTTCGGAAGTGAGCTACTCCCCGATCGTTGGACAGTTTTCAGCGTAAATTAAGCTACTCTCTGCATCTGCTGATCGGGTTGGTTTTTGCGGATTGCCTGCCAGTAGACCACGGCAGGCGGCTTGCCGCCAAGGGCGGTGTGTGGGCGTCTCCGATTATTGAAGTCCATCCACTTGCGGATACCGGCCCGGGCCTGTGATCCTGTCTCCCAGGCGTGCAGGTAGACGCACTCGTATTTGAGCGTGCGCCACAGCCGCTCGACGAAGATGTTGTCGAGGAACCGCCCCTTGCCGTCCATGGAGATGCGCACTCCCATTTGCCGCAGCCGGTCCGTCCATGCAAACGACGTGAACTGGCTGCCTTGATCGGTGTTCATGATCTCCGGGCTGCCGAACTTGTGGACCGCCTCGTTTAACGCTTCGACGCAGAAGTCGGCTTCCAGCGTGTTGGAGATGCGCCAGGCCAGAACCTTGCGGGTGAACCAGTCGATGATCGCGACCAAATAGAGGAACCCGCGACGCATCGGCAGGTATGTGATGTCCGCAGCCCAGACCTGGTTCGGTCGGTCTACGCGCAGCCCCTTCAGTAGATACGGCCAGATCTTGTGCCCCTTCGCCGGTCTTGGTGTGTTGGGCTTCTGGTAGATCGGCATCAGCCCCGTAAGCCGCATCAGCCGGCGAATGCGTTTCTCGTTCACCCGATGGCCCTCGTTCTTCAGATGCCACGTCATCTGGCGGACGCCGAAGAACGGTGTCTCCAGGAACTGCTCGTCGATCCGGCGCATCAGGATGAGATTCATCTCGGTCTCGCCCTTGGGCGTGTAGTAGAACGACGACCGGGAGATCGACAGCAGCGTGCACTGCTTGCCGACCGACAATCCGGGATGGCCCGGTTCAATCATGCCGCGTCTCACTTCACGCCCCAAGGCTTGAGCTTTCGTGACAAAAAATCGTTGGCGATGGCCAATTCCCCGATCTTGGCGTGGAGTTCCTTGACCTGATCTTCGTCGATCTCCGGCCTCCGCCGGCCACCACGCTCGAACACACCCGAGGCGCCTTCCAGCAGCGCTCGCTTCCACTGATGGATCATCGTCGGGTGAACTCCGAACCGACTGGCCAGTTCCGATACCGTCTCCTCGCCCTTTACAGCTTCCAGGGCGACCTTCGCCTTGAACTCCGGCGAATGCTGCTTGCGTTTCGACATCTCTGATCTCCTTCTCGTCGAAGACCAGCAGACAACAAATCGTAGCCTACGTCAGTGTCCGATTTCCGGGGAGTAGCTCAGTCAGATTTGTGCCAGTTTACTGACACAGTTCCCGCTTCGGTCTGCAAGTCGCTGCACGAAGCTGCACGTACTGAATTATTTTTCTTGCGCTTTTTCGGGACTTTCGCTATCTCGCCAGACGGGACACCTCTCCCCAACGAGAGGCTGACTATCTGGAAGGATAGAGACATGACAGGTATCTCCAAGCCGGACGTGCGTCCGGTTAATCCCCGTTTTTCATCCGGCCCCTGCGCCAAGCGACCGGGCTGGTCCCCGGAAGCCCTGAGCGACGCCGCTCTCGGCGTTTCGCATCGCGGCAAGGCTGGTAAAGCTAAGCTCAAACAGGCGATCGACCTTACCCGCGAGGTGCTCGGCGTTCCCGACGATTATCTCGTCGGCATCGTGCCGGCCTCCGACACCGGCGCCGTCGAAATGGCGCTTTGGTCGCTGCTCGGCGCCCGCGGCGTTCACATGGTCGCCTGGGAATCCTTCGGTTCCGGTTGGGTCACCGACGTCGTCAAACAGCTCAAACTCGACGACGTGAAAAAGCTGGAAGCCGATTACGGCGAATTGCCCGATCTTTCGAAAATCGAATTTGATCGCGACGTCGTCTTCACCTGGAACGGAACGACGTCCGGCGTTCGCGCGCCGAATGGCGATTTCATTCCGGACAATCGCGAAGGTCTGACGATCTGCGACGCGACCTCCGCCGCATTCGCGCAGGCGTTGCCGTTCGAAAAACTCGATGTCGTCACCTTCTCCTGGCAAAAGGCGCTGGGCAGCGAAGGCGGACACGGCATGCTGATCCTCAGTCCGCGCGCCGTTGAGCGGCTTGAAAGCTATACGCCGGCCTGGCCGCTTCCGAAGATCTTCCGCCTGACGAAGGGCGGTAAGCTGATCGCCGACATTTTCGAGGGCGCGACCATCAACACGCCGTCGATGCTGTGCGTCGAGGACTATCTTGACGCGCTGAATTGGGCGAAGCGGATCGGTGGTCTTTCGGCCTTGCTGGCGCGCGCCGACGCCAATTTCGCCGCCATCGACAACTTCGTGGAAAAGACCGGCTGGATCGCCAATCTGGCGACCGATCCGGCGACCCGCTCCAACACATCCGTGTGTCTCAAGATCGTGCATCCGGCTGTGGCGTCCCTTCCTGCAGACGAGCAGGCGACATTCGCCAAGGGCATTGTCGCGCATCTCGACAAGGAAGGCGTCGCCAGGGACATCGGCGCCTATCGCGATGCTCCGGCTGGCCTGCGCATCTGGGCCGGCGCGACGGTCGAAACATCCGATCTGGAAGCGCTGATGCCCTGGCTTGACTGGGCCTTTCATCAACAGCTCGGTTCGCTGAAGGCGGCCGCCTGACGAAATCAGGGGTCGCTTGCACGCGACCCCTCTCCATTCCTCATTCGAAATTGCGTTTCAAAGGAGGCCTTCATGGCGCCACGCGTTCTCGTATCGGACAAACTGTCCGAAACCGCCGTCCAGATCTTCAGGGATCGGGGCGTAGAAGTCGATTTTCTGCCGGACGTCGGCAAGGACAAGGAAAAGCTTCAGGAAATCATCGGCCAGTATGATGGTCTCGCCATCCGCTCCGCCACCAAGGTCACTCAGAAGCTGATCGAGGCGGCGGACAAGCTGAAGGTTGTGGGGCGCGCCGGCATCGGGGTGGACAATGTCGATATTCCGGCGGCCTCGCGTCGTGGCGTCATTGTCATGAACACGCCGTTCGGCAACTCGATCACCACCGCCGAGCACGCCATCGCCCTGCTGTTCGCCGTCGCCCGGCAAATTCCCGCCGCTGACGCCTCCACCCAGGCCGGCAAATGGGAAAAGTCGAAATTCATGGGCGTCGAAATCACCGGTAAGACGCTCGGGCTCATCGGCTGCGGAAACATCGGTTCGGTCGTCGCCAGCCGCGCCATCGGCCTGAAAATGCACGTGGTCGCCTTCGATCCGTTCCTCTCCGCGGAGCGGGCGGAAGAGCTCGGCGTTGAAAAGGTCGAACTCGAGGAGCTCTTCAAGCGCGCCGATTTCATCACGCTGCACGTTCCGCTGACCGACAAGACCAGATCGATCATTGACGCCGAAGCCATCGCCTCGATGAAAGACGGCGTCCGCATCATCAACTGCGCGCGCGGCGGTCTCGTTGTTGAAGCCGATCTGGCCGCCGCCATTCGCTCCGGTAAGGTGGCGGGCGCCGGTTTCGACGTCTTCGAGGTTGAGCCCGCTGTCGAGAGCCTGCTGTTCGGCTTGCCCAATGTGGTGTGCACGCCGCATCTGGGCGCCTCGACCAACGAGGCGCAGGAGAATGTCGCCCTGCAGGTCGCCGAGCAGATGTCCGACTACCTGCTGAAAGGCGCCGTTGCAAACGCGATCAACATGCCGTCGATTTCCGCGGAAGAGGCGCCAAGGCTGAAGCCTTTCGTCAAGCTCGCGGAAGTGCTCGGCGCCTTTGTCGGTCAGGTGACCGAGAGCGCCATCAAGGAGGTCGAAATCCTCTATGACGGCAGCACGGCCAATATGAACACGAAGGCGCTCACCAGCGCTGTTCTGGCGGGACTGATCCGCCCGCAGGTCGCAGACGTCAACATGGTCTCTGCGCCGATCATGGTGAAGGAGCGCGGAATCATTCTCTCGGAAGCGCGGCGCGACAAGTCCGGCGTGTTTGACGGCTATATCAAGCTGACGGTCAAGACGGCTGCGAACACGCGGTCGGTCGCAGGCACCTGCTTCTCCGACGGCAAGCCGCGATTCATCCAGATCAAGGGCATCAATCTGGACGCCGAGGTCGGCGCCAATATGGTCTATACGACCAATGCTGACGCCCCGGGCATTATCGGCATTCTGGGCACGGAATTCGCCAACGCCGGCGTGAATATCGCGAACTTCTCTCTTGGACGGAACCGGCCGGGCGGCGATGCAATCGCGCTGCTCTACGTGGATGACCCTGTGAGCGAGAAAGTGCTCGACTCGGTGTGCGCTCACAAGGAAATCCTGTCGGCCAAGCCGCTCATCTTCGACGTCGCGTAGACGGGTCTAAAGGTGGTTCAGCCGGATTTCTGGGCCGTATCATGACCTTGCTCGGCGAGCGTTATCCCGCCGAGCACCAGAACAATGCCGGCGATGTGATAGAGCATGAGTTGCTCGCCCAGGATGGCGACCGCCAGTCCGGTCGCGAACAGCGGCACCAGATTGATGAAGGCGCCGGCGCGACCGGCGCCGATCAGCTCGTTTCCACGGATATAGAATATCTGGGCGAGAATCGACGGAAACAGGGCGGCGTAAATCAGAACCACTAGACCTTGCTTGTCCGGGAGCATTGCTTCGCCGGCTGAATATTCCCACAGTGTTACCGGAATGCACCCGATGAACGCAGACACGGACAGTGTCAGCATCAGGCTCGCCCAGTGCAGGTTGGGTTTCCAGCGCAATGCGAGAGTGAACGCGCCGTAGCTGACAACGGCGAGCAGTATCAGCCCGTCGCCAAGGCCGACGTCGAGGTCCGCCAGGCGTGAGAGCTGTCCATGGCTTGCAACGGTGGCGACGCCCGTGATCGTGATCGCGAACCCTATGACCTGGAAACGCGTCGGGCGGCTGCCGAAAATCAGAAAACTCAGAATGAATATGAACACCGGCATCGAAGCCTGCTCGATCGCCACGTTGAGCGCGCTCGTATATTTGAACGCGATATAAAACAGGTTGTTGAAGATCGTGAAGCCCAGCGTTCCCAGAGCGAACAGATAGGGCAGGCGGTTGCGAATGATCGGCCACTCTTTCTTCAGATGAGGCCAGGCGATTGGAAACAGGATGACGATGGCGATGGTCCATCGCAGATGCGTCAATACGGCGGGGCTGATATGACCGACCGCCAATTTTCCCACAATCGTATTGCCCGCCCACATCATGGTGGTTGCTACCAGCAGGACATAGGCGCGCAGGCGCATTGGCGAACTCTCGTGTTGGACCGGTTCTTCGGCGGAATGCCGGGGTAGGGGATTTTGGCGGGTGTGTAAATGGAGTTCACCGCGAACCTCAGATCGCCGCGGTTCTCATCTGAATACATATTATAAATATTACAAATAGTATATCACGAGATAATTTCCCTACTTTAACATTATTTGAAAGTATTTTTATATAGAGATCAGAATAGGACTCATTGTTGTCAATTAATAAACTCATTTTGAATGCGGGGAATATGCATTGAAAGGTGGATAAGCGAAATTTGAGGGATTTAGATATGAATTTCAACGGTTTTGTTTCGGTTTCTGCGCCACTTATTACGTCATTACTTATAGGGCTCGGTCTGGCCGGAGGAGTGCGTGCAGAGTCTTTTTGCGGCGAAGAACTCACGCTCACAACAATCGATTTTACCAGCAGCGGGGGGCAGAACGCCTCCGTCGAAGCGGCGGCGAACACAGCGCGGTTGAGCGCGGAAGGCGGCGCCGCCGGCTCAGAGAACAGTTCGGCAGCGGAGCTTGGATTTCGTTTTACGCCTACGATCAGCGGACCCGTTCATGCGTCATTCAACGGTATTCTGGCGGTTGGCGAACTTCATGGATTTGGCAATATCAATGCCGGATCGATCCGGGTGGAAGCCAAGCTTCGCGACCTGACGAACGATGTCGAACTGGCGAGCGTCGTCGCAGTGGATCACAGCGAAAACGGCGCGCCCTTCACCTCGACCATCCAGCCAGTAAACGCCATCCCCTTCGCTCCCACTGAAATGGATGTAAACCTGACCGCCGGGGTCGAATATGCGGCGTTCATACGGGCGCGGGCGGTCGCGAACGGCCTGCAGGGCGATTCCGATTTCCGCACTGGAAGCCGCAGGGTCGAACTGGCGGGCGTGGTGCTTTCCACGGATCTTGACGATTCCGATGGCGATGGTCTCTACGACCTCTGGGAGACACAAGGGGTAGACGCCGACTGCGATCCTTCCAACGGCGTCGACGTCGACCTCGTGGCGATGGGCGCCAATCCCAACCACAAGGATCTGTTTCTGGAAATTGACTGGATGCCGGGCGCCGAACCAACCCGTGGCATGATTCAGGCGCTCAAGAATGCTTTTGCGCTCGCGCCCAAGGATGCGGGCGGCATCGTCAATCCAGACAATGCTGACGGGATAGAGGTCCATGTCGACGCGGGCAATCTGATCGATCCTTCCGCGGCGGAGGATGGCTTTTCCAACGGTAGCTGCAACGATGGATTAGACAACGGGTCCGACGGCTTTGCCGACGCGGGCGATACGGATTGTCTGGTCGGAGACATCGCCTTTTCCGATCTGGCTGCCGGGGGCGGTAATCTCGGGAGAGGCAATCAGGTCCCTGTCGCGAACATTACGGATCTCGGCACGGATCAGGATGGCGATGGCGAAGTGGAGTTCTATGAAACCCGCAATGACAATTTCGATGAAGAACGCCGTCAGATCTTTCGTTACGTGATGAGCGCGCCGCGCAAGGGATCGCTTCTCGGAGAAGCGGAACTCGGCGGCAATGATGTCCTGATTCTTTTGGCGCCGGAGACCGTCGGCTGCCAGGCCCCGCAAAACGGCTTGCTTCCCTCAGGGACGGGATCGGCGACGCTCATGCACGAACTCGGCCACGCGCTTGGCTTGCGTCATGGGGGCGCTCCGGGCGAACCGAACAGGAAGCCGAATTTCGTCAGCATCATGAACTATGCCTACACTTTCGGGATCAAGCAGGAGAATCCGCTAACGGCAAGCGATCTCGACGGCGACGGCGTGAAAGATTGCCGTATCCTGGACTATTCGCCGCCACGCGTACCGGGCGGTCGCGTTTCGGCTCCGATCCCGCAGCCCGACGGTATTCTCGATGAAGACGATCTGGATGAAGGCAAACGAACCGATCCGAGCGACCAGGCAAATCACATAACCTATTTCGACCAGACCGCCGGACAATGGGTCGATTCGCGTATCGATCTGGCCATTGACTGGGACGGGGACGGCAATACGGGTGAGTCCGGGGTCGATTCCGATATCAACAACGACGGTGATTTGGAGGAACTTTCCGGCTTCAACGACTGGGATGCGATCGTGCTGAGCCAACTGGACTTCGACGATTCGGAAACCGGTCCTGTCAGCAATCTGGCGCAGGCAATCGAGGTGGACGATGGCGACGAGATACTCGAAATATACGAGCAAACGCTCGCGACCGATTTTCAGGTCGAAAAGCAGGTGGTTTCGGACTTCGTGGTCGCCGGCCAGAGCCTCGACTACGACATCACCGTCACCAATAATGGCCCGAACCGAGCCGAATTCGTTCTGACGGACAGCTTTCCCGAAGAGGCGGTGCTAATCGACGTTCCGGGTGGATGTGGGCTGTCTGGAAATCAGGACGTTTCCTGCGATCCTGTCATGCTGGAGGCTGGAAAAAGCGTGAGTTTCAAACTCGGCCTGCGCCTGAGAGCAGATCTGGATTGCGATGGCGCACAGTTCCTGACCGTAAACAACAGGGCTGTCGTTGAAAGCATCACCGGCAAGGAGCTGGACGAGGACAATAACGAGACGGTCGTCGACGCGCGGGCCTTGTGCGTCAAATACGAATATGCGGCGAAGTTCGCCTGCGGCGAACAGACGAGCCTGCAGCCCGCGCCTCTGACGCGCGGTATTTATGCGACCACGGTCAATATCCATAATCCGAACGACGAACAGGCGCATCTGTTCAAGAAAGTGGCCTTGACCTATCCGCCGGCGGCGCAGAAGCCGGGCAACGTCTTTCCGCTGGCCATTGACGAACTCGCATATGACGAGGCCTTGAAAACGGATTGTACCGAGATTTTGAGTAAAGCGTCGGACATTGCCGGAAATCCCGTCCCGTTCACCGAAGGATTCGTGGTGGTGCAGGCGCCAAGATCGCTCGACGTGTCTGGACTGTATTCGGTCACGACGGCGCAGACCAGCATGCATGTCGAGCAGATTCGGGAGCGCATTCGCAAACCTGTTGAAAAGGAGCCGCCGTCGCGTGAGAAGCCGGATCTTACGCCGCTCAAATACGCCTGTGTTCCGCCGGGGCCGGGTGAGGGCAACAGGCCGAAGGAGATAAGGGTCTTTGTGCGGAATCTCGGACCAGGGGCGGCGCCCGCCTCGATCACCTCCGCCCAATTCGGCGCGCTTGCCGTCCCGGATGTTGATACCCCCGCGCTTGCGAGCGGTGAAACGACGGAGATCGGGTTTCCGATTCCGGAGCACTGTCCCGCGGCCTGTACATTCAATGTTATGGCGGACGATCCGAAATCGATCGATGAGACCAACGAAAGCAACAACGTTCTTGAAGGGCAATGCCTGCCCCTGCCTGGATGACAAGGGTGAGGCAGACGGCGGTCGTTCGTTTGCCATTGTCGGCTGACCGGGCGTTTGGTAGAACACGCCGATCAAAGCGCCGGGTCGATATCTTTTGTTGACGGAAATAAACGCCAGATCGGTTGAGCCGGATCTACGTGATGACTGTTCGCGGTGCGCGGCCCTGTGCTGCGTTTCCCTTGCCTTCGACAAATCGGACATGTTCGCCATCGACAAACCTTCCGGCGTTCCTTGCGAACATCTCGACCCCTCCCACGGATGCACAATCCATGATCAACGCGAGCAGCGCGGATTTCGCGGATGTATGCATTATTCTTGTCTCGGGGCGGGCCAGAGGGTGACGCAGGACATATTCCAGGGCCGTTCCTGGAAGGACGACCGGTCGCTGCTCAAACCGATGATGGAGGCCTTCAGAGGCATGCGGCTCGTCCACGATCTGGCGCTTCTCATGAACGAGGCCGCGAAACTGCCTTTGCAACCCCAAGAGCGACAGGAACATAGGAGATTGTCCGCCGAATTGCGCCCCGCGAGCGGGTGGACGCAGACCTCGCTCGACGCATTCGAACGTGGCGCCACGCCTTCCGATATTCGCCGCTTTTTGCGCAGCCTGCAATCGACGGCTCAGGGCCAACGCACGCAAGCGACCTCCGCGGCGCGCTGAGCGCTTTGAATTTGAGCATCGGAAGCATCCGCTCCAGCAAATATTGCCTACGGGACGCATATTAGACTGCGCAATTCCGTCAAATCATTTCGTTTGTACATACATTGCGTTATAGAAACGCGGGTTTGGTCCGCGTCGGACTGTATTTGGATGTATCGTAGTTAAGGGGACTGTATGACCAACGTCGTCGTGATCGGCTCGCAGTGGGGAGACGAGGGTAAGGGAAAAATCGTCGATTGGCTTTCGGAGCGCGCTGATGTCATCGTGCGGTTCCAGGGGGGGCACAACGCCGGCCATACGCTGGTCATCGACGGAACAAGCTATAAGCTCTCCCTGCTTCCTTCAGGCGTGGTGCGGGAAGGCAAATTGTCGGTCATCGGAAACGGCGTCGTCATCGATCCGCATGCGCTCGTCGCTGAAATCGATCGGCTGGCGACCCAGGGCGTGACGATTACCCCGGACAATCTGCGAATCGCCGACAATGCGACGCTGATTCTGTCATTGCACCGCGAACTTGACGCGCTGCGCGAGGATGCGGCCAGCAATTCCGGATCGAAGATCGGCACGACCCGTCGCGGCATCGGGCCTGCTTACGAGGACAAGGTCGGTCGCAGGGCGGTTCGCGTCATGGACCTCGCCAATATGGAGACGCTTCCTTCCAAAGTAGACCGCATCCTGACGCACCACAACGCCCTGCGCAGGGGTCTGGACAAGCCGGAAATCCAGCATTCCGCAATCATGGAGGAACTGCAGTCGGTCGCTGATCGCGTCCTGCCTTTTCGCGAGACCGTTTGGCGGCTGCTGGACGAGCGGCGTCGCGCAGGAAAACGGATTCTCTTCGAGGGCGCGCAAGGCACGCTGCTCGATATCGACCACGGCACCTATCCCTTCGTCACGTCATCCAATACGGTCGCTGGCCAGGCGGCCGCAGGATCAGGAATGGGACCGGGCTCGCTCGGTTATATTCTGGGCATCACCAAGGCCTATACAACAAGGGTGGGCGAAGGGCCGTTCCCGACCGAGCAGGATAACGAGGTCGGTCAGTTTCTTGGCGAACGCGGCCACGAATTCGGGACGGTGACGGGCCGCAAGCGGCGTTGCGGCTGGTTTGACGCAGTGCTCGTGCGTCAGGCCGTCGCGAATAACGGCATCACAGGCATCGCGCTCACGAAGCTTGACGTACTCGACGGGATGGACGAATTGAAAATATGTGTTGGCTACCGGCTCGACGATCAGGACATGGAATTTCTGCCGGCCAGCCAAAGCCAGCAGGAGCGCGTCGTGCCCGTTTATGAAACGCTCGAAGGGTGGAAGGAATCCACGGTCGGAGCGAGAAGCTGGAATGATCTTCCGGCGCAGGCGGTAAAATACGTTCGCCATATTGAAGAATTGATCGGGGCGCCAGTTGCGCTATTGTCAACAAGTCCGGAACGGGAGGATACTATCCTTGTTACTGATCCTTTTGAAGATTAAGCTGAATCCCGATTGGCATTAGCGTCGCGTATCAAAAGAGCACATTCGTATGGTGGATTTTCACTCAGTAATAGAAAAAGCCGTTGACGGGCTGAACGACAACACGCCGGATTTGCGCGCGAAAGTCTATGACCGTGCCCGGGCAGCCATTTCGCGACAGCTCGACAATATCAATCCTCCGCTTTCCGACGCCGTGAAGCAGAAACAACTGGCGAAACTGGAAGACGCGATCAGGGATATCGAGGATCAGCACAACCTGGAGGCGCCGAGTCTCGAGGACGAATTGCTCGCCGATATCGTGGGCGCCCGAGCGGAAGACATGGAGGGTCTGGAAGACTACGACGTGGAGCGTCAATCCGCCCCGCCGCCGCAGCAACCTGCCCCGCCGCAGCAACCGGCCCCGCCGCCTCCGCAGCAGAGAAGAGCCCCACCGCCTCTGCCGCCTCAGCAGCCCCGCCAGCAGAGACGTCAGCCGGTCTATGAAGAGCCGGACTACGGGCAGGAAGAGTCCTATGCCGACGACTATGAAGATGATTATGAGGACGGCTACGAAACGGGCGGCTACGCAGATGACGACTATGACGACCGTATGGATGAGCCCATGCCGCCCCCGCCGCACCGCGGCGCCCGGAGCGACGGCTTCGACGATTGGGCTGAGGATGAACCGGTCTGGAACGACGAAGATCAGCGCTCTGCGGGGAAATCGCGCAAGACCGGGTCGAGCCGCGGCGGTTCCTGGATATCGGCAGTCCTGATACTGATCATCCTGATTGCGATCGGCGTGGCTGCCTATATCTATCGGGCCCCAATCTTTGACATCGGCCAGACCATCATGGCTCTCGGCGGAGACGGCGTCGTCGATGACGGCGACCAGGAAAACCAACCAGAACAGGCGGTTGAACGCAGGGCTGAGGATGTTCCGCCGGAAACCCGCAGAGCCGAGATCGACAACGCCGCCGATTCCGACAAGTACACACAGCGGCTTTTGCCGGATGGTCGCGAGGTCGATGAAGGCCCGGCGCGCACAGCCTCCGCCAATTTGACCGAAGAAGGCAAGTCGATGGCCGCGCTGACGGACTACCAGGCGGCGTCTGCTGCGTCGGCAAACCAGCAGCCCGCCGCGTCGACGCAATCTGGCGCGGATGCTCCTGGCGTAAGCCAGAAGATGTTCCTCTACGAGGAAATTCCGGGTCAACAGGGAACGACCGGCGAGGAAGGAACCGTCGTCTGGTCCGTGGTGCGCGAGTCACCAGGCGACGCCTTGCCGCCGGAGCCGGCCATCCAGGCCGAGGTCAGCGTTCCGTCGAAGGGGCTCAACGCGCTCATCACGATCAAGCGCAATGCTGACCAGTCACTGCCGGCAAGTCACCTGATCGAAATCGTGTTTGCCCTTACCGAAAGTTTCAACGGCAGCGGCATCGCACAGGTGCAGAGTCCCGCTATGAAACAGAACGAACAGGACAGAGGCGACACACTGATCTCGGTGCCGGCCAAGATTACGGACAGCTTCTTCATGATAGCGCTGAACGACTATGTTGAGGCGGCCGAGTTGAATGTGAGGCTGCTTGAGGAGCGCAACTGGATCGACATACCGATCGCCTATGGAAACGGTCAACGCGCCGTCATGGCCCTCGAAAAAGGGGCGACCGGCGCCCAGGTCTTCGATCAGGTCGTCCGCGCCTGGAAAGCCCGGGCTTCAGCGGGCGCCTCGCAGTAGCGGAGTGAATTCAGAAGCGCCGGCTCCAGCGCTCTCTCTTCATACAAATGCAGCACGACACGGCGTAAGCCGCGTCGTTCTCGTCAGTCAAGCGCTGTTGGCGTTACCCGTTATCGACTGTTTGCAGGCTTTTGGCGCGATCCAGGGCGGCCTTCTTGACGGCGCTCTGAACTTTCTCGAAAGCCCTGACCTCGATCTGGCGCACGCGCTCGCGGCTGATGCCGAATTCGGATGACAGTTCCTCAAGCGTCATCGGCGTCTCCGACAGGCGCCTGGCCTTGAAGATGCGCTGTTCGCGCTCGTTGAGCACGTCCATCGCCGACGCCAGCATACCGCGCCGATCTTCCAGTTCGTCCTGCCGGATCAGCATTGCTTCCTGATCATCGCTTTCATCGACCAGCCAGTCCTGCCACTGGCCTGATTCGCCTTCCGACGCCTTGATCGGAGCGTTGAGCGAGGCGTCGCCGGACAGACGACGATTCATGGAGACGACTTCGTCCTCGGAGACATTCAGCGTGTTGGCGATCTGGGCCACCTGTTCAGGTTTCAAGTCGCCTTCGTCAAGCGCCTGAATTTTTCCCTTCAGCTTGCGCAGATTGAAGAAGAGGCGTTTTTGATTGGCGGTCGTGCCCATTTTGACAAGCGACCAGGATCGCAGAATATATTCCTGGATCGAGGCCTTGATCCACCACATGGCGTAGGTCGCCAGGCGAAATCCGCGCTCGGGATCGAATTTCTTCACCGCCTGCATCAGGCCTACATTTCCTTCGGAAATGACTTCGCCGATCGGCAGACCGTATCCGCGGTACCCCATGGCGATCTTGGCGACGAGGCGCAAATGGCTGGTCACCAGCTTGTGTGCGGCGTCGGTGTCCTCGTGCTCGTGATACCGTTTTGCAAGCATGTACTCCTCTTGCGGCTCGAGCATCGGGAAACGTCGAATTTCTTCCAGGTATCTGTTAAGTCCGCCTTCGGCGGATGAAATGGAAGGCAAGGTATTCTGGGCCATCAAGCACCCCTCTCTTGATTTTATCTGGCTCCCGACAATCGGCGAGCCGGTTCAACCGCAAAAATGCCGGTTGTCCGAAAATAAGCAGATAGTTATTCGCCGGGTTGATATCAAGCTTTTGTAAAAAGGCGGAACTGTCTGCCGGTTTAGTTTGAATCAATTATGAGGCGTCAATACGGCCCGCAGCCTGCAAAGAATCACCGAGTTTCTGCAGGTCAGGCGGCAGCGGCGCCTTGAAATGCATCAGCTTGCCTGTTTTCGGGTGCTCGAATTCCAGGAGATAGGCGTGGAGAGCTTGGCGGCCGAGCCCGCGCACAATGGCTGCCGTTTCCGCAGGCAGCAGGTTGGCTTTCGTGAGATAGGCCGATCCGTACTCGCTGTCGCCGATCACCGGATGGCCGATATGGGCCATGTGGACACGGATCTGGTGGGTTCGCCCGGTTTCAAGCCGGCACTCGACAAGGGAGGCGATCGCGTCCGAATTGTCGCCGAAACGTTCGACAACGCTGTAATGCGTGACTGCGTGACGGCTGTCGGCCGACAACGTGCGTTTGACCTCG
This sequence comes from Hoeflea sp. CAU 1731, assembly GCF_039888615.1. Lineage (NCBI taxonomy): Bacteria > Pseudomonadati > Pseudomonadota > Alphaproteobacteria > Hyphomicrobiales > Rhizobiaceae > Hoeflea > Hoeflea sp. CAU 1731. The sequence continues at coordinate 235,674 of NZ_JBDQQS010000003.1, read as the reverse complement.
CGTTTGGTCCGGTCGCTTGCAGCGCGTCCGAGCGGCGCATCGACAACGCCTTTCCAAGGCGCAGGCGTTCCCCAGACATAAGCCAGGTAGGCGCGTTGGAGCGCGCCGCTGCGACCGTGATCGGCGAATTGCTCCGACAGGTGACGATGCGCCGCATCGTTCTTGGCCACAACCATGACGCCGCTCGTATTCTTGTCGAGACGGTGCACGATGCCTGGACGGCGTACGCCTCCGATACCCGACAGAGACCGGCCGCAATGATGAATGAGCGCATTGACGAGCGTTCCCGACGCGTTTCCGGCGCCGGGATGAACGACAAGACCGGCGGGCTTTGAAACGACAATAATATCGTCGTCCTCATGAAGGACATCGATGGGAATGTCTTGCGGCGCCGGGTTGGCGTCTTCCGGTTCCGGCAGGTTTATCTCGACGATGTCGCCAGGCTTTATGCGATGCTTCGCCTCTGTCACCGCCGCGCCGCCGATGGTGACTGCGCCTTCCAGGATCAGCGCCTTGATTCGGCTGCGCGACAAATCGCCGTCAACGCTCGCCGCAATCCACGCGTCGATGCGTCCGGCGGCGTTTTCATCCGCTGTCAGCACTTTCATCCGGGCGCCGGCTTGGGTAAAGGGTTCTTTCATTCACGCTGCCGCATACAAACGAGGCCATTATGTCGGAAACCCATCCGGACGAACAGGACGAAAAACCACTTGATCCCGAGATGGAGAAGGTGCGCCGGAAAATGGTCCGGCTGCTCGGTATTTCCATTGGCATCATGTTTATCGGGTTGATGGCGGTTCTGGCCGGTGTTGTCTACAAGATAATGTCGAACGACCGGGACGTGATGGTGACCGCCGCCAGCGATCTGCAATTTCCTGCGGAAGGTCGTCTGGAAGTGGAAGCGGATCTGCCGGACGGTTTCGACGTGACCCAGGTGAGCATGAATGGCGGTTTGTTGCTTTTTTACGGCCAGTCGGCGGACGGAGCGAGCCAGGTACTGCTCTACGATATCGGTCATGCGCGGATCGTCGCGGTCATCGACCTGAAATGATTACGATCCGGCAGCCGTTGATCCCGATCACCGACGCCGGAGATGATCGCGTCGCCGAATTTCGAGACATAAGGGAACGCGACCTTGTCGGCCGGCAGGGACTGTTCATTGCCGAGGGCCGGGTAGTCTTGCGCATGCTCGCCCGGTCCAGTCATTTCACCGCGCAGAAAATTCTGCTGCTTGAAAACCGGGTCGCCGGCATGGCGGACGTGCTTTCAGAATTCGCCGCTGAAATTCCGGTGATGGTGTGCAATGCCGACGTGATGGACAGCATCGCCGGCTTTCCCATGCACCGAGGCGTGCTTGCAGTTGGCCGCGCGCATGCGGCGCCGGACTTTCGAAAAGCTGTCGCGAACCTGCCTGAAGACGCTCTTGTGCTCGCCTGCAACGCCATTTCCAACCACGACAATCTCGGGAGCCTATTTCGCAATGCGGCCGCCTTCTCGGCCGATTTGGTTTGCCTCGACGGGCAGTGCTGCGATCCACTGTATCGCAAATCGATCCGGGTTTCGGTCGGGGCCGCGTTGACTGTGCCCTATGTCCGAGGCGGCGATATTGGGGAAATTATTGATGTGTTGGACAAATCAGGGTTCGACATTCTCGCGCTCTCGCCTGGCGGCAAGGTCTCGATAATGGATATTGAACCGAAGGGTCGCAAGGCGTTGCTGGTCGGCACGGAAGGCGAGGGGCTTCCGAAATCCCTGATGGAGAGCATAGGATCGGTCAGAATTCCGCAGTCTTCAGAGTTCGACAGCCTCAACGTCGCGACGGCGGCGGCGATTGCAATGTTCTGTCTGTCGGGGCATGGCGATCGCGTCGGCTGATGTGGCCCTTGGAATCAGCCGTTGGCAGACAGTTCAGACCTGTTGATTTTTGAGTTCGGCGCGCGCGCGATCGGCAAGGCTCGTGCGTTTCGGGCCATCGGCGGCTTCCGGCCCTTTCTTCATCTCGTCGGCAAGCAACGCCAGGATGGCGGAGCCTTCTTCCTCGCGACGTCCCGCAAGGGCGACCACCCGCGCTGCGATTCCCGCCATTTCTTCCCGCAACGCGTCTTCATCCGCGCCTGCGTCGGCTGATTTCAGTTTGTCCGCCAGCGCCGCCTGTTGCTGCTGGAGTTCGGCATATTCGGCGGCTTCCGATCTTGCATTGCTGTTGGCGACCATCGGGTTGTCCATCGCTCCCGGTTTTACGGCCTTCGTCAGGAAGTTCTGTGCTCGCCCGATGACGCCGAAGGCGGCGTTTCGCCCTTCGTCTGCAGACTGCTCTGGCTCGGTTGACAAATTCGAAGCGGCGGCGTCCGCAGTCAAGGCGTTCGCAGCGGGCGCGTCGGACGTTGTCGTGTTGCTCGTCTCGACTTCATCAGCCATTTGCGTAACGCGCCGTGCGAGTTTGCCGGAGCGCGCTTCCTCGGCGGCCAGCGCCTCTTCAAGCGTGGCGATCATCCTGTGGCCGGCTTCCAGCTCCCTTTGCTGCGCATCGCGCTCTTCTTGAAGCTGGCTCACCGTCTCGCGCAATTCCTGGAGGCTGGCCTTCGTCGCCTGCAGCGTTGATTGCGAGCCTTCGTAGCGTTCCGTCAATCGCCCGACTTCAGCTTCGTATTCCAGCAATTGCTGGAGGTTTGATTCATGCTGCCGGCGCGCTTCGCCAAGGTCTTCGGATTTTTTCGCCGATTCCTTTTCCGCCTGCCTTACCTCTTCCTCGCTATTGTAGAGAGAAGACAGGGCCGCGCTCAGATTGATGCGGGCTTCGTTGTGTTCGTCCTGCTCCTTGCCGAGTTTTGCCTCGATTTCCTTCAGCATGTCATTCAGAGAATCGAGTTCTTTTTCCGTTCGATGCCGGCGGTCCCGTTCCGTCGCGATCTCGGCGTTGAGATTAACGGTTTCGGTGGCCGAAGTGGCAAGATCGATCCGCAGGTTTTCGATCTCTGTCGAGGCGGCGATCAGGTCGTTGCGCATCTGCGCTATTTCGCGTTCGCCGGTTCTGCGGATCCGGTCGAGTTCCTGAAGGTCCCGCCCGAGCGTGTTGATCGCTTCCTGTTTGGCGTGGATTTCCAGGCGCAACCGATCCGCCTCATTGGACAATGTCTGAATGTTCTGCTCGGCTTCCTGCTTTCCGCCAGCCAGTTGCGCCAGGTCTGCCTGAAGCCGGTCCGCCTTGATGCGGGCCCGGGTCGAGATCTCGACTTGCCTGTCAAGATCGCTCGCAAGCTTGGCGTTCTCGCTTGCATAGGCGGCGCGGGCAAGGTCCGCCTTGCCTCTGACCTCCGCGATATTCAGCGGCACAGTGGCCTTCATGCGGTCTTCGGTGAGTTTCACGATGCGTCCGTATATGGCGGGCGCGACCAGAATGGTCAGCAGGACCGCGACCAGAAAACCGAATCCGAATATGAGCAGAAATTCAATCACGCCGTTCGTCCAGGAAGCATGGCCGCGCCATGGCCGGCCATCAGACGCCGGCGCGGCGAATTCGTAGCCTGTCGTGGGTTTGCACGCAAGTGCGGGCGACGATCGTCAAGCGGCGAAATCGCCGGCAAATCCTTGCTCAGAAGGGGTTCCAAGTCGGTTCGCCGGTCATCTTCAGATATCCCAGGTTGAGACCGACGCGCACGCCAAGCCCCGTCCTGATGGGCACGACGATGACCCTGCCGCCCTGGAGGACGGTCATTCCAGCGCCGGCCACAGCGTAGGCCTGGCCGCTTGCTCCGGCGAACCGACCATAGATGTCGTTGACCGAATTGAGATCGTAGACCAGCATCATGACCTGGCTGCCCTGTCCGCCCCAATCAAACCCGACGGAAGGACCCTGCCAGAACATCGTGTGTTCGCCGGCGTTCTTCGTGTAGAGCTGGCCCTCTCCATAGGTCAGGCCGCCAAAAAATGCGCCGGAGCCTTCCTGACCGAGAATATATCCGTTTGGCAGGCCATACCGCTCAAATGCGCGCTCGACGACACGGGCAAGGCCGTCCGTCGCACTGCCGAAGAACTGCTCTCCGGCCCGCTGCACTTCCTCGACCGTGTAGCCGGGGGAAGTCTGTTGCTGATATTGCTGCGCGGAAGCTGGCCATGATGCAGCCAGGAGAAGAAAAACAGCGCCAATTACCTGAATTACCGCCTTCGAAAACAGTTGAAGGGTCATTCTCATTGTGAATCTCCGACGAAACCTTCTCGACACCTTGCGAATCGCGGAGATAATGGCGCATTGATATTAATTATCCGTTTACCAAATGTGTTGTCATTATGGCGACCCGCAACGGAGCTGCAATATCTGCATGTCGGCAGAGGCGTCAGCAATTCTTAGGGGCGAAGTATGTCGATAAATCCAAGTCTTAATTTGTCTGGTCCAGATCTGGCCGCGTTGCTGTGCAGTCGCGTGTGTCACGATATCATCTCGCCGGTCGGGGCGATTAGCAACGGGCTGGAATTGCTCGACGAAGGCGGCGCCGATGATGATGCGATGGATCTGATCCGGTCCAGCGCTCACAACGCGTCGGTCCGGTTGAAATTCGCCAGGCTCGCCTTCGGCGCTTCCGGGTCCGTCGGCGCGTCGATTGACACGGGAGAGGCTGAAAAGGCCGCCGTCGATTTCGCGCGCGCCGATTCGAAAACCGAGGTGACGTGGACGGGCGCGCGCGCGATCGTTCCCAAGAACAAGGTCAAGCTGCTGCTCAATCTCTTTCTGGTCGCCTACGGCGCCATTCCGCGCGGCGGCACGATCGATATCGTGCTCGAGGACCTCGAGACGGAACCGCGCTTTTCACTGACGGCGCGTGGCAAGATGGTGCGACTGTCGGCGAAATTCATCGAGTTGTGCAACGGCCGCAACGAAGAGGCGGTCGACGCCCACAGCATCCAGCTCTATTACACGGTATTGCTTGCCGAGGAATGTGGCATGCATATCGAAACCGTAGCCGGACCCGAAGAGATTGTCTTCAAAGTTACCTGAAAAATCAGAGGCTTGTTAGCTTCAGGCCCGAATGCAAAACGCCTCCGCTATGCGGAGGCGTTGCTGTTTTTATGAGCCGATTAACGGATGGTCAGGCGCTTTCGAGAATCTCGTCTTCGTCCGGTTCGCGAAGCACGTAACCGCGTCCCCAAACGGTCTCGATGTAATTGCGCCCTTCCGCCGCAGTGGCGAGCTTCTTGCGCAGTTTACAGATGAACACGTCAATGATCTTGAGTTCAGGCTCATCCATGCCGCCATAGAGGTGGTTAAGGAACATTTCCTTGGTCAACGTCGTGCCCTTTCTCAGGGAAAGCAGCTCCAGCATCTGATATTCCTTGCCGGTGAGGTGCACGCGCTGCCCGCTGACCTCAACCGTCTTGGCGTCCAGGTTGACCAGCAGGTCGCCAGTGGTGATGACTGACTGGGCGTGTCCCTTGGAGCGACGAACGATGGCGTGAATGCGGGCGACCAGTTCGTCCTTGTGAAAGGGTTTCGTCATGTAGTCGTCGGCGCCGAAGCCCAGCCCGCGCACCTTGTCCTCGATGCCGGCCATGCCGGACAGAATCAGGATCGGGGTTTTGACCTTCGACAAGCGTAACGTGCGCAATACTTCATAACCTGACATGTCCGGCAGGTTCAGATCCAGCATGATGATGTCGTAATCATACAGTTTGCCGAGATCGACGCCTTCTTCACCGAGATCGGTGGTGTAGACGTTGAAGCTTTCCGATTTGAGCATCAGTTCGATACTCTGAGCGGTAGCGCTATCGTCTTCAATGAGTAGTACCCGCATCGTTTTCCCCTTGTACCGCCGCCGACAACCGCGTCCCCGAAAGCCGAAGAACCGGCCCCATCACCATGTCACCAAATGGTTAACAAAGTCTAATTTTGTATGGCAACCGCAGATTGATTTGTCAACATTGCGTCCTAAGATGTTGATTCCTAACGAAAACACAAATCACTGACTCTGAAGTGATACATTAAGAATCACTTCTAACTGATTCGGCGGATTCGTAATTTGCACGGAAAGAATCACGTACAGCATTTACCCCGCCTTAAGCGATGTGACCTATGATTAACGATGTCCGTAAACGAAAGGTTACCAAATTGGCCTTGTGAACGGACGTGACGCCAGTTTCGGGGGTGATCCGTTAATTTTTTAGTGCGTTTTTCGGGGTAGAGTTCCTGGGTCTCGCGTGCAGGGGAGTATTGCGTATGAAATCGAGTGAGAGCCTTCTTCGCCTGAAGGAGTTTCAGGTTAATGACAAGCGTCGGCAACTCGGTCAGATCCAGCTCATGATGTCGGAGTTCGATAAAATGGCCGCCGAGCTGGAATATCAGATTGCAGCGGAAGAGAAGAAAGCGGGTATCTCGGATCCCTCTCATTTCGCCTACCCGACCTTCGCGAAAGCCGCCCGTCAGCGCGCAGACAATCTCAAAGGGTCCATTCGCGAATTGCAGGTCCAGCAGGACGCCGCGGAACTGGCGGTGGAAGAAGCCGAGGCCGAATTCGAGAAAGCCGCTGCGCTTGACCAGCGCGTCGGCGCCGGTCGCAACAAGGCGGTGTAGCCAAACCCGGCCAACAGCCTAGGCAAAGCAAAGCGGGCTGGTCTTCCAGCCCGATCCATGCTTGTTTGCAGCCGCGGCGCTCGTGCCGCAACGGGCAATCCCGAAGGCGGCAACAGGCGTGCGTTACAGAATTCCCGTTTCCATATTGTTGATCGCGGGGCCGTTTTTTCTGGCTCTCGGATTGACCCTGCCGCTCGTCCGGTTCGAAAAACTCTACTTCTTTACCGAAACGCCGTCGCTGGTCGCGATCGTCGCTTCGCTGTGGAGCGGCGGAGATGTTCTGCTGGCCGGCCTCGTCGCGGCGTTTTCGATCGTTTTTCCGGTGATCAAGCTGATGGCCGTGGCGGCGGAGGCCCTGGGCGGCGCGGGCTCGGGCAGGCGAGGCCTTCTCTACAGCCTGGTGCCCCTGATGTCGAAATGGTCGATGATGGACGTTCTGCTGGTGGCGCTGGTGATCGTCGCCGCGAAATCAAGCGGCGTTGCGAGCGCTCTGACCCAACCCGGATTGTGGTTTTACGCCGCGTCGACGCTGACGGTTACGATGTGCCACGCCCTGCTGCGGGCGTCGCAAGCCGATCGCGCATCCCCGCAGGAGGCCGGGCGGCCTCTAAATCGTCAGTGACGGTATTGCTGAATGCGCGTGGTGCGCAGTCCGGCCAGGCCATGCGCGTCGATCGACGCCTGCCAGGACAAAAATTCTTCAACTGTTAGCGTATAGCGTTCGCAGGCTTCCTCGAGACTGAGCAGGCCGCCGCGAACTGCGGCCACCACTTCCGCCTTGCGGCGAATGACCCATCGACGGGTCGAGGGCGGTGGAAGGTCGGCAATCGTCAACGGGCTGCCATCGGGCCCGATAACATATTTAATTCTTGGACGTACCATTTCGGCCATTGGACTCTCTACACTTACTCAAAGACCTGTTTGAACAGCACTATACGAACCGAGAATTAAAGATTGTCTAAACAAAAGGGCTCAACTCAATACAACCTGTAGGCATCGCTGCTGGCGGTCAAAGCTGCCGGTTCCGGCATGGTCCCGTCGCGAGCCTTTGCATCTGTCCTTGCCGCACAGCCGGCAATTGCCTATATGTCTGCGCATATGCCGGCCGCGCCAAAGGCGGGCCGGACGAAGCTTGATTGGCGCCTTCAACGCCTTTGAACGCGGGTAGCACAGTGAATACGCTCGATCTCGACAAGAACCCCGAAGACACCCGGGTCGTCGTCGCCATGTCCGGCGGCGTTGATTCCTCGGTGGTGGCCGGCATCCTGAAGGGGCAGGGCTACGATGTGGTCGGGGTGACGCTTCAGCTTTACGATCACGGCGCCGCCGTGCATCGCGCCGGCTCGTGCTGCGCCGGCCAGGACATTGGCGATGCGCGCCGCGTGGCTGAAACGCTGGGCATTCCGCATTACGTTCTCGACTATGAGAAGCGCTTTCGCGAAGCCGTCATCAATCCCTTTGCCGAAAGCTATGTGGCCGGCGAAACCCCGGTTCCGTGCATTGCCTGCAACCAGACGGTCAAGTTCGCCGATCTTTTGAAGACCGCGCGGGAACTCGGCGCCGACGCGCTGGCGACCGGCCATTATATCCGCTCGCGACCGAACGGCGCCCATCGCGCGCTCTATCGTCCGCTCGACGCGGACAAGGACCAGAGCTATTTCCTGTTCGCCACGACGCAGGAACAGATCGATTATCTGCGGTTTCCGCTCGGAGATCTGCCGAAGGCCGAGACGCGCCGGCTTGCGGCTGAAATGGGATTGAGCGTCGCCGAAAAGGCGGAAAGCCAGGACATCTGCTTCGTGCCCCAGGGCAAGTATTCCGATATCATCGCGCGGTTGCGGCCGGAAGCCGCCCGCAGCGGCGACATCGTGCACATGGACGGACGGGTGCTGGGCACGCATGACGGCATCATGCACTATACGATCGGCCAGCGCCGGGGCATCGGCGTCGCCGTCGGCGAACCGCTCTACGTGGTGCATCTCGATGCGCCGACAGCCAAGGTGGTGGTTGGCCCGCGCGATGCGCTGGAGACCCACCGGTTGATCCTGCGCGATGTGAACTGGCTCGGCGACGGTCCGGTCAGCGATTTGCCCGAAAACGGGTTCGACTGCTTCGCCAAGGTGCGCTCCACCCGGCCGCCGACGCCGGCGAAAGCCTGGCATACCGGCGGCGCGCTGGTTGTCGAGCTGCTGGAAGGCGAAGCCGGCGTCGCTCCCGGTCAGGCCTGTGTGCTTTATTCCAGCGACGCGGACAATGCGCGCGTCTATGGCGGCGGCTTTATCGAGCGGACCGAACGCACCGACGAGGCCGAGCATCTGCTCAGAGCTCTGCTCGACGGACGCCGCACAACGGCCAGCGTCAATCCCGCCTGAAATCGGGACACAAAAAAGCCGGGTCAGTTGAATGACTGAGCCCGGCTTTGCCGCGTTCATATGTCCGAAAGCTATTCGGCCGCGATGACCTTTCGCGAATCCACGAAATCCGTGATCGTCTCGATGATTCGGTCCTGGTCGGACCGTTCGAGATACGGGTGCATCGGCAGGCACAATATGGTTTTCGGAAGCTGTTCCGTCACTGTCAGGGCGCCGGGCCCGGTCGGATTATGCGCATAGGCCGGCTGCTGGTGCAGCGGCTTGACGTAGTAGATCACGGAGGGAATGCCGTTATCCCCCAGATGCGCCTTCAGCGCATCGCGATGGGACGTCTCGATCGCGAACTGGGCCCATGCGGAGCGCATGCCGGCCGGTACGTGAGGAACGCGCACATGGTCTTTCAGGTTGTCGCAGTAATAGTCGGCGACGGTCTGGCGCAGATCGCGCTCTTCACCGAAGATCGCCAGCTTTTCCAGCAGGATTGCGGCCTGGATGGTGTCGAGCCGCGAGTTGAGGCCGACATGCAGGTTGTCGTACTGCGTCTCGCCCTTGCCGTGGAAGGCGTAGGAGCGCAGCAGCTCCATGATGGCGTCGTCATTGGTGAACATCGCGCCGCCGTCGCCGTAGCAGCCAAGAGGCTTCGCCGGGTAGAAGCTGGTGGCGCCGACGTCGCCGAAGGAACCGCACATGCCTTCGGGCGTTTCGCCGCCGATGCTCTGCGCCGCGTCGGACAAGACGCGCAGGCCGTATTTGTCCGCGATCGCCGAGATCGACGGATAGTCGGCCGGCGTGCCGAACAGATCCACAGGTATGATCGCCTTGGGCTCAAGGTCTCCGGCGTCGCGCACGGCGATGATCGCGTCCTCGAGATGCGAGGGGCTCATATTGTAGGTGTCGTGCGAGACTTCGACGAAGACCGGCGTTGCGCCGACGAGCGCCACGACTTCCGCGGTGGCGGCGAAGGTGAAGGACGGTACGAAAACCGCGTCTCCGCGGCCGATCTTTGCTGCAAGCAGGGGCACCAGCAGGGCGTCGGTGCCGTTGGCGCAGGAGATCGCGTGCTTCACGCCGACATAGTCGGCTATCTTTTCCTCGAACTCGGTGACTTCCGGCCCCAGAATGTAGCGGCCTTCCTCGATCACTTTCGATACGGCCCGTTCGATCCGGGTTGCGATGCGCTGGCGCTGCGCAGCAAGGTCAATGAACTGCATGTTTGTCGTTATCCCCTCGAACTGTGAGTGGCCGGATTCCCGTGCATCCCGACGCGGGCGCGGCGTTTTCGACAGCGTGTCTGCACTAGTAAAGACTGTTTTGAGGTTTGGCGAAACGGACTGCTGTGCCCCGTCCACAGTTCGATTCAATCAAGCCTTTTCGCAGTCATTACACATATTTGCGCTTGCGTCCAACTCACACTCGCTCGCAGCATGTAATTGCAGGTGATCGTCCATTGTGAGGCAGGAAGGTTAAGAAACTGCGCCTTTCGCCGGCTGCGATTTCAAAACGCGCCGGTTTCAGGCATGCGTGTCAGTCATGCGTGACGGTGCCGTCCGTCAGAATCCGGATCACCGCCAGACCGTCGGCGACCGGCGTACGCGGCCGCGCCCCGCTTTCGATGCATTCGATGAAATGCGCGCATTCGCGCGTCAGGGGCAGACCTTCCAGTATGTCGATATAGCGCGGCTCGGCGGTTTCGAACTGCCAGCCTTGGCCGTCATGCCAGACCTTGTGGTCGAACACGGAGAGCTTCTCGTTCCAGGGCGCCACATCGTCGAACACCGCCATGGCCTCGTCGCCGATCACCGTCAGGCGCCGCTCGCGATAGGGGTTCAGGCGCGAGGCGAAGACATGCGAGCGAACGCCGCCGGGAAACGTCAGATGAAGATGTGCGAAATCGCTCAAATGGTTGATCACCGCCGAGCCTTCTCCACGCACCGTAGACGGTTCCTCGCCGGTCACCGCCATGATCAGCGACAGGTCATGCGGCGCGATGTCCCACAGCGCGTCGTTTTCCGCGTGAAACTTGCCAAGGCCGACGCGATGCGAATGGACGTAGCGGACGGCGCCGAGCTTTCCGTCGGCGATCATCGCCTCCATGGCCTCGAAGGCCGGGTGAAAGCGCAGCACATGGCCGGTCATGGCGATCAGCCCGGAGCGTTCGGCCGCCTCGACGACCTTGGTCGCGTCCCCGACATTCAGCGCAATCGGCTTTTCGACCAGCACATGCTTGCCGGCCTCGAGCGCGCGCAGGGCTCCGGCGGTGTGAAACTGCGCCGGCAGGGCAAGCACTACGGCGTCGATATCGGCGCTCTCGCAAACCGCGTCGGGCGCCATCGCGGGTACGTTGAATTCTTCCGCCAGCGCCGCGCTTCGCTCGGCGTCGCTGTCGGCCACAGCGGCCAGATGGCCGAGCCCGTGCAGGGTTCTGACGTGATTTCGGCCCCAGTATCCACAGCCGATGACGGCGACCGCCGGGCGGTTTTTCATGTTTTTCTTTCCATTTGCATCCTCGCCCGCCGATGGCATATCGGCAGGCGCAGGGGGGTGCAAGAGGCGCTTCGGAAATTCTGCAAGCTTTTGCTTGACACCCGCGCGCGTGCGCCATTATATCGCGCCGGTCCGGCCGGTTGCGCTATCGCGCGACGGGCGACGCTTGTGATCAACACCGCTTCGCGCGGTGTCTCCGGATCGGTATGGCGGGGTAGCTCAGGTGGTTAGAGCAGCGGAATCATAATCCGCGTGTCGGGGGTTCAAGTCCCTCTCCCGCTACCATTTTTCATAATAAAAACAAAAAGTTGTATGTAGCGCTTGTAGCGCGCCAGCTGGTTCTGGTTTTTTTGCCAGCAGGTTCTGGAACATTTTAGGCTTAACACCGACTCGGGTTTGGACTCACTCAAAGTACGGGTGTGGCTCAAATCTCCAAGAAACGTCGAACCTTTGCGAATTCGATGTCATCTCCATTAAATAGCGACGAGAACCCACGACGGGACGCTCCCGCAACAACGGGTGTGAGATCACGCAGAAGATGGTTAGTGTTCCGGTTCGGCGTGATGAGTCCGCTACCCATCGGGCGTTTGTCCAGCACGTCTACGCCGGCTGGATCTATTATGAACATCTTCAGGCCGGTATTGCCTGTGGCGGCCTTTCGGAGCAAGTCGTTGATGTGCTGGTCGGCGAAGCTGTAGCCGACAATGAGAAGACGGGTATCCGGGATAGCAAGGTAACGCTCGAATTCCTCCCGATACCACGTGAGTAGTTCGCTGCCGTTAATGTGAGCGAGTTTTTCGCCCCCCATAATGAGGAGGGCATCATCAGTATCAGTTTCCGAACGAAACGCGCTCGACCCATGTAGCTTAAAATATGGCTGAAAGCCGCTCTCCACCTTGAAGTTCTTTCGTTCGTCCGGAATTCTAAGATCCCACAGCTCACCCTTGCGGGTTTCAAGGAGCTTGGTCCCTGGTAATCGAAACGCACTCCAGCGCCGCTTGGCTGTTGGACGATAACCTTTTTCAAGCAATAGATCCTGGTTAAGCGTGAAGATCGCGTCGAAACGCGCCAAGAATTTCGAGGCCTTGTGGCCACTGTTGAGATCGGGGCCCTGTACTCCCGGAAAGGCGCTGTTCATTTGGTCGAACATGCCACTGAGTGCCATTGTGAGAAGCCGCAGGTCCTCCGCGTCTTTGGGTTTCTTCTGGAGCCGCGCGAGCGCGCCCTCGAAGCCTGTACGATTGTCGTAACAATTCCAAAGAAGGTTGTTGAGGCGGGGATTAATTTCCGCGCTACCAAGTAAGTACTCGAAGGCTTCGCTCGCTAACCAGCCTCCCCAGTTGCGCGAAAAGCCGGCGCCGGTAAGCAGGATGGTTGGACGTGGAGTCGGCATAGATTCCATTCTAATTCACCGTGTACTCGATATGCAGTTGACACCTTCAGGCCTTCTTTTTCGCACAGTCAGAAAACTACAGCAAAACCTATAGGTGCTGTAAAGAACAGTACCCTCAAATGGTGTTTGAAGTGCAGTCAAAGGCCATTTGACACAATCAACTCCTTCGCCGGCACGCCCTTGCTGCCATTGACAGAATAGGTCAGTGATACCTCCTCGAACCGGAACGCGCGGAACGCATCGCGGATTTCCGGCCGGTCATTGACCGAGAGCAGGAACCGGCCCTGGATGCTGGCAAGGATCTCCGACATGCGGCCAAAGTCCTTGCTTGAAAACACGCCCTTACCGTAATCCGCCTCGTTCCCGAAATAAGGCGGATCCAGATAGAACAGCATGCCCGGTCGGTCCCAGCGGGTTATAAACTCGGCCCAGGGCAGACACTCGATCACGACGCCGGAGAGCCGTTCGTGCACGTCCTCGAGGAGCGGCGCCAGGCGCGTCAGGTTGAAGCGCGCGCCGCCCGACTTGTCGACGCCGAAGGTTCGACCGGTCACCTTGCCGCCGAAGGCCGTCTTCTGAAGGTAGAGGAAGCTCGCGGAATCTGCCAACTTGCCGGCGCTTGTGAGAGCGCCGGGTGAGGCGTTATCTTCTGGTGCGTCTGACACCATGATCCTGTTTCATTCTCGACTTTTTCGCGACGAGCAATTGAAGGGATGCAGGACGTGAGTTCGCCGACACGATTGAATTCCGGACGATCAACAACTATTGGCGTTCGACCATCTCCACCCGACGGTTCTTTTCTCGTCCCGCCTCGCTCGCATTTGAAAATATGGGAACAAGCGGTCCGATACCGTGAGCTTCCAGCCTGCCAGACCTGATCCCATAGCTCTCGCCAAGGGCCTTGACAACGGAAGCGGCGCGGTCTGCCGAAAGGTCACGGTTATATTCGAAGGCGCCAGTAGAATCGGTGTGGCCGACGATATAGAATTTTCCGTCAGGATTGGCTTTTATATAGGCCGCCACGGCATCAAGCGCTGATTTGGATTCCGGCTTCAGGGTCGCCTTGTCGAAGTCGAACAGGATGCCATCGAGAACTACCCGGCCCTTCTTCGTCAAATCCTTGCCAATCGCTTCTGCATCAATCGCCACGAGGCCGGTTTCAGCAGCGGCCACTTCTATGATGTCGATTAACGTGCCGACATAGTTTTCCGAATGTTGTTCGACGTTCACAACTACGTAGACAATTCCTGCCGCTCGTTCCTTGCGCGCAACAAAACCGCCAGCTCCGCCGGAAGAAGAGGTCCCGGCTTTGAGGGTATTGACATCGCCCGGCTTGCCGAACGGATTTGTCCGAGAATAGACATCGAACCACTTGGTTGATCCTGCTTCCACTCCCTTGCGATCTACCGAATTGCCTTCAGTGAGTATTTCGAAGTCCTCAGTTTCAAAGGCATCGAGGTAGTTCTTGTAGATTTCTGCGTAGCTCCTGTCTGTACCCTCATAACTATAAAAAGTACGGGTGACGCGGCCTTCCGTATCGATCCAATCCTCAATCTGACGGTAGCCTGTGACGGGGCCTACGGGAATTCGAAACGGCAAATAGTTTTCAATCACTTGCCAGCGGATATCCTGCCCGGGATAACGTTCGACCATCGGATGTTCGATTACACCATCGATATCTTGCGCGGACACTGTCACCGTCCACAAAAGTGACAGCAAGACGCCGATCAATCCTCGAGCAAAGAACTTGTTCATCGCGCACATTTCTCAATCTCAGCACTGGTTGCTTCCAAAAACACACCCAAGAAAAGCAACATTCTTCAGAAATACGCAAGCCCGGCTCGCAAATGCTCCGCCTTGTCGGTCCCACGCTAGCTGCGGAATCTGCGACAGAATTAGGAATTTTGTTTAAGACGAGAAAATTCTCTCCTGAGCGGCTGAATGTTACTATTCATGTGAGACGTTTACTTTCTCCGGGGGAATTCCCGAGAGTTGGGCAATGCGAACTTTGGCGTCCGCGATGACTTCGTCGAGTGTGACTCCTTCATAAAGGGTCGGCGTTGCCGGGATGACCGAAGGTGCCTCGTCCCATTCACTTCCGTTTTGACGATGGGCGAGTGGTGTGTTGAGCGCCTTGCTCAAAGCCGCCAAATTCTCTGGCCGGGCCTAGGTGTTGCCTTCCTCCCAGTTCCATAGGCATGTCGTGCTAACCCCGGCCTGCTTGGCAAGCGCGGTCTTCGACAGCCTCCGACTTTCCCGAAGCGTACGCCGACGGCTGGCAAACGAAAATGTATTGGTACGCAACTCCGAGGTATCGTACTTTTTTCTACTGCGTTGTTTTTTAATAGTTTCCCGCATTTTGCAGTGCCGCTTTTGGTAGCTCGGATGCATCATCCGAATTAATTTTATTTTTCGAACGCCAGGCGAGAATTGCGCTGGGGCCTTTCGAAGGCACGGCTTCAAAACGAAAACGCAGTGTCCATAATTGGTTTGATCAGACGCTACGCAACACCTTGTATTATGAACGTTTCCCGGCGGTTCCCTTATAATCCCGGATTTTCCCGGAAAAACCAGAACCCGGTGTCAAACTACATCCGCCAAGGCCGCAGCGGGACGCCTATCGCGCGGCTGCTCTTGGCGCCGTAGCGCCGAGAGAGTCCGAAAAGGCATGAAGGCGCCGCATGGCTTCGCGCAGGACGTCGTCGGGCACCGTCAGCGCCACGCGGATCAATGTCTTCGCGTTTTCGCCGAAGGATGAGCCGGGCATGACGGCCACGCTCTGCTCTTCGAGGAGGCGCCAGGCGAACTGCTCGCCGTCCAGCCCCGTATCCGAAACGTCGATCATCACGAACATTCCGCCCGAGGCCTTGCCCGGCTTCAGGTCGGGGCAGGGCGCCAGTTCGGACGAAATGAGATCGACGCGCGCGGCGTAACTGCTGCGCATCCTTTCGGCCGTGTCGAAGGCGCCGCGCAACGCCGCTTCCGTCATGTCGGCGATGAAAGGTTGATTGCCGAAAAGGATGGTTTCGGAAATCGGCAGCAATTTGATGCAGAATTCCGCTGGCCCTATCGCCCAGCCGCTTCTAAAGCCGGTCGCGGCAAAGGTCTTGGAAATCGATGATACGACAATTGTGCGCTCGCGCAGTTCCTCGATGTCCAGGGGAGAGGCGAAGGCGCCTTCGAAAATAAGGTCCTCGTAGACCTCGTCGCAAACGATCCAGAGGTCGTGGTCTCGAGCAATCTTGCCAATTTCTGCAATCGTCTCGATGTCGAGAAGGGCCCCGGTCGGATTGTGCGGAGTGTTCAGCAGAAGCACTCGGCTTTGCGGCGTAACGGCTGCCCTCAGATCCTCGGGCTGCATGACGAAGCCATGTTTTATGCTGAGCGGTACAGGTTGGAGAACGGCGTCGGAGGCGCGAATGACGCCTGCATAGGTCGCATAGTAAGGATCGCCGACGAGGACGCCCTGACCCGCGTCGACGAGGGCGATAATCGCGGCGTAAAGAGCCGTTTGCGTGCCTGGAAAACAGAGAACGTTTTGCGTGGTGATGTCCGGATAGCGTGGTTTGTACTTGTCGACCAGCGCCTCGAGAAGCCCGGCCTCCCCACGGCCGTTGGAGTAATGGGTCCGGCCCCTGCGCATCGAGGCTTCGCACACGTCGATCAGCGTCGGATCGACCGGAATATCGGGTTCGCCTATGGTCAGTTCGATGATCTGTTCACCGGCCGCAGCCCTGTCCCGGGCTGCGTTATGGACGGCCCATTTTTCTCCGCCGAGTTCGGCGAGACGATCGGTTATTCCTGCATAGCGCATAATGTCTGTCTTTACTGTTCCTGGGTTGTCTGGGGTTTCGATAGCGAGCCCGGCGGAAGTCCCAGCAGCCTTTCGCTCGCTTCGACGAGAATGTCGGGAAGAAGCGCCTGGCTGTAGAGGCCGGCATTCAGCGAGCCTTCCATCCACAGGCCGTCAATCAGCCCGTTCAGCGCAATCGCATGACGTTTGCAGATCGCGGCGCTGTGTGGTCGCTTGTGGGCCATGAGCACGGGTTCGACGAGCGCCTCCAGCAGGTTGAGAAACTCCCGGTAGCCTTCCCGGTGTATCTCGGCGAATTGCGGATCGTAGCGAACCCGTCCAATGAAGGTGGCCCACAGCGAAACCTTCTGCTCCGAGAGGTTGGGCATCGTTACATTCGCACGCAGGAACTGGCGCAGTTGCAGATCCGTATCTCCTTCAGTTCGCCTGGCGCTGTCGCTGGCGCGGGCCGTCAACTGTCCGACCAGATAGGCATAGGCGTTCCTGATCATTTCGTCCTTGCTGCCGAAATAATGCCTGACAAGACCTGCGGTAACGTCAGCTTCCTCGGCGATCCTGCGGACAGTTGCTCCGTGCAACCCAAATTGTGCGACACAGACGAGTGTCGCCTCCATAAGGCTTCGCCGACGGTCATCGAGCGACAGGCGCTGAAAGGCTTTCCTGCTCATATCCTGATTCCGTAGTCCCCCGGCCACACTGGCCAAGACGCCAGTAGTTATACATCTGAATAATTTTACGTCAAAAGGAAGAATATTGCCTGGTTCTGTCGGGCGACATTTTTCAAAATTTCGCTCCCCCGGGAACGCTTGGATTGGACGGTGAAGTCAGCTCAGTATCCCTGTGTGGGGTCGACGGCCAGGCTGAGCGGTTGACCTGCCAGAAGCTCCCTCGCGGACAACAGGGCCTGTTCGGACACGATGTAGGGCATGGAGTCGCTCGCAATGTGCGGTGTAATGCGCAACCGTCGGTCCTGCCAAAAGGGGTGGTCCGCGGGCAGGGGCTCCTCGCGGAACACATCCAGGCTGGCGCCGCTCAGTTGGCCGCTGTCGAGCGCAGCAACGAAGTCGTCTTCATGCAGATGTTCGCCGCGACCGATCTGCACGAGCCAGGCTCCCGTTGCGAGCCGTTCAAACAGTTCTTTGTTGAGCGCCTTCTCGGTTTGCGGCGTCAAAGGCAGGACGTTAATGACCATGTTCGCCCCATCGACCGCTTGCATGACTGCGTCTTCGCCCGTGGTATATGTTATACCCTGTGAGGCGTCGCGAGGCGGTCGGCGACAGGCGACCGTGACGGAAAAACCCAGGCGGGCGAGGGCCTTTGCGACGGCCGCCCCCATGGTTCCATGCCCAAGAACGGCGACTTTCAGCTCGTTTGGCGCACGCATCGGAAGCGGCCGCCATCGCGCGGACTCCTGATCAGTCCGCATTTGTGCAAAACCGCGTTCCACGTGCAAAACCTCATGGACGGCGTAGCCCGCCATCAGGTCTGCCTGGTGCGGATCCCTGACCCTGCAGATCGCAACGTCATCACCCAAACCCGGATGATTGAGCAGGGCGTCGACGCCGGCCCCGACGGACATCGCCATTTCCAGATTCGGATACGGCGCAAAGGCGTCGGGTCCGGGCAGCCAGCAAACAGCAAAACGGATTGAATCGGCATGCCGGATCTCGTCGGGATTGAGAAGGCGTACGTCCCTGGCCCGGTCGCCGAAATCAAGATCGTAAAAGGATTTCAGGTCCATGGTTTCGCTTAAAAGAACGCCGTGAATCGTTTCAACGTTCGCCATCTTCAAAAGTCTCCACCTGCATTGCGTGCGTAAGGCGCCAAAGTTCTGGACTACAGATCGCGAGGCCCGCAGATGCAAATCCGGAAATGGCATGCGTAACGAACAGGTTTGTGTAGACGCCCGAGACCGAATTGTTTGCCTTGCACTCGCAAGCTAGTTATACAAATGTATATTAAAGAGTAAAGCTGAACGCTGCGAAGATTCGAGAGGCGGACGACTCCCGACATGCAGCGCCGGAGCGTGGACCTTGCGCTCCGTCCACTTGTATATGGCCTCGTGACCGCGCGATGAATGCAACCGTCGGCAGGGGCAAGAGAGGATGAAATGCTAAGCACGAGCGAGACATCTGCCGGAACATCTGCAATGAGCGACGCCGAATACCAGACGCGAGTAGAGCTTGCCGCGTGTTACAGGCTCGCGGCCTACTACAAGATGACTGACATCATCTACACGCATATTACGGCGCGGGTTCCGGGCGAGCCCGGCCATTTTCTGATCAATCCCTACGGCTTTCTGTGGGAAGAGATCACCGCTTCTTCCCTCGTCAAGATCGATACCGACGGCGCCAAGGTCGCCCACAGTCCCCACCGCGTGAATCCCGCCGGCTTCACCATTCACAGCGCGGTCCATATGGAGCGCCACGATGCGGCGTGGGTGATGCACACACATACACGCTCGGGCGTGGCTGTTTCCTGCCTTGAGGAAGGACTCATGCCTCTCAATCAGATTGCGCTGCAATTCTACGGCCGGATCGCGTATCATGATTTCGAGGGCATTGCGCTCGATCTGGAGGAACGGCGCCGAATCACAAGGGATCTCGGCGCGCATCCGGTGCTTTTTCTGAGGAATCACGGCCTGCTGACGGTCGGTGAAAACGCCGCGCAGATGTTTTCCAACATGTTCTACCTCAACCGGGCCTGCGAAATTCAGGAATCGACGTTGTCCATGGGTGTGCCTCTCAAACCCGTGGACGAGACAGTCGCGCGCCGGGTCACCGAACAATATGACCAGATGGCGTTCGATGACGGCGACTTGCTACTTGAATGGGACGCGCAGATGCGGCTCGCCGATCGCCTTGATCCCGGTTTTCGGGACTGATCCGATTTATTGATGCACACCGCACCGGCTTGGACTTCCTGTCGCCTGGCGATGGAGCATGGGCGGATGCCGAGACGAAGGAGACTGCCGCATCTGCGAAGAATGGTTGTGCGATGCGCAATTTTTCCGTGTGATGAAAATTTAATCTCAATCAACGTTCGCCTAAAATTTAGCCGAAATAACCTTGACATCCCAACGGGGCGTGCCTACCCTTGACGATGAGTTTGGGCGGACAAGACGCCGTCTGACAAGGCCTTCTTTCAGGATTGCGGGCATGTCTCGGAGCGCAATTCCCTGAAAATCGACGGTTTGGCGACCCATCTACGGTCGCCTTGTAGGCCATAGCGAGCTCGCTGTGAGAGTCGGCTGCCACGACCGTTGAAAAAATCACGACCGTCCGATGATGTCTCCCGAAGTGCGGGGACACGAAGGACAAGACAGGTATGCGAGCGGGGTGCGCAGTCGCCCCGCCTCTGGAATTGCATGCACAGTTGGTTGGTTGCCTGCATCCCGCCACGCCCCGCCATGCAATGGCAAACGTTCTCGTGTCGGATTTTCCGGCGCACCAAGCGGTGCTTTCGATTAATTCGAACCGCCCAGCAAGGAGCTAATAATGCACGTCTCGAACACCATAAATTGTAGCGGCCTTTCCACGGCGCCGACTGTCCTGCGCATCAAGCAGGCTCTCATCGGGTTGCCGGACAGCAAATTGCCGCTCAGTGTCCTGGTCGATACGGCATGTGATTGCGCGCGCCTCGTCAGTTCTCTGGGAGCGATGGCCGGTAATGTGTATCTGGCGTCCGATGTCAGACAAATGCCCGCACATCTGGCTTCCTCCCGAACAGGATCCGCTCGGTTGGCCGACACGATCCATCTGGCATCCTGAAAGTCTTTCACCGCCTTTCCGGCGGTTTTCTTTTGCATGTAACAGCGCTGCACAGACGAACTGCGACGCTTGCGAGCAGCAGCACCCGATAGCATCAGCAAGAACGATTCTGCAAAAAGCGGCAGCATTCGACACGGCTGCGCTATCCGAAAAAAGGGAAAAAAATGGTCGAAACCACTGGCTTTGGCGCCACCCGTGAACGCGAAACCTATAGGCTTACTCCCGAAGCGCCCGGCTTCGCATTCGATCCGGGCGATCCATGGACCCGAACGTTTCAAAAGGGTCTGGAACGCGCCGGCCTGAAGGGCAAAACGGTTTACGAAGTCGGCATAGGCACAGGCATCAACGCGGCGTTCGTGCTGCGAATGTGTGGCGCTTCAACCGTTTTCGGCAGCGATCTTGATCCGCGCCTCGTTCAACTCGCCGAACGAAATATTCAAAGCCTGTCACCTGAGCACGCCGAGCAGTTCCAGCCAGTCAAGGGCGCTGTCAGCCTTGTCGATACCGAGGAAGCACGTGCGAAAATTGCGCAAACAGATGTCGTTATCGCTTGTCTTCCTCAGGTGGGGGATCCCGATGATTCCCGGCTGGCGGCGTTTCGCGAGGCGCAGTCCGTGCCGCTCGCAAGCGGGGCGGATGAGCGGGCCGAAGATCATATCGCCCACTATTATCCCTGGGCGATGTTTGACGAATATCCTTTCAATGCGGTCGGTCTGGGCCTGAATGAGGCCCTGTTGCGCCGGATATGCAAATACGCTCCCAAAGCCGAGGTCGTCATGAATTTTGGCTGTCGTATCGGAACCGACATCATTTTCGATTTCTTCAGGGCCAACGGGTTTGAGCCGGAAAAGCTGGCTTCACAAATGGTGCGACAGGACGCCGGCACGGATATCTCGTTCTTCGTGGCGCTCGAGAAAGCCCTGACGGGCACGGGCCTCGAGAAGGAATTCGTTTGCGAATTCTTTGCCGACGAGGAAGGCGACATGCCGCTTTCGGCATGCGAGGCACAGAACCTGTCGGAACAAAATCCCGACGTTGCTCTCTATCATGAGGTCTGCGTTATTCGCGGCCGTCCGACCGGCGCCTGAGCAGGGCAGTCTCCTTCTTCCGCCACCATTGCTCGATAACTCCCGCGTCCCGACAAAACGGCCCGAAGGGTCAGCGCCGTGATCGTGAAATCGACAAGCAACGTTCTTGATCGGGCGTAGGCGCTGTCCATTTCGATCATCCGGTCGAAGCCGATGTCGGCGCGACCCGACACCTGCCAGAGCCCGGTCAGGCCAGGTTTGACGTCGAGCCGGCGCAGCGCGTCGCCCGGATAGGCTGCAACTTCCTGCGGCAAGGGCCGAGCGCGGACCGACAATGCTCATCTGGTTGAGAACCTGACCGGACTTGCATCCGGCTTTCTGTCGCGCCAGGCCCTCGGCATAAATTCCGGATTGTTCCTGATATTGCGACGCGCCCGGCGCTTTGGCTCGAGAGCCAGCCGCCAGAGCCACTCCATTCCGGTTTTCCTGAACAGCATCGGCGCGCGGCGCACCTCTCCGGACCAAAAGTCGAACTGTGCGCCGACGCCCATGACAAGAGACGCGGAAAGGCGCTCGCGATTACGCTCGATCCAGATTTCCTGAAGCGGCACGCCAAGCGCGACCAGATCGATGTCGGCGCCGGACGCGTTGATTTCGTCCACACTGTAAAGGAGCGCGGCGGGGCGCAGGGCGGCGAGAAAGCGCAGTCACGGATTAGTCGCTGATTCAGATTTTCTCCGGTATAGTGTCGATTGTACTGAAGACTATTGGCGCTGCACCATAGGATACAAGGTTCGATGCTCCGGGAGCGAGAATGGCGGTCAGCGCCGGCGATGGGCAGGACGCCGCCGAATCACGGCCGGAGATCAAGGCGATGCAAAAACTGAAACTGCTGCTTGCAGACGATCACGATCTGGTTCGTGACATGATATCCGATTATCTGGCGGCGCAGGAGGGATTCTCCGTTTCCGTTGCGAAGGATTTCGCGGAAGCAGAGACCAGGATGTTGAAAGAGGGGCCCTATGACCTCGTCCTTCTGGATTTCACCATGCCCGGCATGAACGGTCTGAAAGGACTGGAAAAGGCGAAAGACCTCAATCTGGGTAGTCCCGTCGCAATCATTTCCGGCACCATGACGCGGGCGGCGGCAGAACAGGCGCTCGCCATGGGCGCGGCCGGCTTCCTGCCGAAAACGATGACTGCGAAATCGCTGATCCACGCCGTACGCTTCATGGCGACCGGGGAGCAATATGCGCCGATTGCTTTCTTTACCGAAAAAGAGGAAAGCGAAAAACACCCGATGGCGGAAAAGCTGTCGACGCGTGAGCTGGAAGTGCTGAAGGGGCTTGTCGAAGGTCTTTCCAACAAGGAAATAGGACGGAATCTCGACCTTCAGGAAGTGACGATCAAGCTCCACGTCAAAACTCTCTGCCGCAAGCTCGGAGCGCGCAATCGAACAAACGCAGCCATCCTCGCCAAGGAAGCCGGCATCTTCTGAAGCCGGCTCTCCAAAACACCGAGGATGCGGTGGGGAGGCTATCGGCTGGTTCCCCAGTCGAAATGCGAGTTATTTTCTTCCTGAGTCCCACTCGTTTCAATGCGGTGATCGATATCGTATTTGTGACTGCGGTTGCTGGCCTGTTTCCAATGATGATCCATTGGCTTCGGCTTAGGCTTTTCAATCAACGGGCGACTGCGCAATGGCGGTCGCTTGTTAAAGTCCCGCTGCGGACGACCAGCTTGTCGTTCACCTGTTTCCTGCGACATCGAACGAACTACTGACGGTCCTCTATTGCCGTTCGAAACAGACAGATTGCTGTCGTTCATGACATCTGACACGGCGCTTGTGTTGCCGGAATTGTCTTGGTGATTTTCGGTCATGATCATACCCTCAGCGCCGTCGCCCAGGGTCATCTCTATCTGCTGCCAGTTGCCGACAGCCGTGGACGTCGAGTTAATAACGATGGGAGAACCGGTCGAAGCGGCGATACCGGCGGCTGCGGCAAGGCCGTCATCATTGTCGTGGGCAAGCTGGAAGGCAAGAGCCGCATCGCGACTGCGGTCAGGGAAGTCCCAGGGATGCGGGGCGTTCAGCGTTTCGCGTCCACCTGCAAGAGACAGACTGTGAGTCAGGATGCTTGAACCCAACAAAACGGCGGCGAAGACGCCATGAGCCGTGACGGTTTTAGTGCGGTACATCGGGCAGTTCCTCTGTTGTCTTTGCTATCGCATCTATAACGGGCTGGTTGAACATGTTGCGGCGGACCGATGGGCGAGTATCGGCCCGCCGCCGCACCGCGGAAATCGGGGGACTTCCGCCAGTACATGCGGATTAGTTGATGCCGTCGATCGTGACGCCGAAGTTGTTGCCAACCGCGGTCGAAACGGAATTGACGACGGCATTGTCCAGCGTTCCGAGATCCGCGAAGCCGCCAAAGCTGACTGCGTCGACGAGCGAAGTTGACGAAACGATAGCGAGCGCTGTCTGCTCGTTGTTGCCGATGCCGAAGGCATCCTGGTCCGACGTGGTTTCCAGGTTGACCGTCAGGTTGTTGGCCACGCCGGTTGCGCTGCTGTCGACCGAGGCGTTCAGAATGCCGATGGCCGAAGAGGATGAGGTGACCGTACCAGGCAGGCTGAGGTCAGCGATGTCGCCTACAAGCGGCGCGGCAAGGGCCACGTCAACGCCGCCGAACGTCTGGATCGAATCGTAGCTGACCTGAACGTCGGATTCGATGCTGGCGCTGTTGCCCAGGGCAGAGGCCGAGGTTTCGACGGCGGCGAGATCCGTGATCGGCGCTGCGCCGGTGAGGCCCGAGATAAGCGCATTGTCGACAGCCGTAACGTTACTCGTCGAAGTCAGGGCTCCCAGCGTCTGCTGTTCGTTCTCAGCCTGGTTCAAGCCGGTCGGCGTAACGTCAGTGATCGAGCTTGCGGCTGTCGTCACTGTTGTGGCGACATCTGCGTTCCAGACCCAGTTGACTTCGTCAAAAGCGTTGGCGGTTCCGGTTGCTGCGATAAACAGCATCATTGCGGAAGAGGTGATCAGATTTTTATGCTTCATTTTCATGGTCTTTCTCCTTGGGGTTCGCCGCTGATTGGGTTGAAACTCCCGGCTCACAACCTTCCCGCTTCGAGACAGGTAAACCGAGTCCTTCGGTGAGGATCTGATACGTTGCCAGTTCCACGACCGATCGAACGCCGAGCTGTAGCGGCTCGTTTTTGACAGCGCCGGCGTCGAATTCGATGAGATGATCGCCAAAGAAACGGTAGACGCCGGATTCAATCTCATAACCGACGATCTGTTTCTGCAGGCTTGTGACATAAAGGGTTCTGAAAGAACGGACATCGACCAGTCGAAGGTCCAGGCCGACATTGACGACGGCTTTGCGGACGCCTCCACCTACACCTCCGACAAACAGTCGCGCTCCGCCACTTACGATGTTGTAGTTGAGCTCCGTCAGTGCTCCGAGCACCACGAAGTTCGCAGGCACCACGGACAGTCCGCGCGTGGGCTGGGTAATCGCATTCGTTTCGACGAATTTCTGCTCAGCCAGAGGTACGCGCACGTCCAGGCGTTCTGTGAGGGTCACCTGCCGCGTCTTGAAGAACGCGCTGATAACCATTTCCGATACGCCCTGTGTGAGCTCCGTACTGTCGGTATATTGGGAATATGCTTTCTGCCCGGTCTTGTCGCTGATCTGTCCAATCGCGATATTAGGTTTTTTGCTGGTTAGGGTGCCCGCCAGATGTTCCAGACATGCCGTATATGGCGTGTTGTTGGTCTGCACCGGCGCTCCCATGAGGGGCGTGACGGCTTCATGCGCTTTGTAGGCGGTCTGGCAGCCGGCGCTCGCAAGCAGGCCTGCGCCGAGCGCCATCGTGGCAATCCGGCGCGCCATGTCGCCTTTCTTGCGATCGCGTTCGATTTCCTGTTTCATCTCGCCCTCCATCTTGTGTGAAGCGCCTCCCCCTTGAGCAGGAAAGGCATGTCTTGAAGACAGAGCGAATAAACATCGGATCAGTGACGGATTGGGATCGGAAAAAGGTTATATATGAGCAACTATGAATATTAGACTCATCTGAAGAGGTACCGGTCTATATACCGAAGTATATGGATGGCGCTTTCCGTCAGGCTTGGGTGCTCAATGTGTATTCAGACAGATCAAAAAAATTCCTCGACTGGCTCTACGAAGACAACGAAGTGGTCGAGGCAGGGCGCGGGGGCTCAATCGTATCAACGAGGCGCGAAATCTGGCGCGAGGGAATTGGCGCTGGTGTAGCGGGTCTGAAATCCGTGACGTTCGTGCTGCGACCCTTTGAAGTGTTTTGCGTCCGCAATTGACATTAGAATCATACACTTGCTGACGTTCTGATAGGTTCGAAATGGAGAAGCGAACCCGCCGCGAGATGCAACGAACTCCGGATTTGAGGCGCTGTAAGAACGGATCAGACCGATTGGATGTCTGCGGCAATGACATCAAGCATTGCCTGACGTGCGTCGGCTATGCGTGAATCGATGCCGCTCATCAAACCGGCAAGTTCCCGGCTGCGGCTTTCCTGCGCTGCAGTCTGAATATCGCGTAGTGTATGGGCGAGATCAACGGCGCCGAGCGCCCCTGCGGATCCGGCGCAGAGATGCGCCAGAACCGCCAGGTCTTCATTGCGACCGGCAGCAAACAGCGTTTTCAAACTCACTTCGGATTCGTCGATCTCTTGCAGGAACTGCGTCAGGCGTTGGTTCAACTTTCCAGTTGGCAACACCTCGGACAGTTCTTCAATTACACTCATGTCGAGCGTCTTGCTGTGAGTGACCGTACTTCTCCGCTTTGCTGATAGCTCTTCTATGAAACTTCTCAGAACTTTCTGCAGATTGCGTTTCCGCAGGGGCTTTATGAGGCAGTCCTGCATGCCCGCCTGCGTCAAACTTTCGAGTTCATGGGGCAGCGCATGGGCCGTCAGTCCGATGATGGGCGTTGAAGCGGATTTTCCGCCGCCGTTCCTGATGATGCGGGTCGCCTCGATACCGTCCATCAGCGGCATGCTGATATCCATCAGGATGAGATCGAAATCTCCATTTTGCGACTTTTCCACGCCTTCTATTCCGTTGACGGCGACGTCCACGTCACACCCTTCCGCCTGCAGTAGCTCGACCGCTACAAAGCGATTTGTCTCGTTGTCCTCGACGAGCAGCACTTTCAGATTGTCGACGCCTTTATTCTCGGCTGTTTCCGCGTCGCTTTCGGCGTCCATTTGCGACGTCGTGGCGATCGGTATGGTGACGGTAAAGGTGCTGCCGGCGCCTGGCGCGCTTTCGATGTCGATGTGACCGCCCAGCCCTTCTGATATTCGCCGGCAGATCGCCAGTCCCAGCCCGTAGCCTTGCGTCTTTCGCCGATAGGAACTGTCCAGGGTGACGAAATCGTCGAAAATGCGCTCGATATCTTCCGGCTTTATGCCAATACCCGTATCGCTTACCTTTAATTCGATAATTCGGTTGTGGTAGGTGCTCGAGATCGATCGCGCGGTGACCGTGATCGTGCCGCCCTGCGTAAACTTGACCGCGTTGCCCACGAGGTTGAGCAGGATCTGTCTCAGCCGGTGCCTGTCGGAGTAGATGTTGGATAGGCCGTCTCCGATATCCAGAATGATGTCATCATTCTGTTCCGCAGCCGTGTGTTCGTTCAGGTTGCGCACTTCCTCCAGCAAATCGTTCAGCGAAAAATAGTTGTAGCGGAACTCCATGGCGCCCGCCTCGATGCTTGTGATGTCAAGCACGTCGTCGAGATGTTGTTGCAGGATTTCACCCGAGGCGATGGCGGTGCGCACATAATCTTCCTGCCGGCTGTCCAGAGCTGATGATTGCAACAGGTCGAGCGTGGCGAGGACGCCGTTGAGCGGCGTTCGCATCTCGTGGCTCATCATGGCGAGAAATTGCGACTTCGCCTTGTCCGCGGCCAGAGCTTCGTCGCGCGCGGACATCAGTTCTTCCTGGTCGCGTTTTCTCCGCGAAATATCCCTGACATAGGCAATGAAGATCGGTCCTTCAGGCTCCATCGTCATGCCGATGGAGAGTTCTACGGGAAAAGATGCGCCGTTGGATCGCATAGCGGTTACTTCGACGCGACCGGCGTCGATAATCTTCTTCTCTCCGGTCTCGAGAAAACGTTGCATCCCCGCATGGTGGGCGTCACGCAAATTGGGAGGAATAATGAGCTCGGCCATGCTCGATCCCAATGCGCGATTTCGGGTATAGCCGAATATTGCTTCGGCGGCGGGGCTGAAATCGATAATCGTTCCATTGGCGTCGGCCAGTATGATGGCGTCCAGCGACGCATTGACGGTGCTGATGAACCGGGAACTGCTGCGATTTGCTTCTCGCGCCCGGCGTTCGGCCACCCGAAACTGGCGGACAAGAACGGAGACGGCGACGAGCAATGCAAAAACGAGAAACGCGCCGACGATGGCTGTTTGCTGAAGCAATAGCGAGAAGTTTGCGCGTTGCAGATCAGATGATTCCGCGAATATCTTGACGGCTCTCAGCGAAAGAGACCTGATATCGGTTCTGAGCAGGAGAAAATTGTCCTCGAGGCTGGCGAGAGACGCAAAGAGATCGGCGTCGTCTCCGTCGATAACAGGAAGGGCCTCGATGAGGTTTGAGCGAACCTTGATCAGCAATCGTTTGGCGGCTGTGTCATTTTCTATCTGTCGAAACGATCTGCCGGTGTGTAGCGTGTCGATCCGGCTGTAGAAGATGTCAAATCTTTTGCGGAGTTCCGACAGGGAGGATTCGTTGGAGCCGGCTGCGTCCTGCGCGGTGTTGATGCTGTTGAGGAGCGACAGATATTCGATTTCGAGCTGTGCGAGGTTCCACTGGATGTTGTCCAGTGGCGCAGATTGCAGGCTTGCAATCTCCCGCGCCATGCGCGAGCCAAGCACCGAGAGCATGGCGACGCAGATGGCAAGGATCAGAAGCAGCAACAAAAGTCTTAGCCGCCGCTTCAGGAGCGGCGGCTTTACAATGCCTTTCGCTGCTTCCTTTGACAAAGCGGATTGCCTTATTTTCGAACTTCAATCCGATCCAGTTGCCAGATGCTCTTGGAATAAACAAGTTCGGCGCGGAATTTCGCGTTCTGATCATAGGGAAAGACAATCCACAAAGGGCCCTTGTCGCGGACCGACATTTCATTGCCATTCATCTGGTAAGCAATGATCGGCCCATCCGGAATGGCGTCTGCAGTTGGAATATCCACGGCGTAGTCGTTCAGCGCGATCGCGTGAAGTTCGCTTCCCTTGGCGTCGACTGATTCAAGCAGGTCGCTCAGGCGCACGCCGCGAAATTCGTTTTTGCCTTCAGTCCAGATGGTTGAGGTTTTAAACGAGGCTTCCGGCATCGCCTTCAGCATCTCAAGATCGAACACAGCGGTGTCATCCCGGTTCGTCACGCCAATTTCACCGGACACGGTCAGGATGACGTCGCCCTTGGGAGAAGGTAGTTCCGCAGCCTGCCCTGCCGTTGCGAACATTGAGATCCACAGACACGCGGCGATGGTCGAGGCAATCTTGGTGACGTTCATGGCGTACCCTTTTCTCCAAGGTTTTGCGCCAAGTATACCTCAAGCCGACCGTCGCCGCTCGCTCCAAAAGACTATCGACCTATACGAAAGGATAGTCATGTTCGAACGTCGTTCGCTTGTGTCGTGCTGTTTTCGTTTGGCGCGGCCACTCACACCATTGCCGGTCAGCGCTTTGACCTTTAGCAACGCCCTGAAAATCGTCGGCTCGATGCTGGCTGCAAAAAGTCTGAAAAAGGGGATTGTCAGGCCCGAGTTTTACGGGCCTTACATCACTTCGCGGACAATGTCGCAGTGTTCGCCAGGGAGAATTCTTCGTTCTCGCTATTCCGCTGGAAGCGTTCCGCCTTGTAGCCATCGCCGTCAGCAGTCAGTACATAGAGGACCCGCTTGTTTCCGAACTCGAGACCTGTGTCGGTTTCTTTTAGCGTAAATCCGGTGAAGCATCTTTCACCGTACCTCTTTGAAGTTAAGCAGTCCGTCACCGATTTATCTTCTGCGAGTGTTATAACGGAAGTGCCGATGATGTTATTCGTCTCGACACTGAGCCATTCTCCACTGAGGACGCGCTCGTCAGCTGCATGAGCAGCAGCAAAAGTTGAGAGTGACAGTATAATTGCAAGTGGAAGTGCTTTGAGAAGATTGCTCATGTGAACTCCATATCTGACTTTGAGCCTTCTTATCGACTTCCAGAGTCTGAATCCACTGTGAGATCGGCGATCTTGATAAATTTAATTTTGTCCTCGCAAGTCGCGATCCTTGCAAGGCGCCTGCATCATATTTTGGATCGCGGCCGATCGTTCAAACAGCGGTGAATACGGAACAAGCTCTCTTGTCAGCGCGTCCGCAATCTGTAGCGCCTGTACCAGTAACCGGCTGAACGCCTGGCGTATATATGGGCCGAGATGATCAGGACGGGAATGACGCCATACGTCGCAATCGAGAAGATGATGTACCAGCCAGCCGGACTGCCGGTTCCCCAGCTATTGTCGTGAGCATTTGCAAAGATCGGCAGGCTGATCACAACGATCAGCCAGCAAACGACGCCGAAAGTCAAAGCGGCCTCAAGGTCACATGGGAAAGCCGTTGGTTGGAAAAAGCCGACAATGGCGATGAGGGCGACGAGCGCCTCTATGTCTTTACTGTCCGGCAGGGTGGCGCCAATCAGGGCGAGCAACTCATGCTCCTGAGCGTGCGCGACGACGGCGTGGCCGTGGTCGGGCCGCATTTCAGGGAATTTGAGAGACTTACAATCGAAATGGTGAATTCGGAAAGCGCGCCTTACTTCGCATTTGTCAGCGCAGACGGCGCGATCCTTGGCGCGGAAGGTACAAAACATGAACAAACCGAATGCAATTGCAGCGGTTCTGTGCTAAAGGAGGCGCGGTGTAATTGAAGCGCCATTTGCCTTCAGACATGCGAAAGCGCGGATTCCCGAAACAAAGCCAAACAGCGTAATGTGAGGTTTCCCGAAACGAACCCAGAGCCTCGGAAAGCGAATTCCCGAAACAAAGCCAGATCGTTGAAGCCCGATTCCCGAAACAAAGCAAAATTTACAAAAACGTATATAAAACAATATCATATATAGAATTTTATTTTCGTGGGGTTTGGACGTCCTCCGCCTATTCGAGTTTCGTTCGACAATTGGCGCATGTGGATCAGCGTGTCGGCTTGCATCGATCTTCCATATGTGAATATATTATTCACATAAGAATTTTGGAGGAATTATGAGACTGCCCCTCGCGCACATTCCGTGCGATATGCGCACGCTTACGCCAGACAATCTCGCTCATGCGGCCGGGCTTCCGTCCGGATCGGTTTCGGCATGACCGGCGCTTCGGATCTGCCGCTTGCCGGGCTGGTCGTGCTCGACATGAGCCAGTTTCTATCCGGGCCCTACGCGACCTTGCGCCTGCAGGATCTCGGCGCGCGCGTGATCAAGATTGAGCGTCCAGGCGCCGGCGATCTCTCCCGCAGTCTCTATCTCAGCGACACCGAGATTGGCGGGGATTCGACTATCTTCCACGCCATTAACCGCGGCAAGGAAAGCCTGGCGATCGATCTTAAAAGCGGGGAAGATGTCGAAAAGCTGCGGCGGCTGATCGCAAGGGCCGACGTGCTGGTTCAGAACTTCCGTCCCGGCGTCATAGAACGTCTCGGGCTGGACTACGACGCCGTCAAACAGATCAATCCGAAGATCGTTTACGGATCGATCAGCGGATATGGCGAGGAAGGTCCGTGGGTGAAGCGGCCCGGTCAGGATCTGCTCGCACAGGCGCGGTCGGGCGTCATGTGGCTGAGCGGTGACGATGGCGACGGCCCGGTGCCCATGGGACTTGCCGTTGGCGACATGTTCGCCGGCGCGGCGCTGGCGCAGGGTCTTCTTGCCGGCCTCGTCAAGCGCAGCATGAGAGGCGAGGGCAGCCATGTCCAGACAAGCCTGCTGGAGGCTCTCGTCGACTTTCAGTTCGAGGTGCTGACCACCTATCTCAATGACGGCAGGCGGATGCCGAAACGCTCCGGCTTCCGCAGCGCCCACGCCTATCTCTCGGCGCCCTACGGAGTCTACGAGGCCAGGGACGGCTATCTCGCGATCGCCATGACGCCGATATCCAGGCTTCGCGACCTGATGGACGTCGCCGCGCTGTCGCCCTATGCCGAGGATCCGCGCAGCTGGTTTACAAGCCGCGACGAAATCAAAAGGATCATTGCGGCGGCGATCGCTGAAAAGTCGATCGCGGAATGGCAGGCGGTGTTCGAGCCGGCGGACATCTGGTGTTCTCCGGTGCTCGACTGGGATCAGTTGATGGACAGCGAAGGGTTCTCCGTTCTCGATATGCTGCAGCGGGTCGAGCGGGAGGACGATGTCTCGATCCTGACGACAAGTTCGCCGATTCGGGTCAACGGCGTGCGTCCGAAATTGGCGCGCGCGGCCCCGGCTGTCGGCGAGCATACGGCGGCCATCTGCGAGGAATTCGGCCTGTGACGGTTCGGCTCAAGGGCATGACCTGGAGCCACCCGCGCGGATATGACCCGATGGTGGCCTGTTCTTCGCTCTGGAAGGAGCGGGCCGGAGTCGAGATCGACTGGGACAAGCGCTCGCTGCAGGATTTCGAATCCTTTCCGGTCGAGGAACTGGCCCGAACCTATGATCTGATCGTCATCGATCACCCCCATGTCGGCGAGATCACGGCGCAGTCCTGTCTGACGCCGCTCGACATTGCAGGCAGGGAGCGGGAGAGGGACGCTCTCGAGAACGGATCGGTGGGGGGCTCCTATCCCAGCTATACGTGGCAGGGGCGTCAATGGGCCTTTCCGATAGACGCCGCAGCACAGGTCATGGCCTGGCGACCGGACCTGATCGCCGAAGCGCCGCGAACATTCGACGAGGTGATCACGCTCTCCGAGCAGGGCCGGGTTCTGATCCCGATGCGGCCGCCGCATTGCCTGATGACTTTCTATACGCTCGCCGCCAATCTCGGAACGTCTTGCGCGACACAGGGACCGGGCGCGCTGATTAACAGGCACGCCGGCGAGGCCGTCTATGACCTGATCGTCAAACTGATGCGGCATGTTCCTGTCGCCTGCTACGAGATGGATCCGATTGCGGTCTCGGAAAAAATGAGCGCCGGCGACGAGACCGCCTGCGCGCCGCTGATCTATGGCTATGTCAACTACGGGATCGACGGCTTTCGCGAAAAGCGTCTGGCGTTCGCCGACATACCGGCGGCTGGCGAGAATGGACCGGTGGGCTCGGCGCTCGGCGGGACCGGCATCGCCGTTTCCGCCTTCTCCGATCACGTCAGTGAGGCCGTGGACTTCGCCTACTGGATCGCCAGTGATGAAATACAGCGCGGGCCGTTTGCAGGCGCCGGCGGTCAGCCCGGACACGCCGCCGGCTGGGAGGACGATGCGGTCAACGCAGCGACAAATGATTTCTACAGGAATACGAGGCAAACGCTGGAGAGCGCCTGGGTCCGCCCGCGCCACAGCGGCTACATGCCGTTTCAGCAGCAGGCCTCCGACCGTCTGAATGCGGGCCTGATGTCCGGCGAGCCAGCGCGGCCCGTGGTCTGCGATATCAACATTCTCTTTGAAAGGAGTTTTGGCTGAGCGGTCGCCGTCGGACTACAGGTCCCAGACCCGCCTTGCGTTGGCGTTGAGGAGCTTGGCCTTTTCGTCCTCGCTTGCGCCTTCGAGCAACGCATGCGTTGCTGCAACCCAGGCCAGCAGACCACCGCCCAGCGTGCAGACCGGCCAGTCGCTGCCCCAAACCACGCGGTCCCAGCCGAAGCTTGCAATCGTCTGCTCGACCCAGGGACGCAGCGTTTCCGCGATCCAGGTTTCCGGATCGGCATAGGCGACGACGCCGGAGATCTTTGCCGTGACATTCGGCCGTTTTGCAATTTCGGTGATCCGGTCCCGCCAGGGCTGGCGGGCGTCTCCCGCGATATCAGGCACGCCGCAATGATCGAGGATGAAGTTGACGTCAGGCGCCAGGTCAACCAGGGCAATCGCCTTGTCCAGTTGGCGGGGCAGTACACACAGATCGAAGGTCAACCGGCTGTCGCCGAGACGTTTGATATTCTGGCGAAACAAAGGCTGTTCGGACAGATCGTCCGGCATGACATGGAGAACGCGACGGAAGCCCTTGACGAACGGATCGGAGAGGCAAGATTCCAGGTGTTCGGAGAAGTGTTCCTCCTCCGGACGGCAGGACACGATTGCACCGGTGATCAGGCTGTCTTCGCGCTGCGACAGAGTCTTGACGTAGGCCGTTTCGTCCTCGATGCGGGAAGTTGCGACGTCTACTTCCATGTGCAGCGTTTTGGAGATGCCGGCGCGGCGGGCTTCACGCTCGTAATTCTCGTAGAACCAGTCCCGGTTCAGCGGTTCAACGTCGCTCAGCCAGGGATAGTCCAGAGCTTCGCGGTCGATGACATGAAGATGCGTGTCGACGATCATTCGGTTTCCTCCCTCCCCCGCAGCGCAATCTTTCACAGGAGAATAAATTGTTCAAATAAGAAATTATTTTGCGTTCAAAGCTTCGGATCCGGCCAGAGCGGAGAGTTGTCTGGAGGTTTCGGCGATCAATTCCAGCGTTTCCGTCATGTCGGGCGCCTGGGTTACATTGACCAGCGCGATGTAGGGAACTGTCAGGGCGGCGATCGCTCTTCCATCCGGGCCGAGCACGGGCGCCGAAAGGTTGTAGACGCCGGCTGTCTGCGCGCTCGGCATCATTTCGTAACCCCTCTCGCGGATCTGGTCGAGACGGTCAAAGAACTCCTTTGCGATGGTCGGATGTTCCTTGCTGCTGGAATATTCGTTGATCATCAGCAATCGTTCTTCCTGGGACCTGAAGGCCAGAAGCGCGTGACCGGAACCGGTGTCGAAGAGACCAATATGCGAGCCGACACGGATCGAAATTCCCCAGTAACCGGGCGCTTCCTGCTGCGCAACCACGACGACGGAACCGCGATCGAACACGGCCAACTGGTTTGCCTGCCGCGTTTGTTCGGCAAGCTCGCGCATGAATGGCGTCGCATAGGAGACCAGCCGGCGCACGGGCGCGTGGGACTGGGCAAGTCCGAACAGCTTAAGGGTGAGCGAATAACGGTCGCCGTCGATCCGCGTCACGTATCCGCGTCTGACCAGACGGTCCAGCATCCGGTAGAACTCGTTCGGGCTCCTGCCGAGATGTTTGGCGATTTCAGCCTGCGTCAGTCCGCCGTCGATCTGCGCTAGAAGTTCGAGTATGTCGAGCCCCTTGTCGAGCGCTGGCGCGCGGTAGCGATCTTCCTCCTGACTCATCTCTTCCTCCGTGAAATTGAGTATTCATATACGCATATATGTGCGCGTTAACAACAAAGGAATCGCTTGACCGCCTGTAAAGAAGATGTTTGTATATGAATGAACCACTCATCAGTGAGGGTTTGGGGCGCATTGCCCGCCAATCATCAACGTCTCGGGAGGAGGCTCATGAACAAGCTATTGGCCGGCGTATCCGCCGGCGTCCTCGCACTGGTTGCCGGCGAGGCTGCTGTTGCGCAGGACATGCCGGGAAAATTCGACGGCGTCACCATCGACGCCAAGCTGATCGGCGGTCAGCAATACGAAAATCTCTACTCGCGAATTGCCGAGTGGGAAGAAGCGACCGGCGCGAAGGTTAACGTCATTTCGAAGAAGAATCACTTCGATCTCGACAAGGAAATCAAATCCGATATCGCTGTCGGCGCGTTGAACTGGTGCGTCGGATCGAACCATTCATCGTTCGCTCCACAGTATCCAGGCATCTACACCGATCTCTCGCAGCTTCTGCCGCAGGAAGAAATCGACGCCTTCGTCGACGCCAACATCGACGCCTCGACGCTTGACGGCAAGCTGGTGATGCTGCCGCGGGCGCAGTTCGACGTTTCGGCGATGTATTATCAGAAAGATCTATTCGCCGACGAAGACAACAAGGCGAAGTTCAAGGAAAAATACGGCTACGATCTTGCCCCGCCGGAAACCTGGGAGCAGGTAACCGACCAGGCCGAGTTCTTCGCCAATCCGCCGGATTTCTACGGCACACAGTACGCAGGCAAGGAAGAGGCGATCAATGGCCGCTTCTATGAGATGCTGCTTGCCGAGGGCGGTGAATATCTCGACGCGGACGGTCGCCCGGCAATCAATTCCGAAGCTGGCGTCCGTGCGCTGAACTGGTTCGTCGAGCTGTACATGAAAAAGGCTGTCCCGGCCGGCACGACCAATTATCTTTGGGACGATCTCGGA
The DNA here is from genome assembly GCF_039888615.1 of Hoeflea sp. CAU 1731. Classification (NCBI taxonomy): domain Bacteria; kingdom Pseudomonadati; phylum Pseudomonadota; class Alphaproteobacteria; order Hyphomicrobiales; family Rhizobiaceae; genus Hoeflea; species Hoeflea sp. CAU 1731. The sequence goes on along the minus strand of NZ_JBDQQS010000003.1, from coordinate 199,906 downwards.
CAGGGATTTGCCTCCGGCACCGTGGCGCTCAATCTGGACTGGCCGGGCTGGGCTGGTTTCTTCAACGACCCGGGCGCTTCCAAAGTCGCAGGCAATGTCGGCGTGGTAGCGCCGCCCAAGGGCTCCTCTGGCGCCCGCACCGGTTGGTCCGGCCATCATGGCTTCTCGGTAACCGAAAGCTGTCCCGACAAGGAGGCCGCCGCCTCGCTGATCTGGTTCCTGACCAACGAAGACAGTCAGAAGCTGGAAGCCGGGGCCGGCCCGCTGCCGACCCGGGACGCCGTCTGGGAATGGGTGATCGCGGAGGCAAAGGGCGACGATTATCGCACCGAGGTGCTTCAAGCCTTCCAGGAAGCGGCCAAGGGCGCATATCCTGTGCCCCAGACGCCTGAGTGGATTGCGATATCCAACGCCGTCTATCCCGAGCTTCAGGCGGCCATTCTCGGCGACAAGACGCCTCAGCAGGCGCTGGACGACGCGAACCAGTCGGCGACCGAAATACTGGAAGACGCCGGCGAACTCTAGGCCGTTTAGAAACTGAGGGCGCGGCGTGTCTGCGCCCTTTCTGTCTCCGGTTCACCCGTCTGGCGATAACCGGTATTGTTTTAAAAAAACCGACAAGAAACAGGTGAGGGAACGATGAGAGGCTGGAAGCCTGCACCGCATGTGCTTTTGCTTCTACCTGCATTTATTGTGCTGGCGGCCGTCGTCATAGTGCCGTTGCTTCTCTCGCTCTATTCCAGTTTCACGCCCTTCCGGCTGACGCGTCCGGATTCGATCTACACCTTCATCGGCTTTCGGAACTATGAGCGGCTGTTTTCGGACTGGGATTTCTGGGTCGCGTTCGGCCGTACTGTTTTACTCCTTACATTTGCGCTTAATCTTGAAATGGTGCTCGGCCTCGTCCTGGCGCTGCTGGTGGAAAAGGCGACCCGAGGCCAGCGCATTCTGCGCACCATCATGATGTTTCCCATGATGTTTTCGCCGATCCTGGTGGGTTTCCAGTTCAAGTTCATGTTCAACGACAATATCGGCGTGGTGAACAACGCGCTTCAGTCGCTGGGCCTGACGGATCAGGCGATACCATGGCTGATCGATGGGCGGCTGGCCTTTATCTCTATCCTGACGGCAGAAATCTGGTCCTCGACCGCGGTGTTCGCGATTTTCATTCTGGCGGGTCTGATGGCCATGCCGCGCGAGCCGCTCGAGGCGGCGAAGGTCGACGGCTGCACGCCATGGCAAAGCTTCCGCTACGTCACTTGGCCTTTCGTCATGCCGTTCGCCTATATCGCCATGACGATCCGGTCGCTGGACATTGCGCGGGCCTATGACATCGTCAAGATCATGACCGACGGCGGCCCGGCTGGACGCACCGAGATCCTTTGGACTCTGATTGCCCGCACCGCCTATTCGGATGCGCGGATGGGTCTCGCCAACGCCATGAGCTATATCGCCATCCTGCTGTCGATCCTGTTTACGGTGATCTTCTTCAGGCAACTCGCCAAGGCGCGCCAGCAGATCGGAGCGGAGTGGTAGAATGGACGAAAACACCGCACACCGCGTCAAACGAGCCGTTCTCAAAGCTTCTCATTTGATCGGCCTGTTCTTCGCCATGGCCATCATCTGTATTCCGGGTCTGTGGATCGTACTGTCATCCCTGCGCCCGACGGTTGAGATCATGGCCAAGCCACCGGTCTGGATTCCGCGGAATGTCTCGCTCGACGCCTATGTCGCCATGTTCTCAGGCGTGGGGCAGGGTGGCATTCCGGTGCTCGACTATTTCCGCAATTCGCTGATCATTTCCGTGACGTCGACGGTTATTGCTCTTTGCATCGGTATGGCCGGCGGCTACGCCTTCGCGCGCTACCGTTTCCGCGGCAAGACGTCTATCTTCCTCGGTTTCATGCTGACGCGCACGGTGCCGGGCATTGCGCTCTCGCTGCCGCTGTTCTTCGTCTACGCCCGCCTCGGCATTATCGACACGCATTTCGGTCTGATCCTGGCCTATGTGGCGCTCAACGTGCCGTTCACGGTCTGGCTCATCGACGGGTTCTTCCGGCAGGTGCCGCGCGATCTCGCCGAAGCGGCGCAGATCGACGGCTGCACGCGCTGGCAGGCCTTCTGGCGGGTCGAGTTTCCACTGGCGCGTCCGGGCATCGCATCGGCGGGGATTTTCGCGTTCCTGATCTCGTGGAACGAATTCGCTCTGGCGTCACAACTGACCCGATCCACCAATTCGAAAACGCTACCGGTCGGTTTGCTGGACTACACTGCCGAGTTCACCATCGACTGGCGCGGCATGTGCGCGCTCGCGGTCGTGATGATCATTCCGGCGCTGACGCTTACTTTCATTGTTCAGAAACACCTCGTGTCCGGACTGACGTCCGGGGCGGTCAAGGGATAGTCATGGCTACTGTTTCGCTCAACAACCTGGTCAAGAAATACGGTAACCTAGAGGTCGTGCATTCGATCAACCTGGACGTCGCCGACCGAGAATTCATCGCCCTCGTCGGGCCGTCAGGCTGCGGAAAGTCGACGTCTCTGCGCATGATCGCGGGGCTGGAGGATATTACCGGGGGCAAGATCCGGATCGGCGACCGCGTCGTCAACGACCTGCCGCCGCGCCAACGCAACATTTCCATGGTGTTTCAGTCCTACGCGCTCTATCCGCACATGTCGGTCGCGGAGAACATGGGATTCTCGCTCAAGATCGCCGGGCGACCGCAGTCCGAGATCAATGCTGCGGTGATTGAAGCGGCGCGCACCCTCAGCCTTGAGGAGCTTCTGGAAAGACGCCCATCCCAGCTATCCGGTGGTCAGCGTCAGCGCGTCGCCATGGGGCGGGCCATCGTGCGCAAGCCGGACGTCTTCCTGTTCGACGAACCGCTGTCCAATCTCGACGCCAAGCTGCGCATGCAGATGCGCACCGAAATCAAGAAGCTGCATGCGCAGGTTCAGTCCACGGTGATCTACGTTACGCATGACCAGGTCGAGGCGATGACGCTCTCCGACCGCATCGTCATTATGCGCGACGGGCATATCGAGCAGGTGGGCACGCCGGAGGAAGTGTTCCAACGGCCGGCGACCCGTTTCGTCGCAGGGTTTATCGGCTCGCCGACCATGAATTTGCGCGACGCCGAGATTGCCGACGGAAAGATGGTCTTCGCCAATGGCGATGCATTGCCGATCCCGCCGCAGTTCCGCGACAAGGTGTCGGCCGGCGGAAAAGTGGTCTTCGGCATTCGTCCGGACGATGTCTTTCCGGCAGGACACGGCATCCACTCGGGCGATGCCACGGATGTGCACACGATCGACGTGCCGGTGTCGATTACGGAACCGCTGGGCAACGAGACCCTCGTTTTCGCGGAATTTGCGGGCGACGACTGGATCGCGCGCATGCTCAATCCGAAAACGCTCCATCCGGGAGACCAGGTGGACTTGAGTTTTGACTTGAGCCAGGCGCATCTGTTCTCTGCGGACACGCAGAAAACCTTGAGGAGTTAATCCAATGGCGAAGATCGAAAAAGTCGAATTGCGGATAGTCAACCTTGTTCCCAAGGTCCAACGCACGGACGCCATCCAGAGTTTCGACAGTCAGGAAACTCCGATTGTCACGATCACGGATAGCGACGGGGCAACGGGAACGGGCTACAGTTACACGATCGGAACCGGCGGCTCCTCCGTCATGCGGCTTCTCGGCGACCACTTGGCGCCGCGGCTGATCGGTCGTGACGCCGACAGGATCGAAGCTATCTGGCACGATCTGGAGTTCGCCACGCACGCAACGACCATCGGCGCAATCACATCGATCGCGCTCGCCGCTGTGGATACGGCGCTGTGGGATCTCCGGGCGCGCAAGCAGGGTTTGCCTTTGTGGAAGCTTGCTGGCGGAGCAAAGGATCGATGCCCGCTTTATACAACCGAGGGCGGTTGGCTGCATATCGAGAAGCAGGCGCTTGTCGACGATGCTCTGGATGCGCAGTCGAAGGGTTTCAAAGGCTCGAAGGTCAAGATCGGCAGGCCGCATGGCTCGGAAGACCATGAGCGTCTCGCGGCGGTTCGAGCCGCCGTGGGCGATGGTTATGAGATCATGACCGACTGCAATCAGGGTTTCACTGTCGACGAGGTTATCCGAAGGGCGGATCGGCTGCGCGAACTGGATCTCGCCTGGCTCGAAGAACCGATCGCCGCCGACGACATCGACGGTCATGTGCGGCTGTCGAACTCCACGTCGACGCCGATCGCCGTTGGCGAGTCGCTCTACTCCATTCGCCATTTCCGGGAGTACATGCAGCGTGGCGCCTGTTCGATCGTGCAGGTGGATGTCGGCCGCATTGGCGGCGTCACGCCTTGGCTAAAGGTGGCCCATGCGGCGGAGGCCTTCGATATCCCCGTGTGCCCGCATTTCCTCATGGAACTGCATGTGAGCCTCACCTGCGCCGTTCAAAACGGCAAATATGTCGAATACATCCCTCAACTCGATACGCTTACGTCCAGCAGCATGAAGATCGAGGATGGCCACGCCATTGCCCCGTCAGCGCCGGGCCTCGGCATCGACTGGGACTGGGACGCGGTCGTCGGCCAGAGCATTTCGGAATTCACGACCACGATCACCGAGGGAGGGTATTCCTGATGCAGAGAATGGGAATGGTCATCGGCCTCAATCCGGGAAAGGTCGACGACTACAAGCGCCTCCATGCGGCCGTTTGGCCGGATGTGCTCGCCATGATCTCGAAGTGCAATATCCGTAACTATTCCATCTTCCTGAAAGAGCCGGAAAATCTGCTCTTCGGCTACTGGGAGTATCACGGCGAGGATTTCGAGGCCGACGCTGCGAAGATGGCGGGCGATCCCAGGACGCTGGAATGGTGGGATGTCTGCATGCCCTGCCAGAAGCCGTTCGAAACCCGCAAGGAGGGCGAGTGGTGGGCGATGATGGACGAGGTCTTCCACCATGAGTGATCGCTTCGATCCGGCCGCGCTCAGTCAGTCCTGGTCGATGCCTTCCGAGCCGCGGCCCATCGTGACTTTTGGAGCTGGGTCGATTGTCGGCGACGCGCATTTCCCTGCCTACCGAAAGGCAGGCTTTCCCGTGGCCGGTCTCTACGATCCGGATCAGGAGAAAGCGAAAAAGCTTGCAGGCGAATGGGGCGTGACAGCCTTCTCGTCGATTGAAGACGCGGTTGGCGTGACTGGCGCCATTTTCGATCTCGCGACGCCGCCGAAAGCCCATGCCGCCGTTCTGAGGCAACTGCCGGACGGCGCGGCGGTGCTGATCCAGAAACCGATGGGAAGCGACCTGGAAGATGCAACCGAAATCCTGAAGATCTGTCGCGAAAAGAAACTCAAGGCGGCGGTCAATTTCCAGCTTCGCTTCGCGCCGATGATGCTGGCGCTGAAGGACGCCATCGCCAAAGGCTGGCTCGGCGAGGTGGTGGATTTCGACGCGTGGCTGGCGCTCGCGACGCCCTGGCAGCTCTGGCCGTTTTTGAAAGGCCTGCCCCGGATCGAAATCGCCATGCATTCGATCCATTACCTCGATCTGATCCGCCAGGTCCTCGGCGATCCGGAAGGCGTTCACGCGAAGACGATCGGCCATCCGAACCACGACGTCGCGCAGACACGCACCAGCGCGATCCTCGACTATGGCGACAGTGTTCGCTGTTCGCTCTCGATCAATCACGATCATGATTTCGGCCGCAAGCATCAGGCTTGCGAATTTCGAGTCTGCGGCACGGAAGGGGCGGCTTATCTGCAGCTTGGCGTCAATCTGGACTATCCGCGCGGCGAACCGGACATTCTGGAGATCCGTCCGAAAGGCGGCAAGGAATGGATCCCGGTTCCGCTTCAGGGATCGTGGTTCCCGGACGCTTTTGTCGGCCGCATGGCGAACCTGCAGCGTTTCGCCGCCGGCGAGGACGACGCACTCGTGAGCTCCGTCGAAGACGCCTGGAACACCATGGCGCTGGTCGAGGCCGCCTACAAATCGTCGGCGTCGCCCGCCACGCCGCTTGAGAAGAGACCGTAAAGATGGAACAAGCGATCTATTTCGAGGAATATGAAATCGGCCACGAGCGCATGACCTATGGCCGCACGATCACCGAGACGGACTTTGTCGTGCACGCCGGTCATACCGGTGATTTCTTTCCACATCACATGGACGTCGAATTCATGAAGACGCAGCCTTTCGGGCAGCGTATCGCCCACGGGACGATGGTGTTTGCGATCGGCGTCGGTCTGACGGCGAGCGTCATTAATCCGGTCGCCTTCTCCTACGGATACGACCGCTTGCGCTTCGTGAGGCCGGTCTTTATTGGCGATACGATCCGCAGCAAGGTTACCATCGTTTCGAAGGAGGATGACCCGAAGCGGGCCGAGATGGGCCGGGTGGTGGAACGCACCGAGGTGCTCAACCAGCGCGACGAGGTGGTTCTCGTCGCCGATCACATTCATATCGTGGAACGCAAGAACAAGCCCGCGTAAGGCTTGATGGAGAGAAGATGACGAATTGGGTCAACGGCAAGACGGCGCTGGTCACGGCGGCGGGTCAGGGAATCGGTCGCGCGACCGCGCTGGCGTTCGCCGCCGCCGGCGCGCGGGTGTTTGCAACGGATATCAACGAAACCACGCTGGCGGAGCTTGCCGGCGAAAGCGGCGTCGAGACGCGCAAGCTGGATGTGCTGAGCGACGAGAACGTCAAAGCCATCGTCGGCGAAATCGGCCATGTCGACGTGCTCTTCAATGGAGCCGGCTTCGTCCATGGCGGATCCATTCTGGAGATGAAGGACGAGGAGTTCGATTTCGCGGTCGACCTCAATGTGCGCTCCATGATCCGCACGATCCGCGCCGTGCTTCCCTCGATGCTTGAACATGGCGGCGGGGCGATCATCAACATGTCGTCTGTCGCCAGTTCCATCAAAGGCGTGCCCAACCGCTTTGCCTACGGCACGACCAAGGCGGCTATCGTCGGACTGACGAAGGCGGTGGCCGCAGACTATGTGGCGCAGAACATCCGCTGTAACGCGATCTGCCCGGGCACTGTCGAAAGCCCGTCGCTGCAGGAACGGATGCGGGCGCAGGGCGACTATGACAAGGCCCGCGCCGCCTTTATCGCGCGCCAGCCGATGGGACGCCTCGGCGAAGCCGAGGAAATCGCGGATCTCGCCGTCTACCTCGCCAACGCCACCTACACGTCAGGCCAGGCATGCGCCATCGACGGCGGATGGACGATCTGAAGCTGAGGATGGCTGCACAGTGACTAAAATAACCGGACTCAAGACCTTCGATCTTCGCTTTCCGACGTCGCAGCACTTGGACGGATCGGACGCCATGAATCCCGATCCGGACTATTCCGCGGCCTATGTCATTCTGGAAACGGACCGCGGCGACCTTACCGGCCATGGTCTTACGTTCACGATCGGACGCGGCAACGATATCTGCTGCGCGGCCATCGAGGCGATGCGCCATCTGGTCGTCGGCCTCGATCTCGACTGGATACGGGAAAATCCCGGCCGGTTCTGGCGGCATGTGACCTCGGACAGCCAGTTGCGCTGGATCGGACCGGACAAGGGCGCCATCCACCTCGCGACCGGCGCGGTGGTCAACGCGGTGTGGGACCTGCTCGCCAAGCAGGCCGGCAAGCCGGTCTGGCGGCTGGTCGCGGAAATGAGCCCGGAAGAGATCGTCGACATCGTCGACTTCCGGTATCTGACCGACGCGATCACGCGGGACGAGGCGCTCGAAATTCTGCGCAAGGCGGAACCGGGCAAGAAGGAGCGCATCGCCGACCTCGAGGCGCACGGCTATCCCTGCTATACGACATCGGCCGGCTGGCTCGGCTATCCCGACGACAAGTTGCGCCGGCTTTGCCGTGAGGCTGTCGCCGCGGGCTACACCCATGTCAAACTGAAGGTCGGGCGCGATCTGGAAGACGACATCCGCCGCCTGACCATCGCCCGCGAAGAACTCGGGCCGGACCGGTTCCTGATGATCGACGCCAACCAGGTGTGGGATGTCGATCAGGCGGTCGACTGGGTCGGCAAGCTCGCCTTCGCCAAACCGTATTTCATCGAGGAGCCGACGAGCCCGGACGATATCGCCGGTCACCGGCGTATTCGCGAGGCGGTGGCGCCGGTCAAGGTCGCGACCGGCGAGATGTGCCAGAACCGCATCATCTTCAAGCAGTTGATCGCCGGCGGCGCCATCGACATCGTTCAGATCGACGCCTGCAGGATCGGCGGGCTGAACGAAGTGCTCGGCGTGCTGTTGATGGCGGCGAAATTCGGGCTTCCGGTGTGGCCGCACGCCGGCGGCGTCGGGCTGTGCGAATATGTCCAGCACCTGTCGATGATCGACTATGTCGCGGTCTCCGGCGCGAAGGAGGGCAGGGTGATCGAGTTCGTCGACCATCTGCACGAGCATTTCGTTGACCCGTGCGTTATTCGTAACGCGGCTTACATGCCGCCTGTCCTTCCTGGATTCTCGATCGAAATGAAGCCGGAGTCCATTGACAGCCATGTCTTTCACGGCGACACAACTGCCGCAGCCTGACAACAACAAGGATAGACTGATGAAACTGCTACGCGTCGGCGATGCCGGCAAGGAAAAGCCCGCCATTCTGGATTCCGAGGGCAAGGCCCGCGACCTCTCTACGATCGTCGACGACATTGCCGGCGAGGCGCTGCTGCCGGAGACACTGGAGAAAATCGCCGCGATCGACATCGACACGTTGCCGGTTCTGGCGGATGGTCGTATCGGACCGTGTGTCGGCCATGTCGGCAAATTCATCTGCATCGGCCTGAACTATTCCGACCATGCGGCCGAAACCGGCGCGACTGTTCCGCCGGAACCGATCATCTTCATGAAGGCGACAAGCGCGATCTGCGGTCCGAATGACGACGTGCTTATCCCGCGCAATTCCGTGAAGACGGACTGGGAAGTCGAACTCGGCGTGATCATCGGCAAGGGCGGCGTCTATATCGACGAGGCGGACGCATTCGACCATGTCGCCGGCTATTGCGTGATCAACGACGTCTCGGAACGGGAATTCCAGATCGAGCGCCACGGCACTTGGGACAAGGGCAAGGGCTGCGACACGTTCGGCCCGATCGGTCCGTGGATGGTGACGCGCGACGAGGTGGCCGATCCGCAGAAGATGAAGCTGTGGCTGGAAGTCGACGGGCATCGCTATCAGGACGGCACGACCGAAACGATGGTCTACGGCGTTCAGTTTCTCGTCAGCTATATCAGCCGTTTCATGAGCCTTCAGCCGGGCGATATCATTTCGACCGGAACGCCTCCCGGCGTCGGAATGGGACAGAATCCCCCGACCTTCCTGAAAGGCGGAGAGGTCATGTCTCTTGGCGTAGAGGGCCTGGGCGCACAGCAGCAGAAAGTCGTTACGGCCTAAGCCTATCAATTCCTGAAAGGATACGGCCCCATATTGGGGCCGTATCTATTTGATAAGACTAGTCTTTTTGTGTCACAAGGCGGGTGTCGAGATAGGCCTCTGTCGCCTCTGAACCGCCTTCCGTGCCGTATCCGGAATCCTGAAGTCCGCCGAACGGCAGTTCAGGCAGAGCGATGCCGAGGTGGTTGACGCTCAGCATGCCCGACTGGATCTCGCTGCGCAGGGACTGCATGGTCGCCGAACTGCCGGTGAAAGCATAGGCAGCCAGACCGTATGGCAGACGATTGGCCTCGGCGATCGCACTTTCGGGCGAATCAAAGCGATTGATGAAGGCGATGGGGCCGAAGGGTTCCTCGTTCATGCCGCGCGCTTCGATCGGCACATCCGTGATGACCGTCGGTTCGAAGAAGTAACCCTTGTTGCCGATGCGCCGACCGCCTGTCTTGAGCTTGCTGCCGCGATCGACGGCGTCCTGGATCAGCTCTTCCATCATCGGAATGCGCCGCTCGTTTGCAAGCGGGCCCATATCGACGCCTTCGTCGGCGCCGGCGCCGACCTTCAGCGCCTTCGACGCTTCCACGAAGCCGTCGACGAACCGATCAGCAACAGCGTCCTGAACGAGGAAGCGCGTCGGAGACACGCAGACCTGTCCGGCGTTGCGATATTTGTGCGCCGACATCAGCGAAATCGCGCTGTCGATATCGGCGTCGTCGAAGACGAGCACCGGCGCGTGACCGCCGAGTTCCATGGTGGCGCGCTTCATGTGCAGGCCGGCGAGCGATGCAAGCTGCTTGCCGACGGCTGTCGAGCCAGTGAAGGAGATCTTGCGGATCACAGGGTGCGGAATGAGATATTCGGAAATTTCAGCCGGCGTTCCGTAGACGAGATTCACGACGCCGTCTGGAATGCCGGCGTCCACGAAGCACTGGATCAGCGCCGCGGGCGATGCCGGCGTTTCTTCCGGTCCCTTGACGATAATCGAGCATCCGGTGGCGAGCGCGGCGGAGAGCTTGCGCACCACCTGGTTGATCGGGAAGTTCCACGGCGAGAAGGCGGCGACCGGTCCAACGGGGACCTTGATCGTCATCTGGGTGACGCCTGGCATGCGCGCCGGAATGATCTGGCCATAGGTGCGGCGCGCTTCTTCGGCGAACCAGTCGATCGTGTCGGCGCCGCCAAGCACCTCCATCTTCGACTGGGCGAGAGGCTTGCCCTGTTCGGCCGTCATGATCGCGGCGATGGCGTCAGCCCTTTCGCGAAGCAGGCTTGCCGCCTTGCGCATGAGCTGGGATCGCTGGAACGCGCCGGCAGCGCTCCAGATCTTGAACCCTTCGGATACGGCTTCAAGCGCCAGATCGAGATCTTCGACGCCGGCGTGCGCGACGGTTCCGATGGTCTCTTCGGTGGCGGGATCAATGACTGGGATGGAGCGGCCGGAAATGGCGTCACGCCATTCTCCGCCGATGAACAGTTTTGTGTCAGGATAATTGGTCATGGGTCGTTGAGAACCATATTCGCGGGCTCGCGGCAACCGATTTGTTCGCCGGATTCGCTCATTGAGGAATAAATGTTTCCGATACTGCGCGCAGATGACGCCGGGGATCGAAATATGGGGCTATAAATTGAATTTGGCTTTGTTTCGGGAATCCGATTTTTGAGTATTTTTCGTGATGCTTGTCGCCGTCTGGTCAATCTGGCTTTGTTTCGGGAAATTGCGTTTTCAACTCGGTTCAAGTCATCAGGGTTGGCTCATGACGCTCTGGCTTTGTTTCGGGAATTTGCTTTTCGACTGGTTTCACTCCATCAGGGTTGGCTTGTGGCGCTCTGGGTTTGTTTCGGGAATCCGCGTTTTCAGTTGTTGACCCAGAATCCGGATCTGGCTTTGTTTCGGTAATTTGTGATTTCGACGGTTCCGCCCTTCCAGGGAGAAAAAGTTATCCTGGAATGGACGATACATTCCTTCCCGAACGTTCCAAGAATGTATTTATATCAGAAAATGCGCGAGAATGCATCCAGTACGTTCGTTATTTGTTCTCGTGCTGCGTTTGATCCGAAAGGAGAAGGACTGATGTGGAACGAGCGATACGACCAGCCCGACTATGTCTTCGGCACGGAACCGAATATGTTTCTGGCGTCAAAGGCGGAATTGCTGTCGCCCGGGCAGTCCGTGCTGGCGATCGCGGACGGGGAGGGGCGCAACAGCGTCTGGCTTGCCTCCCGGGGGTTGGACGTCACGGCGTTCGACGCCTCGTCGGTGGGGCTGGACAACGCGCGGCGACTGGCGGCCTCGAAAGGCGTGACGGTAGACTATCAGCTTGCCTCGATCGAAGACTGGGACTGGACGCCGGACCGCTTCGACGTCGTGGCGGCGATCTTCATCCAGTTCGCCCCGCCGGATCTGCGCGCCGGAATTTTTGACGGGATCGGGCAAACGGTCAAACCGGGCGGCCTTGTGCTGATGCAGGGTTACAGGCCGGAACAGGTCGACTACGGGACCGGCGGTCCGCCGCAACGCGAGCACATGTATACCCGCGATCTTCTGGAAAAGGCGTTCGGAGATTTCGAGATCATATCCCTGGAAACCCATGACTGCGAAATCAGCGAAGGCCCGGGTCATGACGGCATGTCGGCGCTGATCGATCTGGCGGCGAGGAAGCCGGCCTGCTGATCAGCGACATCGAAATGTCATCATATCCTGAGGCCCTTGCGGCGCATCATGATCCGGCGCAGGTTCTTCCAGCGCAGTTCGGGGAGATCTTCTGGATCGAAACCCGACCGGTGGTCCCGCCGCGACAGGAGCAGGTCGCGCTCGGCGTCTGAAAGAAGCGGAAGGACGTTCTGCTCCCAAAGGATCAGATCCCGGAGCGAACAGCCGCTGCGATCAAGTTTGCCGCCCAGTTCCCTGAGCTTGGCAAGCAGTTCGGGATAATGTCTCGCAGCGGTTGGTCTTGCCGGCGGAGAAGCGTTGTTCAGCGCTGGCGGAAGGGTTTCCGCCAGTTGATGGGTATGTCTGGTCATGAACCTGCACCTCAGGAGCAGCCTATCAAAGTAGTGATAGCATTACGCCGATGACCGTCAGCAGAATGAGGAACGACAGCAGGATCGTCGCCCAGTTTCGCTGGTTTCGTTCGGCGTAAAGACTTTCGGCTGGCCGGAACGAACCCCCGGCTTCGCCCGGGCGCGGTGGATGGCCGGGCATGCTGAAGGCGTTGAGGTGGAATTCAGGCATGACGAATGCAGTGGCGCGCAAACGGGCGCCCGGCTTCCGTCTGGCCTTCGATTCCGGCGCGTTTCGCCGGCCGGTCATCGTTTCGTTTTCTCCTGTGACATTCATGTCGTGTCACTCCTGTTTGATTGTCACAACTCTGTCTTTGGAGTATAAACACGTATGGCCCGGTGACAGTTCCCGAGCCGACCCGTCTGCGTTCGGGAACTCCGACCTGCCATGTTCTTTCACGACAGGAGCGACCGGCATTCGGTCGATCTCGGCAATGGCACAGGAATCAGCAAATTCCGACGACGATTTCGACACACATGAGAAGACCTATTACAGCGTCCTTCATCTCGTGAAGTGGATCGTGATCAATCTGGCTCTGATCCTGGCGGCTCTCGCCTTCGCATTTGTCCTGCATTCATACTTTCTTGGAGCTTCATTTCTCATCCTGGCTCTGGCCACGTTGGTTTACGGCGTTGCATCGATTGGCAGAACGGCCCGCGAGTCCGTCGGACGTTATGAGGCCCACCATCACCGACTCCCTTGAGTGGGGCCGAATGGGCGCTTGACATCTCGTCCTTACGCTGTGAAATTTTAGTGCCACTAAAATAGCAGCTGGAAAGGATCACCATGCCGCGCGCCTGGCTTTTGCACGATTACAAGGGGTATCAGAGCCTGACCCTGGAGGATGTGGCGCTGGAGGAACCGGGCGAGGGCGAGCTCCGCCTCGCCGTCGAGGCTTTCGCGCTCAACTGGGGCGACATGGACCTGATGTGGGACCGCTATTCCTTCAGCTTTCCGGAATTTCCGGCGCGCGTGGGCATCGAGGCGGCGGGTATCGTGGACGCGATCGGTCCTGGCGTCGAGGGAGTCAGGATCGGCGATCGCATGGGAACACTGCCTTATTTCTATGGCAATCGCGGCGCCAGCACGGAATCCCTGGTCATCGATCAGCGCTTCGTCGCCAGGGCGCCGGAGGGGCTGAACGCCGTGGAAAGCGCCTCCATCTGGATGCAATACATGACGGCGTTTTTCCCGCTCGGAGAGGTCTCAAAAGTTGGTCCGGGCAGCCATGTGCTCGTGACGGCCGCCACCAGCACCGCAGGCGCCGCCTCGCTGCAGATCGGCAGGATCCTGGGTGCGAACATGATCGGCACGACGCGTTTCGAACGCAATACGGACTATCTCATGGAAATGGGCGCCGACCATGTCATCGTTACCGACGAAGAGACGGACATCGCCGACGCGATCAACCGAATGACGGACGGTCACGGCGTGGACGCCGTCTTCGATCCGGTCGGCGCGAGCCTGATACACCGATACAGCCCTGCGCTGGCGCGGGATTCCCGGATCTTCTTCTACGGCACGCTCGATGAACATTTTCCGAGCCTGCCGATCGTCGACATGTTCCAGAAGAACGCCGTCTTCCATCCCTATTCGCTGTTCAACTACGTGGAAAATCCGCAGACCTGCCGGCGCGGGATGGATTTCGTCTACGAGATGATCGGTTCCGGCCGCCTGGCGCCCAGCATCGACCGGGTCTATCCGATGGAGGAGTACAAGGAGGCCTTCGATTATCTCAGTAAACCACGCCAAAAGCACGGAAAGGTCGTCGTCACGACCGGGATCTGACGACCAACGGCCCGACGCCGCGAATGCCGACATGGCCCTTGGCTCTCGCAGGCTCTCCAGCCAGAGCGAGGTTCGGCAGCTTGCGGGCAAGGGCGGCGAGCGCCTCCTCCAGTTCCGCGCGGGCCAGCGCCTCGCCAAGGCAGCGATGCGCGCCCATGCCGAAACTCACGCTCCAGCGCGGATGATCCTCGCGCCTGATGTCAAACCGCTGCGGGTCGGCGAAAATCCTTTCATCGCGTTGCGCGGAAAGCATCGACAGTTGCACGAGCGCTCCGGGCTTGAAGGCGACGCCGCCGATGTCCAGCGGTTCGAGGACGACGCGGGCGATCGATCCCACCGAGGGTTCATAGCGAAGACCCTCGCGAACCGCGCCGGGCACAAGGTCGGGATTGCGGCACAAGTCCTCCCACTGGTCGCGATGGGTCAAAAGAAGAGAGACGAGCATCGTGAAGGCGAAGCGGGTGGTGTCGCTGCCGCCAATGATCAGGCTGACCACCTGAATCATGGTCTCTTTCGGATCGAGCCCGTTTTCGCCCGACACGCGCTCCAGGTAGTGGGAGAGGAAGTCGTCGCGCGGCTGTCGCCGGCGCTCCTCCAGCAGATTTTCCACGTAGGCGCAGAGATCGCGCGCGACTGTTTCGATGCCGGGGAAATCCTCCATGCGAAAACCGCCAAGGCCGCGCGACATGGTGTAGACCATTTCCGCGAAGCGCGGCGCGTCTTCTTCCGGAGCGCCGAGGATTTCGGCGATGATCCGCGACGGCAGCGGCGACGCGATCTGCGTCAGGACATCGAATTCATTCTCTTTCGCAGCGTCGTCGATCATGCCTTCTACCAGTTCGCGAACGCGCGGACGCCATAGCTCCATGAGTTTTGAAGCAAAGGTGCGCGAAAGCGGCGCGCGGCGGCGGGCGTGGTCCGGCGGATTGGAAAGCAGCAGGCTGTTTGAATAGAAATCATGGAGTGCGCCGGAACTGATTCCGCGGAACGCCAGCGCCTCGGTTTCGAGCTGGCGGGTACGGGGATCGGTCATCATGGCGACGACGTCATCGTGGCGGATGGCGCTCGCAACGCCATCGCCGAAGTCGATTACTGCAGTTTGCGGCCTGTATAGAGCGTAGCCCTGATGCGGATCGGGACGGAATTCGTCGGCAGTAACTGGAAGGGGTCGAAGGGTTTCTGTTTCGCGAGGGGACATTGGTGCGCCTGTTGCAGTCAGTCGGGAAACAGCGTTTTACGGCGTTGCAACCAGACGTGGCGTGATTTTCCCCACATAGTGGAGCTCGCCTTTTTCGACGCCCATCAATGTGACGCTTTTGAGCGGGATGCGGCTCCCCTGATTGTAAGAGATGGTTCCCGTGACGCCTTGATAGTCCTCCAGGCCTGCAAGACCCTGCAACAGGCCATCGGGCGTCGCCTCTCCAGAACGCTCGATCGCCGCCTTGACGAGACCGATGGCGTCATAGGCGAGCGCTGAGAAGGCGGTCGGCTTCTCTCCGGGATAGGCTGCCTCATAGGCGCTGACGAAGGCGCGCACCTGTTCGTCCTTGTTGCTTTCGCCGAGATAGGCGTGGGTGGTGTAGACGATCTCTCCGATATCGGGATTCGCCGCCCAGACTTCCGGTGCGTCGTAGCCGTCGCCGCCGACGATCAGTCCTTCATACCCGTGCTCGCGCAGCTTCTTGATGATCACCAGAGCGTTTTCGGCCGATTCCGTGCTGAGAAACACCACGTCGGAAGCATGCGGAAGCCGGATCTTTCCGGTCTTGTCGGACGGATCGACCGCATGGACAGCCCTGACCACGCCGCCGTACATTTCGAAGCTTGCGCGGAAATAGCCCTGCAGGAGACGCGGATAGAGCTTGTCGGTTTCGACATAGACCGTGACGTTCCGCGCATTTTGCTCTTCATAGACCCATTGCGCCGCCGCTGCCGCCTGAACATTGTCTCCAAAGCAGGCAAGATAGAGATAAGTCGGTACTTCCGACGGCAATTGCGGCGAGGTCGCGCCGCTTGTGATGAATGTCATCCCGGCATTCGCGATATCCGGCGCCGCCGCCAGGACGCTGCCTGAATCGACAAAGCCCACGACGCCGACCAGATCGGGATTGTCCGAAACAAGCTTGTGGCTTGCCACGTGGATATCGCTCAACACGCTGTTGGTCGGCGCGTCTTTCTGCAGGAGTTTCCGGCCGAGGACGCCGCCGTTTTCGTTAATCCGGGTAATCGCGAGTTTCGCGCCCTTGTCGGATGGCGCGCCCAGCGGAGCAATCGCGCCCATGGTGTTGAACATCGTGCCAATCTCGATGTCTTGATCCTGAGCCGTTGCGGCGCTGGCCAAAAGGCATAATGCCGCAAACAGGGTTGTAAATCTGATCAATCCGATAGCGCCCATGACACCGCTCTCCTGTTATTGCTCCCGACGGCATAGCCAATTCAACTATTGAGGGCAACGCCGGAAACGGCCGCGCCGTCAATCCAGACATCGGCAATGTTGGCGCGCGACGCCGTGTTGATGATCTTCTGGAGAATGTGATCGCCGGAATCGAGTTCGTCCCAGAGACGGATCGTTCCGTCAGCGGCATTCGTGTCGATGGCGATTGCGTCGAAGCGATAGCCGGGCGCAAACAGGCCGACCGGCAGATCGAGGGCGACGCCGCCGCCGGTGGTGGCGAGGTAGAAAGCGTCTCGGAAGTCGATCCGCGCATTGCCGCCGGCGCCGCGCTGTTCGGCCGGCAGCGCTGGATCGACGCCGCTTTCGAGCATGCGCGAGGCCATGATTGCGGCGCGACAGTTTTCGAAGAGCGAGACGCTCGGGCCACCGGAAATATCGGTTCCCAATCCTACATGCAGCCCTTTTTCAAGCGCGGCGCGAAGCGGAAAGACTGCGTTTGCGAAATAGGCGTTGGAGAGTGGGCAATGGGCGACCGCCGCCTGTCGGACCTTCACTGTCTCCATGTCCTCAGGAGTGAGGAAGTTGGAGTGCGCGAGCACGCTGCGGCGGCCGAGCAGGCCGAAGCGGTCAAGGCTCGCTGTATCCGTCACGCCGTGCCGGGCAAGAACGTAGCCATGTTCCCAGTCGCTTTCCGAGCAATGCGTCTGGACGTGGCAGCCGCAGTCTTTTGCTATCGCGCCCAGCCCTTCCAGCGCCTCGTCGGTGCAGGAGGGTATGAAGCGCGGGGTGACGACTGGCTGCACCCGGCCTTGCCCGTTGTCCGGATGCGTGCGGACATAGTCGATGAAGGCGCGTGTCTGGGACAGAGCGGCGTCCGTCGATGCGTCGCGGTAATAGTCCGGGCACTGGTCGGGATTGTCCATGACCACCTTGCCGATGAGGGCGCGCTGGCCCTTTTCCATGCAGATGTCGGCAAGCAATCGCGTCGCCTCTTCATGGATGGTGGCGAAATAGAGCGCGGTCGTCGTTCCGTTGGCGATGAGGTCGTCGACAAGGACAGAATAGGTTCGCTTCGCGAAGGCCGCGTGCCGGTATCGCGCCTCCAGCGGGAAGGTGTAGCGCTCCAGCCAGACTTCCAGCGGCACGTCCAGCGCGTTGCCGAGCAGCGGATATTGCGGCGCATGGATGTGCATGTCGACCATGCCAGGCAAGAGCCAGGAGCCGGACGGCAAGGTCGATAGCCGTTGATCGGAACGGGCTTTTTCGAGAACCGCGTCGTAGCCGGCATCGCCTTTTCTCGTGACCGAAAGGATGGTTCCGGCTGCATCGACGGCGATCAAGGCGTCCTCGAACACTTCCACGACGCCCGGTTCCGGCGCGTGGAATCCCGAAGTCAGCAGCGTCCTGTCGCGGAGGTTCACGGTCTCAGGCGGCTTGCAGCGTGGTGCCGTAGGTGATGCCCTTTTCCTTCAGCCAGCGGCGATAGGCGATCGAGGTGGCGTCGGCGCGGGTCGGAATTTCGGCGCGCGGCTCCAGCGGCAGAAGGATTGGCCGCTGGTTCTCCAGAATGATGCGGTCCTGCAGGAAGATGAGCTGCTGGAAGTGGACGAGCGAGGCCAGCGTCGACTCGTCGTCGATCAGATACATGACCGGATGCGCCCGGCAGAAATCCTCCTCGACGGGCTGGACGAAAAGGCAGATCACGTCCCAGCGATTGGCGGCGTTCGGACAGGTCTTGTAGAGCAACGTCGTGAACGGCGTCATGACCCGGTAGATATATTGCGTCATGATCCCTTCAGTGGCCGAAAGCGCAGCCTGCGGCTGGAAGAACTGGCAGTTCGTCGCCCATACCTCGTCAACGTCGCGGCGAATCTCCGCATTGTAGTGGGTGACTTCCGTATGCGGCTCCGATCCCAGAATGTCGGTATGCACGAAGGGGAAATGCGCGAGATCGAGGAAGTTCTCGACAATTCTCAACCCGGATGCTTTCACGGACACCGCGCCACAAGGGACGTATCGGCGGTCCGGTTCTTCGGTTTCGGGAACCGGAAAGATATCGCGCTCGGGCGCGCCGAGCGTCGCCCAGATAAAGCCGAAGCGCCGTTTGATGGCAAGCGGCTCTTCGCGGTCGGCAGCCATGACAACAACTTCGCCATCCTTGCTGCGGGTCACCTGAAGGTCGACGCCAAGCAACCGGTTCGCGGACGTTCCGTAGGGGATATCCGCTTCGGTGTCGATCACGTACCACTGATCGAGAGCCGCCTTTTCCGCAATCGTGCTCATGCCAGTTCTCCTTAGTGACTGTAGATTCTGTCCATGACGTCTTCGTGCTTTTCAAGCCATGCCGGAATGTCGACATCCCGGAATTCGCCCTGGGTGATTATTTCACGGCCATTGATGAAAGAATAGTCGACTTTGAACGGCCCGCACATGACGAGGGCGGCCAGCGGATCGCGTTTCGTGCCGGACAGGCCGAGCTGGCGCAGTTTCACTGCAATGAAATCCGCGCTCATACCCGGCGCCAGATAGCCGATATCGTCGCGGCCGAGAATGGCTGCGCCGCCGCGCGTCGCCATGGTCAGCGCCTCGCGGGCGGACAACGCGCTGGGCGTGCCGCCGAAGCCGCCGCGCCCGCCCGGTGTTTCGGACAGATATTTGTTGGGGGCGACGCGCTGCAGCATCATGGCGAGCCGCGCCTCCATGAACATGTTCGATGTGTCATTGGACGCCGATCCGTCCACGCCCAGGCCGACATTGACGCACTTGTCGAGCATTTCGCGGATCTTGGCGATTCCCTGTCCGCATCGCATGTTCGCCGATGGGCAATGGGCGACGCCCGTGCCGGTCTCCGCGAACAGATCGATCTCCTCGCTGGTCATGAAGATCGAATGGGCGAACCAGACATCCGGACCGAGCCAGTTGACGGATTCGGCGAAACCGACCGAGCGCATGCCGTAGACGTCGTGGCAATAATCTTCCTCGAACAGGTCTTCGGCGAGATGCGAGTGGAGGCGGACGCCCGGATGGCGTCTTGCAAGCGCCGCCGCGTCCTTCATCAGGTCCGGCGTCACGGAAAACGGCGAACAGGGCGCAAGAATGATCCGGCTCATCGAGTGCCGGCTATTGTCGTGGTATTCGCCGATCAGCCGTTCGGCGTCTTTCAGGATATCGTCTTCCTTTTCGACGCAGCGGTCAGGCGGCAAACCGCCCTGGCTTTCGCCGCGCGACATCGCGCCGCGGGCCGCGTGAAAGCGCATGCCGATTTCGCGGGCCGCGTCGATAGTGGAATCGAGCGTGCAGTTGTTGGGCAGGATATACAGATGGTCGGAGGTGGTCGTGCAGCCCGACGCGATCAGCTCGGCCATGGCGACGCGGGCCGAAACGCCCATCGCTTCATCGTCCAGATGGCTCCAGATCGGATAGAGTGTCTTCAGCCAGACCAGCAGTTCATCGTCCTGCACCATGACGCGGGTGAGGTTCTGGTACATGTGGTGATGGATGTTCACCATGCCGGGCATGACGATGTGGCCGGAAAGATCCAGCACTTCGTCGGCCCGGCTGTCGCCGAGTTCGGCCGTCGTGCCGACCGCCTCGATGACGTTGTCGCGGATCAGGATCGCGCCGTCCTCGATTTCCGATCCCGCATCGTCGAAGGTCGCGAGATGGCTGATATTCTTGAAGAGCCTGGTCGCCATTGTCAGCGCATGTCGCGGTAATAGGGAACGGCCAGCGCCGCCGGGGCCGCCAGCACGCGGCGCATCCTTTGCCAGGCGAGAACCGGCACGATGATGAAGGCCATGGTTCCGAGATAGGGCAGCATGGAAAGGATCGCCGAAGCGACCGGCCAGCCGCGGGCCTGGCCGACGAAGCCGAGCGCCGTGATGAGACCGAAGAGCAGGCCTGAAAGAGCGGCTGCGACCGGACGGTATCCGGCGAAGATAACAAGCGCCACGGCGATCCAGCCGCGACCGGCGACCACGCCGTCGGACCATGACGGGACGAAGGCGAGGGTTAGATAGGCGCCTGCGCCGGCGGCGAGCGCTGCGCCGGCGGTGACATAGGTAAAGCGGATCAGGGTCACCCGAATGCCGGCGGCGTCGGCTGCGGCCGGGTTTTCGCCGACGGCGCGCAGATTAAGGCCGTGGCGCGTGTAGAACATGAGGTAGGACAGGCCGATCGGCAGAATGATGTAGATCAGGTAGACGAGGATGTTTTGCGAGAACAGCGCCCGGCCGAGGATCGGGATCTGGTTGAGAAGCGGTATGGAGACGCCTTCGAAACTGGCGCGGGCCGGCATGCCCGAATAGTTGCGGCCAATCGTCGAGGCGAGGCCGGCGCCCATGAGGGTCAGCGCCAGTCCGCACAGCACCTGGTTGGCGCGCACGATGACGGTTGCAAATGCGAAGATTGCGCCGAAAACGGCGCCGACAACAAGGGCCGCGAGAAAACCGAAGATGGGAACAGGCGTCGCGGCGACGGTCGCGATGCCGGTGACGGCGCCCATGGCCATCAGCCCTTCAACGCCGAGATTGACGACGCCGACGCGTTCGGCGAGCACTTCGCCGATGGCCGCCAGGGCCAGAACGCCGCCTGCGAGAAAGGCCGTCGTGAGCAGTCCGGTCAAGAGATCCATGGTCGCGCTCCTAGGTCTTTTCCCGCGTGATGCGGTAATGCGAGAGTTCGTCGCCGATCGCTGTCAGGAACAGGATCAGCCCGGTCATGGCGAGTACGGCGGAGGTTGTCAGTCCCTGTGTCTGAAGGATGATCCCGGAATTGAGAATGAAGGCCATCAGCGCGGCCGAGAAGATCACGCCGATGCTGGAGCCGCGCGCCAGGACCGCGACCATGATGCCGAGATAGCCGAAATTGTTGGAGATGCCGCCCTGCAGCCTGTGAACCGTGCCGGCGATCTCCAGCATGCCGGCAAGCCCGGCGACGCCGCCCGACAGCAGCATGACGGTGATGAGATGCCGGCGAACCGGAATGCCGGCATATTTGGCGGCAGACGGATTGGAGCCGGACAGACGCACCTCGTAGCCCCACCTGGAGAAGGTGAAGACGGCGGCCGTGGCGATGACGACGAGGACCGCGACCGGCAAGCCCCAGTGGACAATGCCCCAGAATTCCGGAACTTCCGCTGACAGCCGCGGCGTCGCCGAATTGGCGAGACCCACGCGATCGCGCCATGGACCGGTCGAGACGTAGTAAACGAGAAGCGCAGCCACGAAATTGAGCAGCAGGGTGGTGATGAGTTCGTTGACGTTGGCGTAGGCGCGGGCGAGCGTCGGGATCAGGATCCACAGCATGCCGCCGACGATTCCGGCAAAGAACATCAGCACCAGGATCAGCGCCGGCGGACCGGGCACGAACAGGCCGACGGCCGTCGCCGAAAAGGCGCCGAGATAGAACTGGCCCTCGGCGCCGATATTCCAGGTGCCGATCTGCTGGGCGACGGTGACGGCGAGGCCGGTCAATATCAGCGGGATGAAAAGGAGGGCGAGGTCTTCCAGTCCGAAGGACGATCCGAACGAGGAATCGATCACTTCGGCGGCAAGCTCGATCGGGTTGGCGCCGGCGATGGCAAGGATGATGCCGGTGAAGACCAGCGCGGCGATGACCGCCGCCGCGCGCGCCGCGAAGGCGACGCCGGGATGGGCGGACGGGAGCCTCTGGAAACGCCAGTTGCCGAACATGTCAGGCGACCTCCCGGGTTTCCGTCGACTGTGTTCTGCCGCCCATGAGAAGGCCGATTTCGTCGATGTCGATGTTCTGATTTTCCAGTTCGCCCATGATCCGGCCCTCATAGAGGACGGCGATGCGGTCGGAGAGATTGAGCAATTCTTCCAGTTCCTCCGAGATGAGGACGATGCCGGCGCCTGCGTCGCGCAGTTCGACGATGTAGCGCAGCATGGTGTTGATGGCGCCGACGTCGAGGCCGCGGCTCGGATAGGCGGCCACCAGCACCTTGTTGGCGATCCGCATTTCGCGGCGGGCGACGAGGCGCTGCTGGTTGCCGCCGGAAAGGTTTCGGATCGGCATGCCGTAATCGGGAATTGCGACGTCCGCCGCCTCGGCGATCTCCTTCGAGAGGGTCGTGGCGGCGGCTGGATTATAGACGCCGGCGTTGGTGATCGGCGGCTTCATATATTCGCGCATGACGGCGTTGATGGTGATGCTGAGGGCCGGAGCGAGACCGCTGTGCAGGCGATCTTCGGGTATGTGGCCGATGCCGCCAGCCGCATAAGCTGCGGCGTTGCGTCCGCCCATGGGCTTGCCGTCGACGATGATCTGGCCGGACGTGACAGGCCGCACGCCGGTCAGCGCCTGGCTGAGTTCGCGCTGGCCGTTGCCTGCGACGCCGGCGATGCCGACGATTTCACCGGCGTGGACGGCCAGAT
Organism: Hoeflea sp. CAU 1731; assembly: GCF_039888615.1. NCBI lineage: Bacteria > Pseudomonadati > Pseudomonadota > Alphaproteobacteria > Hyphomicrobiales > Rhizobiaceae > Hoeflea > Hoeflea sp. CAU 1731. Next base: position 176,858 of record NZ_JBDQQS010000003.1, on the reverse strand, counting down.
TGATATCGTGCAGGGCGGGAGAGCCGTCGTCGCCCTTCGCCGTCACGTTTTTCAGGCTCAACACCGGCTCCGTGGAAACCGGCGCGGCGCCTTGCGGCCGGGCGCGCATGTCGTCGAGAACGATGTCGCGTCCCACCATCAGTTTTGCGAGCATGCGCGGGTCGCAGTCGGAAGCCTTTTCGGTGGCGATTTTCCTGCCGCCGCGCAGGATGGTGATCCTGTCGGAAATTTCGAGAACCTCATCAAGCTTGTGGCTGATGAAGAAGACGGCGTTGCCTTCGGCGACGAAATTCCGGAGCGCGCTGAAGAGCTCGCGCGCTTCCGCAGGCGTCAGCACCGCGGTCGGTTCGTCGAGAATGAGAACGCGCGCCTGGCGCGCCAGAACCCTGAGAATCTCGACGCGCTGCTGTTCGCCGGTGGACAGATCGCTGATGCGCGCGCCCGGACGCACCTGCAGATTGAAACGCTTGGCGAGATCCGCCGTACGCCGTTCGAGTTTTGCGGCGGACGCCCTGCGCGGAGTGTCGTCCCAGCCGAGATGGATGTTCTCGGCCACGGTGAAGGCCTGGACCAGCTTGAAGTGCTGGTGGACCATGCCGATCCCGGCGGCGATGGCCTGTTGCGGCGATGCGAACTCGCGCTTGTAGCCGTCAATGATGATCTCGCCGGCGTCGGCCTGGTAGATGCCGGTGAGGATGTTCATGAGCGTTGATTTGCCGGCGCCGTTTTCGCCGAGCAGGGCGTGGATTTCACCCGGATGGACTTCGAGGTCGACGTCCTGATTGGCGATGACGCCTGGAAAATATTTCGCAATCCCCCTCAGCTGAACGATCGGCGGCGTGCCGGCGGGCGGGGTGAAATGTGGTGCTGTTTCATTCATTCAAGGTGACCTGACGCCAGGCTTTGAAAAACCGCGGAGAGGGACCGGGCGGTTGGTTCCGCCCGGTCCATTGGCATGATTGCGTTGCGTCAGCTGGAAAGGCCGGTGACGCCTTCGACGGACCAATCCCAGTTGTAGAGTTCCAGTTCAGTCATCTTCTGGCCTTCCGGAACCCGGACTTCGCCGTTGACGTCCTTCAGTTCGCCGACGAAGGGCGACCAGCCGTCGAGCATTTTCTGGCGCACGGCGTCGGCGGCGTCGCCGACTTCCTGCGGAACGTTTTGTCCCCATGCGTCACGATCAACGCCGCCGCTCAGCGGCAGGAGATGTTCGCCCGGCGTCCATGTGCCGGCGAGACGCTTGCCGACCTGATCGACATAGAAGTCCTTGAAGTCGATGATGACGGAGGAGACGTAGGCGTTCGGGCCGTAGCGACGGATGTCGGTGTTCCACATAGCCGCCCAGACGCCGCGCTTTTCGGCGACCTGCAGGTAGCCCGCCTCGTCCATGATGCCGAACAGGAAGTCGCATCCATTGTCGACCAGCGCTGTGCCGGCCTGGGTCGCGGCCTGCGGGTCGAACCAGGAGTTGATGACGATCGTCTGCAGCGTCGCGTCCGGATTGACGGTGCGCGCGCCCATGATGAAGGCGTTGGTGCTGCAGTAGACGGAAGCGACCGGGAAGGACGCGACGTATCCGAGTTTGCCGGTCTTGCTGAGGTGACCGGCGGCGACGCCGATGACATAGGTCGGATACCAGTGCGCCAGGTAGTACCAGCCGAGGTTGTCCATCAGGGCGTGGCCGTTGCATTCCATGAAGGCGACTTCCGGCGCGCGCTTGACGACTTCGTGCAGGAAGTCGCCGGTGGACGAGGTGTCGAAGATCATGTTTGCGCCTTCCTTGACAAACTGCCGGTAGGTGCGCGTCGCGTCGGAGGAGTACGGAACGTTCTCGACTTCGAGGATATTCTTCAGGTTGGGATAGGCTTCCTTGCAGGCGAGCAGGCCCTGGTGGTGGCTCCAGGTCCAGCCTTCGTCAGTGATCGGGCCGACGTGACCGAAACCGAGGACCGTGTCCTCTTCCTTGATCGCCGGCAATGGCTCGGCGGCGGCCGCCTGCCTCATAAGGCCGCTCGGCAGGAATGTCGAAGCGGCGCCGGCGGCGCTCATATTGAGGAATCCGCGGCGGGAAAGGTTACGTAGATTGACCATGAGGTTCCCTTTTCTTTCTACAGGAGACCGGCAGTCCAGCACCGCGCCGTTCGTGCCGATCGAGAATAACTGCGTTTTGCAACGCAACAATTGTGCCAACCGCGATGCTTCCAGGCCGCGCCTGTTCCGTCATGGTCCGTTTTCACGAGGGTCGTCTGAGCCGTGAATGCGAGCAGACCGGGCCGGCGGTCCCGACGGCTGACCGGACCAGTTCAAACTCCAAGGGATTACTGCTTGTTTTCGATTGGAAAAACGGTCCGAACCGCAGCCTGACAAAAAGCAGTTGTTCGGAATAGAGAGAATTTTTTGAACGTGGCTTTGCGTCAAACGCAACAGTTCCGATCAAAAAACCACTTGAAAGCTTATGCGCGCGCGGACTAGAATGCCTACGAATAATGCAAGGCTAATTATTAGGCAATTATCCAATAATTAGGCATCGAATACGGGTTCATCGTGATCAATACTGCATCCGAAAAAGTATCTGGCGGGACATGTCGAAACAAGCGTCCAATTGGTCGCGCCTGCAATGACTGAGGCGGTGCAATTCACCTTTTTGGGGAGCCTTCAGGCCGACAGCTTTCTGGAGTTCGCCACGCATCGCGCCCGGCGTCTCGATCTTGGCTACGCTTTTGGCGAATGCAGCAACGACGCCGTAAGCGTTGCGGTGGAGGGCGCTCATGACCTTGTGGACGCCTTCGAGATGGCCTGCAGCCTCGGGCCGCATGACTGCATAATTATGGATGTGGAACGAAAGTCCGGCGCAGCTTTGCTCGTCGGCAAAACCAAGGAGAAACTGGCATGACGGCGCCGACCGTTTGGATACCTGTGGCCCTTTCGTCGGAGATTGAAGCAGGCGCTTCAGCCGGCGCGGTGGTCGACGGCAAGGAAGTGGTGGTGTGGCGTGACGCCAGCGGCAAGGCGCATGCCTGGGAAGACCGCTGCCCGCATCGCGGCATGCGTATGAGTTTCGGCTTTGTGCGCGGCGACCATATCGCCTGCCTCTATCATGGATGGCAATATGATACAGCGGGCCAGTGCCAGTACATTCCCGCGCATCCCGATCTCGATGTGCCGCAAACGATCAAGGTGCCGACCTACACGACAAAGGAGGCCAACGGCGTCATCTGGTCGACCTTGTCCGAAGAGGTTCCGGACGAAGCAATTCCCGGCGAAACAGACGAGTTCACCCCTTTGCGCAGCCTTTACATCGATTGTCCGGCGGCCTTGATCCGCGAATCGCTGGAAACCACATCACTGCCTGGTTTCTCGGCTTCGGAGGAAGAGACCGACTTTGCCGCTCTCGCCGATACTGTCTGGACCCTGACAACTGGCAAGGACAGACTTTTTATCGGCGTTCAGCCGATCAGTTCATCCCAAACAGCTCTCCATGTCGTAATCGCGGGGCCGGAGGCTACCTATGCCGGCGCAGGCCAGGCGCACTTTTCAGGATGGCTGGAAACCTTGCGGCGAAGCCTGGAAGACATCGTGCCTGATGAAGCGACATCTGCGCAGATGGCGACGGCGGAGGTCGCCTGATGTCCGCGATAACGCTTTACGATTACGAACTCGACGAACATTGTTACCGGGTTCGGTTGCTGCTGACCATGCTGGGCCTCGAATGGGAGCCGCATCCGATCGACATGGTTCCGGGCGAAGAGGAGAAGCAGCCTCCCATGCTTGCCTTGAATCCGCTTGGCCGACTGCCTGTCATGAAAGATGGCGATCTGGTCCTGCAAGGAACGGAGGCGTTGCTCGCCTATCTGGCGCGCGCTTATGACGGCGCGAACACATGGTTGCCTGCAGAAGCCGCCGATTTCGGTCGCGTCATGATGTGGCTCAATTTCTCCACTCTGGATCTCCAGTCTGCTTCGCAAGCCCGGCTGCAGTCGCTTTTCGGGACGACGGGCGTCGACGCTCCGCTGATAGAGGCGAGCCGGAATGCTTTCCGCATCATGGACGATCATATGACGAAGCGCGGCTATGAAAACGGCGAGTGGTTCGTCGGCGATCATGTGACGCTGGCCGATCTCGCACTTTTTCCGTCGTTTGCGCTTAGCCGCGATTTCGGAATCGACCACGACGAGTTTCCGGCGCTTCGCCGGTGGATCAGGCGATTCCGCAATCTCGAAAACTTCACCACCATGCCCGGTATTCCCGACTATCACTGAAGCAGGATATTTGTTGCGATGAGCACCATCACACGATTTTCAGTCGCCCCTCTTTCCACCATGACCCGCAAACTCGCCGATGTGGCGTTCGGCCGACAGGAGCCGGATCTCGTGATCGGGGACGCAAGGGTGCTCTCGACCTATTCCGAACGTATCCTGCCCGACAAGGAAATCTGGATCTCCGGCGGGCGGATCGCCGCCGTGCAGCCAAAGGGAACCTACAAGGGCGGCGGCGCAAAGATCTACGACGCCGCCGGCGGCATCATCGCCCCGGGGCTGGTGGATCCGCACATCCATGTCGAGTCCAGCATGATCACGGCTTGCGCCTATGCTGAAGCGGCGCTCCTTAACGGCACCACGACGATCTTCTGCGATAGCCACGAGATCGGCAACGTGATGGACGTCGAGGGCGTCGAGGCGATGCTCGAGGATGCGCGCCAGGCGCCACTTTCGATCTTCCTGACCGTTCCGAGCACCGTGCCCGCGACCTCGCCGGAGCTTGAGACTGCCGGCGGCGACCTGACGCCGGACAAGATCGCCGCGATCTTCGACAAATGGCCGGAGGCCGTGGCGCTCGGCGAAAAGATGGATTTCGTTCCGGTGGCGATGAGCGACGAACGCAGCCACGCCATCATCGCCGCGGCACTTGAACGCGGCCGGCCAGTCTGCGGTCATATCTACGGTCGCCAGTTCGTCGCGGCCTACGCCGCCGCTGGCGTGACCGACACGCATGAGGCGATCGACCGCGAGATCGCTGATGATCTCCTCGAGGCCGGCATCTGGCTCTTCCTGCGGGGCGGTCCGCCAACGACGCCCTGGCACAGCCTCCCGGAAGCCATCAAGACGATCACCGAACTCGGCGCGTCACACAAGCGCATTTGCGTCTGCACGGACGATCGCGACGCGGACGACCTGCTGATCTTCGGGCAGGACTGGGTGACGCGGCAGGCAGTCAAAGCCGGCATGACTCGGGAACAGGCCTGGTCGATGGGTTCGCTGCACGGGGCGACGCGATATGGCATGGAAAACGAATTCGGCGGTATGGGCGGCGGCCGTCGCGCCGACGTCGTGCTGCTGACCGACGACCTGGAGCCGGTGAACACCTGGTATGGCGGCGAGCTCATGGTTGAAAACAAGGCGATCACGCCGATGCTCGACGAGGCGATGTCGAACCCCTACCGCTATCCGGAGGCGGCCTATCATACGGTCAAGCTGCCGACCGAAATCACGCTTGCTCCGGAGTTGCCGACGGAAAAGGTGACCGCGCACGCCATCCGAACGGAATTGCCGGGCATCGAACTCGGACATGTGAAGATAACGCTGGATCCGGCCAATGACTGGCAGTCGCATTTCGATCGGCATGACCTGTGCTTCGTCAGCGTGATCGAGCGGCACGGCAAATCAAACGGCAACGTGTCGCGCGGCCTGCTCAACAATTTTGGCCTGAAGCAGGGCGCAGTCGCATCCTCCGTCGGACACGACAGCCACAATATCATCATCGCCGGCACCAATGAGGCCGACATGCAGGTGGCGCTCCGGGCGATCGAAGACCATCAGGGCGGGGTCTGCGTGGTCGCGGACGGCGAGGTCAAGGCGATGCTGCCGCTGCCGATCGCCGGCCTGCTTTCCGACAAGCGCGTGGGCGAGGTCGCCGAAGAGGTGAAGGCGCTGAAGGTCGAATGGGAAAAGGCCGGCTGCACCATCGCCTATATGGGCTTCAACCTCATTCCGCTTTCGGTCATTCCCGAAATCAGGATCACGGATATGGGACTGGTGCTCGTGCCTGAAATGGAAACAGTGCCGCTGTTCGAGATCGCATGATGGAACCCTATCGCCTCGGGCTTGTCGCAACGCGGACCCACTACTTCCAGCTCGTCGCGAAGCTGGGGTCGATCCGTCAGGCAGCCCAGGCGATGAATGTCGCCCCTTCGTCCGTCAGCCGGATCATCCGGCAACTGGAAGAGGAATTGGGCACGCCGCTTTTTGAACGGGTGCGCCAGCGACTGAAACTGACAAGCGCCGGCGAACTGCTGCTCTATCACGCCCGCATCAGCCTTTCGGAGCTTGGACGCGCGTGCAACGAAATCAACGAACTTCATGGCCTGCAACGCGGCACGGTTTCGATCAGCGTGGTGGAGAGCGTCGCGCGCGGCCAGATGCCGGCGGTTCTGGAGGAATTCTGGAAGCGCTATCCGGCCATCGTGGTGGACATCAAGGTCACAGGGTCGCAGCAGGCGGCCGACGCCGTGCACGAGGGCGATTGCGATCTGGCCGTCGCCTTCGACGTGAATACGCCGCGTTCGATCCGGCGCATCGCGAGCGCCTCCCTGCCATTGGGCGTGGTCGCATTGCCCGGCAGCCGCTTTGCCGGCCGGCGGAGCCTGAAGCTGTTCGACCTGTCCGGCGAGCGCGTCATCCTCTCCGATTCCAGCCTCATGCTGGGCGCCTCTGTCGAGGAGGCCTTCAGCCAGACCCTGATCGATCTGACGCGTCGCTCGCGCACCAATTCCATCGAACTGATGGTGGAGCTCGCGCGCCGAAACCTCGGCACGGTGCTGCAGACGCAGATCGGCGTGGAGGAGGAAATCCGCAATGGGACGCTGATTTTCGTGCCCTTGCGCGATCCCAAGGTTCCAACCCGCAAGCTGATGCTGCTGTCCCGATCCGAACGCGAGATGTCGGACGCCGCGGCCGCCCTCGGCAGCTTGCTGGCGCAATCCATCGAGCGTTCCGTGAATTCGACGCCGGTGCTGGCGGAGGCCACGGGCTGATGTTCAAGTTGTTGCCTTTTACGCAATTCATTGATCAAAAATCAGGCACTATTCCGAACAACTCGATTTTGCGATTTTCGGCTGACAACGAGGATTACGCATGAAAAAAACGGCTGTAGACGCGGTAATACGTGGACTGAAAAGGGCGGGAGTCAGCGTCGTGTGCTACCTGCCCGACTCGCTTTTCAAGGAACTTTATCCGGCGCTCGACGCCGATCCCGACATTCGCACCATCCGGGTGACGAACGAGGGCGAGGGCGCGGCCATCTGCGGCGGCGTGTTTCTGTCAGGCAAGCGCGCGGCGCTGGTCATGGAGAATTCCGGACTGCGCGCCTCGGTCGAACCGCTTGCCCGCATGGGGCTGGGCGCCGGTATCCCGGTCATCATGCTGATGAGCTATCGCGGCGAACTTGGCGAAAACAACTGGTGGGCCATTCCCCACGGCATAACGATGGAGCCGGTGCTGAACGCGCTGCGCATCCCCTACGACGTCGTTCGCGAGGAAGAGCGTATCGAGCAGGCCATCGTTAACGCCTATGAGTGGTCCTATTCGGCCTATTACCATTCGGCTGTGGCGCTCGGCGGCGAGGTGGTGCGATGAAACGCTATGACTGCATGAAGGCGCTGGCCGCCCGGCTGAAAGACGAACTGGTGATCCTGTCGCTCGGGGCCAGCGTCGACGAATGGTACAACGCCGCGCCGCATATGCGCGCCGCCAGCCTGTTCCAGCAACAGCTCGGTTGTGTGACGCCGGAAGCCTTTGGTCTGGCCGCCGGCCTTCCCCACCGCCGCATCGTATCGCTCGACACCGACGGCGGCATGATGTTCAACCTCGGTATCCTCGCGACACTCGGCAATGAACAGCCGAAAAACCTCTTCGTCGTCGTCTGGGACAATGAATGCTACCAGTCGATCGGCGGGCCGCCGACGCATACGGCGTCGGGCAGGGTCGATATCGCCGCGATCGCGCGCGGCGCCGGCGTCGAGAAAGCCTTCACCGCGCACACGCTTGAAGAATTCGACGCGCATTGCGCGGCGGGGCTTGCAGCCGATGTTCCTTATGTCGTCGTCGCCAAGGTCGCCGGCGCGGTGGAGCCGGATATCCGGCGCAAGCATTCGGACGGCCGCGAGGACAAGTACATCTTCGTGCGCCACGTCGAAGAGACAGAGGGCGTGGTGATCATGGGTCCGAGCGAACACAACTAGAGGCGCTCAGCCGGGGAAACCTTAGCCAGAGATGACAGCAGGCACGACCATACCGAAAAGACCGCTTCTGCCGGAATATGACTTCATCGTGGTCGGCGGCGGCTCCGGAGGTTCAGTGGTGGCGCGGCGTCTCATCGACGGCAGCGACGCGACCGTGCTTTTGATCGAGGCCGGCGAGAGCGGCTTCGGCGTGCCGGAAATTGAAGACCCGTCGCGGTGGGTTCCGCTCGGTCGCAGCCAGTACGACTGGGGCTACAACTACGCGCCGACGCCGCTCGTCAACAACCGGGTGATCGGCATTCCACGCGGCAAGGTGCTGGGCGGTTCGAGCAGCATCAATGCGCTGATGTGGTATCGCGGGCATCCGCGCGACTATGACGCCTGGGCGGAGGCCGGCGCCGAGGGCTGGAGCTTCGAAGACGTGCTGCCCTGGTTCCGCCGCTGCGAGGACTGGGAAGGCGGGGCGACCGACCATCGCGGGGCCGGCGGACCTTTGCGGATCGAGACGAGCCGTAACCTGCATCCGGTCGCTCGCGGTATGATGGAGGGCGCTGCGGAACTCGGCATTCCCGTGATCGACGATCCGAACGGCTTGGACAATGAAGGCGCGGCGCCGTCGAACTTCAATATAAGTTCGGGACGGCGGCACAGTTCCGCTGACGGCTACCTGAAACCGATCCTCGATGAGGAGCGGCTGACGATCCTCACCGGTTCGCAGGCGATCGGGCTTCTTCTGGACGGCTCACGCTGCGTCGGTGTGCGGCATACCGTTGGAAGCGGCGTACAGGAGACGCGCGCCAGCGCCCATGTGATCCTTGCGCTGGGCGCAATCGACACGCCGCGGCTTCTGATGATGTCCGGCATCGGTGATCCGAAGGAGCTGCACCGGCTGCGCTCGCCGGTCAAATGCGCGCTGCCGGGCGTCGGACGCAATTTCCAGGACCACCCGCTGGTTCAGGCTTGCGTGTTCCGTTCGAAATCTCCGCTTGGTCCTGTGACCGACAATGGCGGCGGCGCGATGCTCAACTGGAAATCACGGCCTGATCTGGCGCAACCCGACGTCCATGCCTTTCCGGTGCAAGGTAACAGCGCCGAACCGGCACTGCGCAACCGCTACGATGCGGACGGGGATTTGTTCTCGTTCGGGGCCGGGCTGATGCATTCCAAGAGCCGGGGATATCTGCGCCTCTGGAGCGCGGAACCGGATGGACTGCTGGAAATCCAGCCGAATTTCCTTGCAGAGCCTGACGATCTCGAAGCGCTGATTGTCGCCGTCGACACGATGATGGAGCTGTCCCAGACCAGCGCTATGGCGGATATTTTCGACGGTTTCGCCATCCCCGACCGCCCCATGAACCGCAAGGAGACAATCGAGTTCATTCGCAACGGCTGCTCGACCTTTTTCCATTGCTGCGGCACCTGCGCCATGGGTTCGGACGAAATGGCCGTGGTCGATTCGCGGCTGAACGTGCGCGGCCTGGATGGGCTTTCGATCGCAGATGCGTCCGTCATTCCGATAATTCCCACCTGCAACACCCACGCTCCGGTGACCATGATCGGCGAGCGGGCCGCCAGTTTCATACTGTCGGAACATGGCGTCGGCGCACCGACTGAACAGGAGACGGCATGTCTGCAGACGAACTGATCCTATCCGGCAACTATCTGCTGACGATGGATGTCGACAACACGGTTATTACCGATGGCGCTGTTCTGGTGCGGGACGGGCGGATCGAGGCCGTCGGCGCCCGCGAGGACCTTTCGGCGCGCCATCCGGACATCGCCGTGAAGCATTTGCCCGACGCGCTCCTGATGCCGGGCATCGTCAACGCCCACGCCCATTCCGGCTTTCTTCGAGGCACGGCGGAACATCTGCCTGTCTGGGACTGGCTGACACTGCACATCAACCCGATGCATCGCATGCTTCAGCCACTCGAGGCGGAGATCGCCTCCCGCCTGTGCTATGCGGAATCCGTGCTCGGGGGCACAACGACCGTTGTCGATATGTGGCGCTATATGGAGGGCAGCGCCAGGGCCGCCGAGGCCATCGGCAACCGTCTCGTCGCCGTTCCCTATGTCGGCGAGCATCCGGACTACGACTATTTCGACACGCTGGACATGAACGAGGCGCTGATCGAGGGCTGGCATCGCAAGGCCGGCGGGCGGGTCAACGTGTGGGTCGGGCTCGAACATCTTTTCTACGCGGATGAAGCCGGCCAGCGGCGGGCGATCGAGATGGCCAAGCGCCACGGCACGGGGTTTCACACCCATTGCAGCGAGGCCGATATCGAGGTCACGGAATTCGAAAAACGCTATGGCAAACGGCCGATGTTCGCGCTCGAAGATCTCGGCTTCTTCGAGACGCCGCGTGCGATGATCGCGCACGCCGTCTGGCTGGACGAGAGCGAAGTGGAACTGATTTCTCAACGGCCGGTGTCGGTCGCCCACAATCCGGTCAGCAACATGAAGCTTGCGAGCGGCATTGCGCCGATCTCGGACATGCTCGCCGCCGGCGTGCCGGTCGGGCTCGGAACGGACGGCGAAAAGGAAAACAACAATTTCGACATGTTCGAGGAAATGAAGGGCGCTTCGCTGCTCGGCAAGTTGAATCATCGCGACGCCGCCGCCATGGACAGCTGGCAGTGTCTGCGAATGGCGACGATTCTGGGCGCGAAGGCGATCGGGCTCGACAGCGAGATCGGATCCATCGAGACAGGCAAGCAGGCTGACATCATTGCCGTCAGAACCGATACGCCGCGCATGACGCCGCTTTTCGGCGAAGGTCCGTATTTCAACCTCCAGCACAATCTGGTTCATGCTGTGCGTGGCGGCGACGTTTGTCTGACGATGGTCGACGGCCAGATCCTCGTCGATGACGGAGAGCTGAAGATCGGGGATCTGTCCGAAATCATCGCGGACATACACCGCGTTGCGCCCGGCCTGTTCGAACGCCGCGCGAAGTGGCTTGCAGCCAATACGGGCGGGTCGAAACAGTGGACCGAGACCGGGCAGGAAGGGTCATGACATGACAAAGACCACAGACAGGGCCGTGCTTGACGACTGGTACGCCGTGGAAACATCCACTGATCTGACCTCGAAGCCTGTCCGCACCCGGCTTCTCGGACAGGATATCGCGCTTTGTCGCAACGAGGGCGGAGCCCCGGTGATCCGCGAGGTGATGGAGGACGGCGAATATGGTCCGCCGCTTCCCGTTCGCGAGCGCTACGGCTGCGTGTTCACCACGCTTGGCGCGCCGAACAAGGATATTGTGGAGATCGAGGAATCGCATGAGGCCGATCGCCGTTACGTGCCCTGCGGCTGGGTGACGATGCGGGCCTCCGGGCTCAGGGTCGTCGAGAATTTCCTCGACATGGCGCATTTTCCATTTGTCCACACGGACATCCTGGGCGCCGAGCCTCACACCGAAGTTCCGGTCTACAAGAGCGAAATCCGCCGCGACGTCGACGAAGTGTGGGCCACCAATTGCACGTTTTTCCAGCCGCGCATCGCGGCCACGGAAAACGAAGGCGATTTCGTTCACCTGACCTATCGTGTCCCTTCGCCCTTCACCGTGATGCTCTATCGGGTTTGCCCGACGGCGCCGGATAGGCTGGACGCCATTGCGCTGTTTATTCAGCCTATGGAAGAGGGATACTGCCGCGCGCAGCCGGTGATGTATCTGGTTGACGACCATTCATCGCACACCTCGATCCTGCACTTCGAGCAGGTGATTTTCCTGCAGGACCGGATCATCGTGGAGAACCAGCGGCCGTTGCTGCTGCCGCTCGAACCGCGCCGCGAAATCCCGACTCGGGCAGATTCCTCGTCTGTCGCCTACCGGCGCTGGCTGAAGGAAAAGGGCGTGCGCTTCGGAACCGTGAGGTCCTGAGCCGCATGCGGGTTGTTCATCCCGAAAGTCTGACGGAAGCCCAGGAGATTGCGCGGGACGCCGGCGGGACCGCCTGTTTCGTCGCCGGCGCGACAGCGCTTCAGCTTCTATGGGCGAATGGCGGGGCGAAGCCCGACATCCTGATCGATCTCGGCCAAATTGCCGAACTGAAAGGCGTTCAGGCCGAAGGTGGTCATGTTCGCGCTGGAGCGCTGGCGACCCTCTCCGACGTCTCCAGTGATGTAGGTTTGCAGACGGGCGCGCCGTTGCTTGCCCATGCGATCGGATCAGTCGCCGGACCAGCGGTGCGCAACCTCGCCACGATCGGCGGCAATATCGCCAACCGCAATGGCTGCCTGCTGCCGGTTTTGCTGGCGCTGGAGGCGCGGCTTGTTGTTTTTCGATCTGGCGCGATAGCCGAGATCGCGCTTGGCGACTGGCTGCGAGAAACACCGGCGGCCACGGATATTGTGTGCGCTGTCAATGTGCCGGCGCTCGGAGACGAAGTGGTTTGGATATACCGGAAGGTCGGGTTGCGGCGCACCTTTACGCCTTCGATCGTTGCAATCGCCGGCGTTGTCCACGTCGATAATGGCCGGTTTGGCGAATGTCGAATTGCAGTCGGGGGCGGCGTCGTATCGCCGTCGCGGCTCATATCGACCGAACTGGCGCTGCAGGGAAAGAGCATCGAGTCCTGCGACTGGACAGCGGTTTCGGAAACGATATTGCGGGAAGTCGAGGCGCCTGATGATCTGTTTCGCAGCGGCGCCTATCGCCGCAAGGCGGCGGCCGGGACGATTGTCCATGCGTTGCAGGCGAAACTGGGCGGCGTCGCATATCACGCGCACGCCGACCCACCACCGCCCGCGCTCGCCCGCGGGGAAATCGAGCTCGGAAAGAAGACGCTTCCCGATCGATGGTTCACCCGTCCGGACATGCCGGAGAAAGTCGACGCCACGCTCTCTTATCTGACCGACGTCCGGGAAGACGGCATGCTCGTTGGACGAATTCTGCGAGCCGGCGTTCCGCATGCGAGACTGTTAAGCATCGACGTCAGCGCGGCGGAGGCTTTGCCCGGGGTCGCAGCTGTTGTGACCCACAGGGATATTCGCGGAGAGAACGGCTTCGGCATCGTCTTCCAGGATCAACCCGCGCTCTGTCACGACAAAGTTCGCTATGCAGGTGACCCGGTGGCCGCGGTCGCCGCTGTTGACGCCGCGACGGCCGAGGTGGCGCTGGGCCTTATACGCGTCGCATACGAACCGCTCCCGCTGGTCGACGATCCGGAGATCGCGCTCGATCCTCGAAGCGCGGCTGTGCACGACTCCGGCAATGTGCAGACCGAATTGCATTTCGATCGCGGCGACATCGAAGCCGGGTTTCTTCAGGCGGCGCATGTTGTTGAAGAGATCTATGAAATGCCGCGGCAGATGCACGGCTTCCTGGAAACCGAAGGCGGCTTTGCGCGTCTGGAAGCTGATGGGACGCTGCATGTCGCCGCCGGCGGCCAGCACAATTATCGCGACCGAATGCAGCTTTCCCGGATACTCGGCATTCCCGAGGAACGTATTCGGGTGACGTCCAGTCCGACCGGCGGTTCCTTCGGCGGCAAGGATGAATTGACCGTTCAGCCGGCGCTCGCGCTGCTTGCTATCAAGAGCGGCAAAGCTGTTCGTCTGCATCTCGATCGCACGGAATCCGTCGTTGCCGGGACGAAGCGCAATCCGATGCGGCTACGCATGCGCACCGGTTGCGACAGGGACGGCCGGCTTGTTGCGCAGGAGGTTGACCTCATTTCGGATTCCGGCGCTTACGCGTCGCTCAGCCCCGGCGTGCTCGAAACGGCGCTGGAACACGCCGCCGGTCCCTATGTCATCGCAAATATCCGCACGCGAGGAAGGCTGGCCTACACCAACAATGGCGTGGGCGGCGCGTTTCGCGGTTTCGGCGCCAATCAGATGACTTTCGCAGTGGAGTGCCAAATGGACCGCTTGGCCGGGCTTTGCGGCCTGTCGCCTAGTGACATGCGTCGGCGCAATCTCAGAACGCCGGGCATGCCTGGCTATCTGGGGCAGCGCGTTTCCCTGACCGAGCGCTGCGACGAAATGCTGGAAGCGGCGATGACCAGTCGTCTGTGGTCCTGCGAACGGGGGCTCTCACCTGACGGCGCGGACTATGTCGGCGTCGGCATGGCGCTGAGTTATCAGGGCAACGGTCTTGGCACGATCCCGCATGACGAGGGCGGCGGCGTGCTGAGGCTGGCGGAGGACGGACGCATAGAGGCGCTGCTCGGGCTCGACGAACTCGGGCAAGGGCTGCATGCGGCTATAACCAGTCAGGTGGCTGACTTTGTTGGCTGCACGCGCGACGATGTGCGCCCGATTACCGGCGATACGCTGCTTGCGCCGGATTCCGGGTCAACAACCGCGTCGCGCGGCTCCTACGTGCTGTGGAACACGGCTCGCCGCACCGCGCCGGAGTTTGTGCGACGAATGACGGCGGCGGCTGGCCTGCGCCTCGACAGGGAACCGCAGGACCTGTGTCTGGTCGCTGGCGGGATAGCCGACAGGCGGTCGAACAGCGGCGATCTCCTGATCAGTTATGTGGATCTGGCAGCAGCGCTTGATCCGGCCGAGCGTCCGAGCGTTTCGACGCATTTCGCGTTTCCGAAGACGGAGCATGACGGCGGCAACGCCCGCTACATTTTCGCTTTCGGCGCAACAATCGCGCGCGTTGCAGTGTCACGCGCGACCGGCGAGGCGCGGGTGCTCGATCTGGATCTGCACTCGGCGGCGGGGCCTGTGATCGACGTGGCCTCCTATCTCGGCCAGATGGAGGGCGGCGCGATGCAGGGTCTGGGATTCACCCTGCTGGAAGATTCCCTGATGCGGGACGGCGCCTATCTGACGACCAATCTGGACACCTACATGATGCCGGGCATTGCGGACACGGCCGAGCGGTTGAGCGTCTTCGCGCAGGAAAGTCTTGATGAGGGCGACGATCTGGGGCCTCGCGGCGTCGGCGAACTGGGCATCGCCTCTGTTACGCCGGCGATCGTCAACGCGGTGGGCGACGCCATTGGCTTCTGGCCGTCGCGGTCGCCGCTTTCTCCTGAAGCCATTCACGACTACATGGAGAGGATGCAGTGAGCGCCGCCCGCGTCAGTTTCCGGCTCAATGGCGTCGAACGCGCGCTTGATGTGACGGCGGAAACGCGGCTTTCCGAAATCCTGCGGGATTTGTTATGGCTGACGGCGAGCAAGGTCGCTTGCGGCGTGGGGCGATGCGGGGCCTGCACGGTTTTGATGAACGGAAAGCCCGTCAACGCCTGCCTCGCCATGGCCTGGCAACTGGAGGGCGCGGACATCGTCAGCCCTGAAGGGCTGGATATCCTGCCTGAAACGAGGATTGTCAGGCAGGCGATGACGGAGGAAAACGCCTTCCAGTGCGGTTATTGTGCGCCGGGCTTCGTGACGGTGCTTGTGGGTCTGCTACGCAATGAGCCGGAAGCGGACCTGTCGCGGATCAAGGCGGCGCTGGAAGGCAACATATGTCGCTGCACGGGATATCATTCTATATTGCGTGGCGCGCAGGCCGCCGCCGAGGCGGTTCGCGCCGAGCGCAGCGATTTATCATAAGGCCCATTTAGCGCCATGACCACCAATACAACGTTCGACGTCGAACTTGACGCAGAGACCGAAATCGCCATCCGACAGGACCTGACGCTCACCGCGCTCGGAAAGCGGTCGGCAGACACGGCGCTGCGCGTGGGCCGGCTTCTGGATGTCGCGACGAGAACCTGGAGGCAGGACCAGGAGATCATCATCAAGGGCAGGCGGATCGCCTTTGTGGGCGATGCGGGCAGTTATCCCGGCGAAGTGGAGCGCCGGGTGCACGAGCCCGAGTTTTCCGCCGTGCCGGGGCTTGGCGAAATCCACAAGCACATCGAGAGTTCGCACCTGACGCCGGAATACGAGGCGGCGCTGGTGCTGCCGCGCGGCAACACCTGGACTTGCGAGGCGAGCCATGAGTTTTCCAATGTGAATGGCGCGAAAACCCTCGATTTCTGGCTGACGGCAAGGGCTGCGGGCTCGCCCCTGAAAATCTTTCCGTTGCCGGGCTCCGCGGTGCCGCCAACCGGCTACGAACACGGCGGCGGCTGGTTCGGTTACGAGGAGCAGAACCGCTTCATGCAGCAGAGCCTGATGACGGCGGGCCTCGACGAGGTGATGGACTGGCCGTCTGTCTGGAATCCCGACAATCCGTCTTACGACCGGCTCTGGGGCATGATCCGCGCCACGTTCGAGCGACGGGGCGTCGTGGAGGGCCACGCGGCTGGCATCCGGGATGTTGCGACCATCAACGCCTTTGCGGCGGCCGGACTATCCTCCGATCACGAGGCGTGGACCGTCGAGGAATTCTGGGAAAAGCTGACGCATGGTCTGTTCATGGAACTCAGGATCCACAGCCTGCCGGAGGTCATTGCCGGGCTGCTGGAAAAGGGGCTTCAGGACTGGTCGCAGATTGCGCTTACGACAGACGATCGCAGCGCCTCCGACACGCTGAAGCTCGGCGCGACGGATCACAATGTCCGGATGGCAATCGAGGCTGGTCTCGCGCCTGAAATCGCAGTGCAATGCGTGACCATCAATCCGGCCCGCCACATGCGGCTGACGCCCTGGGTTGGATCGATCGCGTCTGGGCGCTACGCCGATATCGTGCTGGTGTCCGATATGCAGTCCTTTGCGGTAGAAAAGGTCTGGGCCGATGGAAAGCCGGTGTCGGAAGGCAAGACCTATCTTCCCCAAATCCCGCAGATCGACTGGCCGGACTGGGCGACAAAGACCGTGAATATCGGCCGGGCCGTAACGGCAGGGGACTTTCACGTCAGGGCTGAACCCGGCCGCGACACGATGAAGGCGGCGGTGCTTCGGCCGTTTCACTGGACTGATGATTTCCTGACCTTCGATCTTCCGGTCGATAATGGTCTCGTCCAGCGCGACGAAAGCCGCAACATCACCAAATTCGCCATCGTAGACCGGTTCTCCGGAAAGGCGGCGGTGTCGAAAATGTTCTGGCTCGGCTGCGGTCCGCGCACGCCTGACACGGCGCTTGCCTGCTCCATGGCCCATGACAAGCACAACATCTGGTGCGCCGGATCGTCCGACGAGGCGATGGCGGCGGCCGTCAACGCGATTGCGGAGATGGACGGCGGATGGGCGCTGGTTCGGGAAGGCGAAGTGGCGGCGACTGTGCGCTACGAGGTCGCCGGGTTGATGAGCAGCCGGACGGCGGAAGAACTCGACGCCGACATGCAGGCGCTCTACGCGGAGGGCGAAAAGGTCGACTGGATGTACGAACCGACCTTTCACCCGCGCTGGGGACCGGGATTTCCCGAGCGGCTGGCGTTCGCGACGCTGACCTGCGCCCCCTGGCGCTGGGTGCTCGTGGCGCCGAGCGATCATGCGCCGCAGGGTCTGGTCAATGTGGCCACCGGCGAGACTCATCCGGTGGTTTTCTAAGAGGACAATTCACTCGTAGAACCACGATGACCGTCTTTTAGTATTGCTAAAAAAACAGGCAGGAATTACGGTCGCTTAAAAGTCGCGCTCATTCGAAACATGCAACAGAAGGGAATGAAAATGACCATGAAAACATGGATGAAAGCCGCCGTCGCTCTTGGCGCGCTGGCCCTGGGAAGCCAGGCTGCGATCGCCCAGGACAAGACCTTCACCATATCCTGGTGGGGCTATAACGGCGAAAAACTCAACGCCAATATCATCGAGCCTTTCAAGAAGATGTGCGATTGCGAAGTTGTGTTCGAGACCGGCAACAACGCCGACCGGCTGAACAAGCTGAAGATCCGCGGCGGCAAGGGCGTGGACGTGATCTTCCTGACCGACAGCTATTCGCAGATCGGCATCGAGGAAGGCCTGTTTCAGGAAATCGACCGCGCGAAAATCCCGAATGTCGAGGAACTCTACGAACTCGCGCAGGCGCCGCAGGGCAATTACGGCCCGGCCTACACGATCGGCCGCATCGGCGTTGTCTATGACGCCGACAAGGTCGATCCGCCGATCGGATCATGGAACGATCTGTGGCGCGACGACCTGAAGAGCACGATCAGCCTGCCCGGAATCACCACTACGGCCGGTCCGATCGTCGTGTTGCGCGCCGCGGCCCATGCCGGCGTCGACCCCTACACCCAGACCGACGAGGCCTTCGTCGCGATCGAGGAAATCAAGCCGAATGTCGTGAAGAACTACAACACCGGTTCGGAGCTGGTGAACCTGATCTCGACCGGCGAGGCGACTGTCGCCGTGGCGCAGGACTTCACCATGGCTTCGATGACGGCGGCCGTGCCCAGCATGACCTGGGCGACGCTGAGCGACGGCGATATCGCCACTCTCAACACGATCAACATTCCGACCGGCGCCGAGAATGTCGATCTTGCGCTCGAATTCATCAACTTCGTTCTGTCGAAGGACATTCAGCAGACGGAAGCCGAACAGGGCGTCGACGCGCCGGTCAACAAGAATGTTGAACTGACCGAGGAGCAGGCGAAGATCTGGACCTATGGCAAAGAGATGATCGACAGTCTGAACCGTGTCGATTACGACAAGCTGAACGCCGCCAAGCCGGACTGGATCGACCGCTGGAACGAGATATTCGGTTCCTGAAGCAAAACTCTTGCGGCTCCCGATGATCCTCGGGAGCCGCATGTCACGCAGACCGTCCGGGTGATCGACCGATGAAGTACTTCCGCAGCTGGAGCCTGGCGCTGCCCGCCACCCTCGCGGTTTTGCTGCTGCTGGTCATCCCCGTGGCGAGCACCATCGCCACGACGTTTGGCGAGTCCGCCGGACCATTCGCGCCCTATATCGCTTTCTTCAAGAGCGGCTTCCGGCGCACTGTGCTCTGGCGGACCATCGAGGTGGCGCTGATCACCACAGCCATCTCCCTGGTGATCGGTTTCATCACCGCCTATGTGATCGCCCGCATGCCGGGGCGGTTGAAGAGCATCGCGATCATCGCCGCCGTCTTTCCCCTGCTGACCGGCGTTGTGGTGCGATCCTTCGCCTGGCTGATCATCCTCGGCAAGAACGGCATTCTGAACGATTTTCTGATCTGGATCGGTGCAATCGCGGAACCTCTGTCGATGCTCTATACGGAATTCGCCGTGATCATCGCCATGGTCTATCTATTCGTGCCGCTGATGATCCTGACGCTGGTCGGCGTGCTCGAGGGCATTCCGAACGATGTCGTCGAGGCGTCGATTTCGCTCGGCGCTTCGCCGGCGGCGACCTTCCGGCAGGTGGTATTTCCGCTCGCCATGCCCGGACTGATCGTCGGCGCCGTTCTCGTGTTCACCGGCAGCTTTACGTCCTATGCGACGCCGCAGCTTCTCGGCGGCGAGCGGCAGATGATGATGGGCACCTTCCTGTATCAGCGCGCGATGGTGACGTTCGACTGGGTGGGCGCTTCGACCATCGCCACGATCATGGTGGTCGTGACGATCGGCATCGTGCTGATCATGAGCCGGATCGCCCGGCGCCTGAACCCGATGGCGGTGTGAGGTCATGACCTATCGCATCCATCCGGCCCTGATTGTATTCGCTTCGATCGTCTTCTTCTTTCTGCTGGCGCCGCTGGTCATCATCATCGGATCCGCGCTCAGCGACACCACCTATCTGACCTTTCCGCCGCGTGGCCTCACACTGCGCTGGTTCGAGAACATCTTCGAGATGAGCGCGTTTCGCAGGACGGCGATCACCAGTTTTCAGCTTGCCTTTGCCGGCACGGCCTTGTCCCTGCTGGTCGGCATTCCGGCGGCCTATGCGCTCAACCGCTACCGAATCGAACTGCCTTCCTGGCTTTCGACGGTCTATGTGCTGCCGATCCTCGTGCCGGAAATCGTGTTCGGATTTTCCTTGATGAAGTCGGTGACCGTTGGCCTTGAAACGCCGATTTTCCTTACGCTTCTGATCGGTCACGCGCTGCTGGTGCTGCCCTATTCGGTGCGCGTGGTGAGCGCCAGCCTCGCTTCCTTCGACTTCTCAATCGAAGAGGCGGCGATCAGCCTTGGCAGCCCGCCGCTGAAAACCTTCTTCACCATCGTGCTGCCGAACATACGCGCCGGCGTCATCGCCGCCTTTATTCTCGCCTTTATCACCTCGCTCAACGACGTATCGGTGTCCCTGTTCCTGACCGGGCCCGGCATTTCCACCCTGCCGATCCAGATTCTCGCGCACATGGAGCAGTTCTTCGATCCGACCATCGCCTCCGTTTCCGTGCTTCTCATGCTGGTGACGGTCGCCGTGATGGCGATCGTCGAAGCGACCCTCGGCCTGACATTCCTGACCAAGTAGATGACCGTTTCTCTCGATATCGAATCCATCACCGCCCACTACGGCCACACGGAAGTGCTGAAAGACCTGTCGCTTTCGGTGAAGGCCGGGGAACTCGTCTCGCTGCTCGGCTCCAGCGGCTGCGGCAAGACGACGACCTTGCGCCTCGTCGCCGGCTTCCTGCCACCGACGAAAGGCCGCATCAAGCTGGGCGACAAGGATATCACCCGTCTGCCCGCCCATACGAGAAACATCGGCCTGGTGTTCCAGAACTATGCCCTGTTTCCGCATCTGAGCGTGCTGGAGAACGTCGCCTTCGGGCTGAAGCAGCGCAGCGTCGGATCGAGCGAGCGCAGAAAGCGGGCGTCCGAAATGCTCGATCGCGTCGGCCTGTCGCCCTATGCGGAGCGTTTGCCTGCGGCGCTCTCGGGCGGCCAGAAGCAGCGCGTTGCGCTGGCCCGCGCGCTGGTCATCGAACCGCCGCTTCTGATGTTCGACGAGCCGCTTTCCAATCTCGACGCCAAGCTGCGAATCGACATGCGGGTGGAAATCCGCAAGCTGCAGCGGGCGAACGGCACGACCTCGCTCTACGTCACGCACGATCAGGAAGAGGCGTTTTCCATCTCCGACCGTGTGGCGATCATGAACGCCGGCAAGATCATGCAACTCGATCATCCGGAGGTGCTTTACCAGCGGCCGGCCAACGCCTTTGTCGCCCGCTTCGTTGGATTCGAGAATCTCATTGCGATGAAGGTGAGCGAGCGCGATGGAGACCGGGTGACGGCCGAGGTTGAGGGCGGTAGTTCGATTGCCCTGTCCCAGGACAGTCTCGGGCCGATACCCGATGAATTCGTGCTGGCGGCGCGGGCCGACGGCCTGTCGGTGCGCCGGTCGGGCGAGGGACTGCCGGTGACGCTGGGTCTGAGAACCTATCTCGGACGCGCCTACCAGTACCAATGCCAGTCGACAGCAGGCGATCTGGTAGCCAACGGCCCCCTGTCCGACCCGATGGAACAGGGCGGCTCGGCGGTGCTTGCGCCGCATTTCGAGCAATGCTGCATTCTGCCGGTGGAGGCATGACGATGACGACCGAACTGGACGCAGTGCTTGCCCATGTGGACGAATCTCTTCCCGCCAGCCTCGAACGGTTGTTCGAGTTGATCCGCATCAAAAGCGTGTCCACCGAAGCGGTCCATGCGCAAGACTGCCGCGATGCAGCCGACTGGCTCGCGCGGGATCTAGAAGGCCTGGGTTTCGACGCCTCTGTCCGCGATACGGACGGCCATCCGATGGTGGTCGGTCATAACCGCGCCAGCGGCGGTCCGCATATCCTGTTTTATGGCCACTACGACGTCCAGCCGGTCGACCCGCTGCCGCTGTGGGAGACCGATCCTTTCGAACCTGTGATGAAACCGTTGCCGAACGGCGATACGGCGATCGTCGCCCGCGGCGCGTCGGACGACAAGGGTCAGCTCATGACATTCGTCGAAGCCTGCCGGGCATGGAAGGCCGTGACTGGAAAATTGCCGGTTGGCGTGAGCGTACTCTTCGAGGGCGAGGAAGAGGCCGGCAGCCCGAACCTCATGCCGTTTCTGGACAAGACGGCGGCCGAGCTGGCGGCCGACGCGATCTTCGTCTGCGACACGGACATGTGGGACAGGGACACACCGGCGATCATCACCATGGTGCGCGGTCTGGTGAGCCAGGAAATCGAAATCACCTGCGCCGATCGTGACCTGCACTCCGGCATATACGGCAATGCTGCGCGCAACGCCCTGCAGGTGATGGGCGATGTAATCGCCAGCTTGAGGCACGCGGACGGCAGCATCGCGATCGACGGCTTCTACGATGAAGTGCGACCGCTTCCCGAAGAGGTGAGGGCGCAATGGCAAAGCCTTCCGTTCGACGAAGAAGGTTTTCTCAGTGATGTCGGGTTGTCGATCCCGGCCGGAGAAACCGACTTTCCCTTGCTGGAGCAGGTCTGGGCGCGGCCGAGCTGCGAAATCCACGGCCTGTGGGGCGGCTATATGGGCGATGGCTTCAAGACGGTGATCCCTGCGAAGGCGCACGCCAAGATCTCGTTCCGCCTGGTCGAAGGGCAGGATCCGGAGAAGGTGCGGGACGCGTTCAAGGCGCATGTGTGCAATAACATCCCCACCGATTGCTCCGTGACATTCACCGATGTCGCGGCGGCGCCGGCGACGGTCATGGCGCTGGACAGCCCCTTCCTGCGCAAGTCGCTCGGGGCGCTGACCGAAGAGTGGGGCCGGAAGGCGGCGCTCGCCGGAACCGGCGGCTCTATCCCGATCATCGGCGAGTTCAAGAAACGACTGGGATGCGACTCCCTGCTGGTGGGCTTCGCGCGGTTCGACAACCGCATCCACAGCCCCAACGAAAAATACGACCTTTCGAGCTTCCACAAGGGCATCCGCTCCTGGGTTCGCATTCTCGCGGCGCTGGCGGAAGATTGAGCCTGTTGCGCGTCCTTTTTCAGAGCGCGTAACGCAGAATCACCCCGTTTTTCTTCAGGGGCCTGGTTTCCAGCAGGGTCATCGATCGTTTGTTGTCTGCGGGTTTGAAGAGCGGCGTTCCGGAGCCGAGCACGACCGGCGCCAGGCACAGACGCATCTCGTCGACGAGATTATCGCGCAGGAGCGTCGCCAACAGGTCTGCGCTGCCGTAGACATAGATGTTCTTGCCACTTCTTTGCTTGAGCTCGCGAACCGCGTCTGTGATGTCGGCTCCCAGCAAGGCGCTATTGTTCCAGTCAGCTGAATGCAGAGTACGGGACGCGACAAACTTCTCCACGGAATTCATGAAGTCGGCGATCGGCCCCTTTTCCGTCTTCCAGTACTCCGCCATGCCTTGCCAGGTTTTGCGACCGAACAGCAGAGCGCCTGTGTCTTCCGCCTGTTCAAGGCAGAACGCCTCCAGTTCCTCGCCCCAGACATCTTCGTGGAAACCGAGCTCCCAGGGTGTGCTTCCCTCGAAACAGCCGTCCAGCGACATGAGGTTCCAGGCGATGAGCTTGCGCATGACTTCCTCCGCATGAAGTACACTGGTTGCATTTTGAAATCGGTTGCCAGGTGCCATAACTGATCTAATATTGCAACCGGTTTTGAACGAGGCGCCATATGAAATCTGAATTCAGGTCCGGCTGTCCCATCAATCTGACGATGGAGATTCTCGGCGATCGCTGGAGCCTCGTCATCATTCGCGACATGATGTTCGGCAACCGACGGCATTTCCGCGAGCTTCTCAACCAGTCCGAAGAGGGCATCGCCTCGAATATTCTGGCGGCGCGGCTGAAGAGGCTGGTCGAAACCGGCCTGATCACCAGACGCGACGATCCGAGCCACAAGCAGAAAGCGATCTACAGCCTGACGGAAACGGCGATCGACCTGGTTCCGGTGCTGGCGCAGATCGGCGCCTGGGGACGACGTCACCTGCCGGTGACTGAGGAACTCGGCGTCAGGGCGCAATTGCTGGAGGAGGGCGGGCCGGACCTATGGGAAGCGTTCATGGACGACTTGCGGGTTCTGCATCTCGATGCGAAACCTGACGAGACCGGCAAACCGTCTGTGCTGGACCGGCTGAATGCGGCCTATGAGGAGGCCTTGGAGAAGAATCGCGCAAGGGGGAATACACGATGACAACGGCGACACGCATCATAGAGGTGGACGGCGCAAGCAATTTGCGTGATCTCGGTGGCCTGCCGACTTCAGAAGGCGGCAGGATTCGGCGCGGGAAACTCTATCGAAGCGCCAGGCTCAGCGGCGTCACGGAGCGTGGACGCGCGCAGTTGAAGGCGCTCGGCATCGCCGTTGTATGCGACTTCAGGGGCGTGACGGAAAGCGCGAGCGCGCCTTCGGCGATCGACGGAGTGGTGGGACGCATCCATCCGTTGCCTATCGAGCCGACATTGAAAGCCCATACCGGAGCGTTGTTTGGAACAAATGCGACGGAAGGCGTCAAAACCCGCGACGTCATGGTGGATATCTATCGCGTCTTCGGTTCGAGGCGGATCGGCGCGTTCGGCAATCTGATCGGGCTTCTCGCGGATGACGAGACTCCGTTGCTGTTTCATTGCACCGCGGGCAAGGACAGGACCGGCTTCAGCGCAGCCATCATACTTCGTTTGCTGGGCGTGCATATGGACGACATCATGCACGACTATCTGCTGACAAATGACCACTGGAAAGGCACCGGCCTGCTCGATCATCTGCCCGATGAGGCGCGCAAGGCGATCGAGATGGTCGATCAGGCCTACCTGGAGGCAGCCTTCGAATCCGTCGATGCGACCTATGGATCGTTCGACAGCTATGCGGAGAAAGTGCTGCGTCTCGACAATGATGCGATCGATCACCTACGGTTACTCTACGTCGAGTAGCTTGCCCTTAAAGAATCAGAAGCGCTCGACCCAGGGGCGCAGGCTGAGTTCGTTCGACCAGGCCGATCGGTGCTGCCGAATGATAGACAAATAGCTCTCGGCGATCGCATCCGGATCGAGCATGGAATCAGGATTGTCCGGCGCTTCGGTCCTGCCCGGATTGCGGATTCCTCCATCTATGTTGACCCAACAGACATGGACGCCCTGCGGATGGAGTTCGCGCGCCATGGACTGCGCCAGGCCGCGCTGGGCGAACTTGCCCATGGCGAAAGAGGCGGAATTGGGAAATCCTTTCACACCAGCCGAAGCGCCAGTGAAGAGGATCGTGCCGCGCACGCCGTTTTCGCCGTCCTGGTCCAGCATCCGTCGCGCAGCCGCCTGGCCGACGAGAAAGGCGCCGAACGCCGTAACTTCGATGGCGTTTCTGACAGCTTCCGGATCGAGTTCCGCGATCGGACCGCGAACCCGGGCGGACGGATTGTAGACCACGACGTCAAGTCGATCGCCGATCGAGGCAAAAAGCCGTTGGACATCGTCGACATCGGCTGCGTTGCAGGCAATGGTTTCAGCTTCCGTTTCGTCTGCGAGCTTTTCCAACTTGTCGGTGTTTCTCGCCGCCAGCGTCAGACGATAGCCGTTCGCATGCAGCAGGCGGGCCAGAGACGCCGACAATCCGTCGCCGACGCCGACAATGAGCGCTGTACTTTCAGTCATTGTTGCAAACTCCTGTTCATATCTCCAAAGTTAGGATTCAGGGACTGGACCGCCAGTGCAAAAACGGGACGCGGGGAAATAACTTCTCATGGCGGCTTCAATCGGAAGACCGGACAGCCGGAAATGGTGGATGCTCGCCGCGATGGGAGGCGTCATCGGCATCATACTTCTCGACGAAACAGTGGTCGGGGTGGCGCTGCCGACGATACGCCGCGACCTCGTCATGTCGGAAGGCGCGTCGCACTGGGCCATCAACGCCTATTTGCTCGTCTTCGCATCGCTGGCCGCCGCCGGCGGCAAGCTCGGCGATATTTTGGGCCATCGCAGGCTGTTCCTGGCGAGCCTCGCAGTGTTCGCCCTGTCGTCGCTTGCCTGCGGATTTTCAGAGAACGGAACCTGGCTGATCGCGGCCCGCGCCATCCAGGGCATCGGCGCCGCGGCGATTTTCCCGTTATCCATGGCGCTCGCCACGATGCCTTTCCCGCCGGAAGAGAGAGGAACAGCGCTTGGAATTTACGGCGCGATCGGCACGACCTTCCTGGCGCTCGGCCCGCTCATCGGCGGATTTTTTACCGATATTCTGTCCTGGCGATGGATCTTCTGGATCAATCTTCCAGTCGTCGTGTTCGTGGCGGGCATCGTCGCCACGGGCGGGCGCGAGACGCCTAAAGGGTTGAATACGGGCCCGTTTGACATCATCGGACTCGCCAGTCTTGTCACATGCGTTTGCGTTCTGACCTTCGCCCTGATGGAAGCGCCGTCGCATGGCTGGTTCAGTCCGTCGATCCTCTCGTTCATTGCGATCGGTTTGCTGATGGCGGCGACGTTCATTGTGGTTGAGCGGCGCAGCTTTGCGCCGCTGATCGAGATCGATCTCTTCGCCAATTCCGGGTTCGCCCTGTGCAATCTGGTGATCTTCATGGCGCAGTTCAGCAAGATGGCCATGATCGTCTTCGGCGCTGTGTTCCTTCAGAACGTTTTGCACATGAGCCCTTTCATGGCGGGACTGGCGCTGCTTCTCGCTGTCGGCCCGGTGCCGATACTGGCGGGACCGTCGGGCCGCCTGGCCGATCGCTTCGGCGCCCGGCCGCTGGTGCTGTTCGCGCTGGTCGCCGTGACGGCGGGGCTTGTCTGGATCGGCCTGACGATGGATCGCGACAGTTACTTGCTTCTTGTTCCCGGCCTGCTTTGCTGGGGCGTTGGCGTGACCTTCATATTCGCGCCGCCAAGGAGCGCCGCGATGAAGATGACGCCTCCGGAAAAGCATGGTCAGGTCGGCGGAATCGTCATGAGCGCGCAGCTTCTGGGCGGCACGTTCGGCGTGGCCTATTGCAGCGCGCTGTTTTCCATGTCGAAAAGCTTTCCTGTGGTGTTCCTGGGAAACGCCGCCGTATCCGCAGTCATCCTGCTGCTTGCGTTTCTCTATATGAAAGACGACAGGCGCAAGACGGGCGCCTGATCGCTTACCAGGCGGTTTGCAGCCAGTTTGACATGGCGCGCTGGCAATCGATTCCTTCAGGAATTGCGCGGCTGAAACTGACAAAGCCGTGAATCTGTCCGTCATAGACCAGATGGTGGACATCGATCCCGTCCGCCTGCAGCCTGTCGGCATAGGCGGCGCCCTCGTCGCGCAAGGGGTCGAAACCCGCCGTTACGATGCACGCTTTCGCAAGGCCCGTCAGATCCGTCCGTATGGCCGGCGAGGCGCGCGGATCCTGCATGTCGCCTCTGTTTTCGAGATAGAGATCGACAATCCACATGCCCCTGTCGCGCGGGATGATGTAGGCGTTCTCCAGTTCCTCCATGGATTGGGTCGACATGCTGGAATCGAGCGACGGATAAATGAGAAGCTGCAACTCGGGCGGCTGGAAGTTCCGGTCCAGCGCTTGTTGGGAAACGACAGCGGCGAAGTTGCCGCCAGCGCTGTCGCCGCCGACACCGACTTTGGCGGGATCGCCGCCAAGGCCTTCCGCATTATGCCGGACCCACCGATAGGCGGCGATCGCATCTTCCACGCCGGCCGGAAACTTGTGCTCGGGCGCCAGCCGATAATCGACTGAAACGACGACGCAGCCGGACCATTTGGCGAGCCTGGCGCACAGGCCGTCATGGGAATCACAATTGCCCTGGATCCATCCGCCGCCATGATAGAATACGAGGATCGGCAAGAGGCCTGCCTCCCGGGGGTGGTCGCTGTAAAGCCGCGCCGGTATGGGCCCTTCGGCGCCCGCTACAGTCATGTCTTCCCTGCGGAGCAGCGGCGGCGCGGGCTCATCGAAAACGTCGATAATTTTCTGCGCCTGTTTGCGGATTTCCCCGATCGTCGGAGGACGGTCGCTCTGGACAGCTCTCGACAGACGGCCGAAGGCCTGCGCCTTAGGGTCCATGACGCGGTGCGCCAGTCTCTCTCTTCTTCCGGCGTACAGCAAACGGACAATCGGGGCGGGGAGGCGCGTCGGGATAAAAGCAACCAGGCCGGATGGTTTCACCATGATTTGCTATGCCGCGTCGGACTCGGATTTCCCCGGGCCGTCATAGACGAAGACCTCGATCCGGTCTTTCTTTCCCTTCACGGCGATCGGCTCGATCCGGCGCGCCTGGCTGGTCAATTTGGCCGGCAACTGTTCGTGGACATTGCGCGAGATCCAGGTTTCGTCCGGTCCGGCCTGACCGCAGAGGCGGGCGGCGAGATTGACGTGATCGCCAAGCACCGTGAAGTCCTTGCGCTGGTTGCTGCCCATGGCGCCGACAACCACTTCGCCGACATTGACGCCGATGCCGATCCTCAAGTCCGCCTTCGAGGTCAGCCGCATTTCTTCCATGACCTGCATGATCGCGAGCGAACACTCGACCGCATGTTTTGACTGGTTGGCGCCCCCGAAAACCGCCATGATCTCGTCGCCGACGAACTTGTCGATATCGCCATGATTGGCGACCACGATGTCCGTGATCCTCTGGAAGTAGCTGTTGAGCACCTCGACCACTTCTTCCGGCTCGCGGGTTTCGGAAAAGGCGGTGTAGCCGCGGATATCGGCGAACAGGATCGCCACGCTGCGACGTTCGCCGCCAAGGGAAACCTCGCGGTCGGAACTGCCGCTGATGGCCTTCATCGTGCCTTGCGATACGAATTTCTGCAATTCGAACCGTTCAGCCAGTTGAACGATCATCTCGTTGAAGCGCTTTGCCAGATCCCCGATTTCGTCGCGGGAGCGGACATTGTTGACCCTGACGTCCAGATTTCCCTTCGCGATTTCGATCGCCGCCTCGCCGATGTGGAGGATCGGACGTGAAATCCTGAGCGCGAAGAAGGCGGCGCCGAGCATTGCTACGGAGACGCCGATGCCGAGCCATTGCAGCAGACTTCGAATCATGTCCCTGATCGGGGCATAGGCGTCTGCTTCGGATTTCTCGACCACGACCGCCCACGGCAAAGCTCTCGCAAGGGTGATCGCTCCAAGCGAAATCGATCCGTCGGCAAGTTGAAACGGTTCGACGGCGATGACAGCCTGTCTGGAAGACAGCATCTGCTGCGCCATCACCGATACGCTTTCGTGCCCGTACTCGCCCTCGGTCGTGCCATAGACTACACCGCCTTCGCCGTTGATGACATGGATGGCGCCGGTGCGCGCAAAGGGATGTTTGGTGATGAAGCGTTTCAGGCGCTCGAGATTGATGCGGGCGTAGAGGGTCGCATTCCTGCCGCCGATGCCTCCCGGAATGGGCAGGCTCGCCGTTGCCAGCCAGTCGCCAGTTTCGGCGATAAATTCGACACTGGTCGCGCTTTGCGACGATTCCGTCTGTGGTTGGGCGTCTTCCGGGTCGACCTGAAGAATGCTGACGGGATTTTCGAAATGCTCCGCCAGCGTGCTGACATAGGCTTCCTGCGAGACAACGATCGGCCGCGGCACTCCTTCTATGTTGATCTGCAGGGAAACCACGTCCGGAAGATCGGCGATGCCCTGTTTGAGCAATGTGATCTTCGAGCGAGAATCCAGCGTTTCTCCGCCGATCGCATTTCGGATCAGATCAAGCGGCACGAACAGTGAATACTCAAAGAAGGCGTTGAACTCGTTCGTGACCTGTCGCGCGGTGCTGACCAACTGCTCGTTGGCGGCGCTCTTCAATTCGTCGCGGGCCACGCGAATGATCGACTGGCCCGCGACCACGAGCGGCAGCACCGCGATCAGCGCTGCGAAGATCATCATTTTGGAACGAAGGTTAAAACGCATCGTCTGCCCGGTTCTGCTTCAGGAAGGACAACGGTCTTACTCCAGTTGCGACAGCGTTGTCGACGCTTCCCTCGTCGTGGTCCGTATCGTCATGACATCCGTGGAAACGCTGCAGGCCAGACCATGAGGATCTCCCGCAGTCAACTCCACCTCCACAACGCCCGGTTCGGTGAATTCCACACGGGCTTTCTCGCCGTCGAGCTCCAGCCCGTTGGACAGGATCCAGTAATACTCCAGATGATCGCCATCTTCGTCGGTCGATCGGCTGGCGTCGAGGATCAGGGAATCGTGAGCGCCGCCAATGAGAAGGTCGATGTCCGGTCCGGCGTCGGCGACGGGCGGCGCGTTGACGAAAATCTCCACCGCCTGTTGCGTGGCCGCGCATTGAGAACCGGTCGCGTCCGTCACTGTCAGAACGGCGCGATAGGAGCCGGGTTTGCCGTAGCTGTGTTCCGTGACCGGCCCTGTGGCGACTGTTCCGTCTCCAAAGTCCCAGTGATAGGCGATCGCTTCGCCATCAGGGTCGAAGGACCGGGAAGCGTCAAATACAATGTCTTCGCCAGCGCAGGTCTTGCGAACGACGTCGATGATTGCGACCGGCGGCCGATTGATGGTGATGCTGCGCGAAACGGGTGTCTGCAGCACTTCACCCGCACGCTCGACCGGCAGGATTGCGTTGACCGAATAGACGCCGGATTTCGCATAGGAATGAGTGGTGGTTTCGCCACCAGCGCTGTTTCCGTCGCCGAAGGTCCAGGTCGCCCGGCTGCTGTCGGCTCCTTCCGGCAAATTGGTAAGCGCGAAAGGCGCGGGCTCGCCGACGCAGGCGATCGCCGGGCCGTCGATCTCGCTTGCCGGCGCCGGCAGGACCGTCACCTCGAAGAGCACTTCGTCGGCGGCGTTGGCAAGGCCTGTCCCGTCGTTCACTTTGAGGGTGACTGCGTAGAGACCGGGCTCTCGCCAGATATGGCGTATTTCAACGCCCGTGGCAGCGGCGCCGTCGCCGAGATTCCAGTTATATTCCGAGACGCCTCCGTCGGGATCGGAAGACCTTGCGCCGCTCAGCAGGAGGGGCTTGTTGACCTCGACGACTGGCGTCGCGTCGATCTGCGCCATGGGCGCTGCGTTGACCGTCACCAGATGGATCGTTTCCGTGCTGGCGCAGCCGCCGAGATCTTCCGTCGCGCTGGCCTGCAGCCGGACATGATAGAGGCCCGGCTTTTCGAAGACATGGCTGACCTTGCCGCCCGACGCGATGACGCCGTCGCCGAAATCCCACTCATAGGCGGCGATGACGCCGCCTTCGACGCTGGAACCAAACCCGTCGAACACAACCTCTTCTCCGGCCGCGACCAAGGTCGGGCCATTGACGACCGCGACCGGCGCCTGAAGGATCGTCACCTGGATGTCGTCGGTGGAAATCGGCGAGCAGAGCCCCAGATTGTCTCCCTCGATCTGGAGAGAAACGCGATAGACGCCGGCGTCGTAATAGATGTGCTCGGGGCGGTCTCCGCCGCCGGTCTGGCCGTCGCCGAAGTCCCAGGAAAAGCGATTGACGACGCCGTCCACGTCGCTTGATTCGGTTCCGTCGAAACGAATAGGGGTTCCCGCGCAGACCTCGATGTCCGAACCGGCATGGGCTTCCGGCGCCGGCAAGACCGTCATCAGCGCCTCGTCGGAATGGGTCGCGTTGGCGAGGCCGGATTCGTCGCGCACCGAGAGGCGCACCGTGTAGGCGCCTGGATCTTCGTAGACCTTGGTCGGATTGATGATGGTCGACTTGTTTCCGTCGCCAAAATCCCATTCGTACAGAAGAAGGCCGTTGTCCGGATCGATGGAGGAACTGGCGTCGAAGACGAAGATGTCGCCGACGCATGCTTCCTTGTCTTCTCCGGCCTTTGCCAGCGGAGGCCGGTTGATCGACACGGTGAGGGCGTCGGTGTCGGTCGAGTTGGCGAGGCCGCGCCCGTCGTCTGTCGTCAGCAACACCGGATAGACGCCGCCGGTCTCATAGACATGCTCGACCTCGGCGCCGGCGGCTTTCGAACCATCGCCGAAATCCCACATATAGGTCAGGCCGTCATTGTCTGGATCGGCTGAGGCCCCGGCGTTGAAGACGATGCGCAGTTGGTCGCTGACGATGTCATGACCTGATTCCGCGACCGGTTCGTGGTTCACCTCGACCGTAAGTTCGTCCTGAGCTGTGCGGTTCGATGCGATGCTGTCATCCGTCACGGTCAGCGTGATCGTGTAAATTCCCGGCTCATCGAAACTGTGTTCGACCGTCTCGCCTTCCAGCGTCTCCTCGGTGTTCTGGATATCCCAGCGCCAGTTGGTGATCGAGCCGTCCCGGTCGGTGGAGCCTGCACCGGACAGAATGAACGCCTCACCCGGAGCGACCGAAAGATCCGGTCCGGCTTCGGCCGTCGGCTGGTCGTTCACGGTGATGAGGATCTGCGAAAAGTCGGTCGCATCTTCATGACCTGTGTCGTCATAGATCCGCAGCTCAACGGAGTAATAGCCGGGTGTTAAGAATGCGTGGTTGACGACGTCTCCTTCCGCGCTGTTTCCGTCGCGGAAATTCCACAGATATCGGGCGATTTCGCCGTCCGGGTCGCTGGATCGACGCCCGTCGAAAGTCAGCGTTTCGCCGGGCGCCGTCACCACGTCGAAACCGGCGTCTGCGACCGGGAGAGCGTTGACGATCACCGTCATCGTATCCGACGCGTCGTTGCGGATGGTTCCGGAACTGTCGACGACATAGAGGCCGACGTCATAGACGCCGGGACTGCGGTAGGTGTGGGCGACCATTTTCCCGGTTCCGCGCTGGCCGTCGCCGAAATCCCATGCATAGGAAATGATTTCGCCATCCAGGTCATAGGATTGCGACGCGTCGAAGATGACTTCGGATGCGGTGACGTGCTGGTCCGGGCCGGCCTCGGCGACAGGCGGTTCGTTGATGACAATGGTCCGTTCGCTGATGGATTTCTGATTTTCCAGTCCGGAGTCGTCACGGATTGTCAGCCGCGCCACATAGGTACCGGATTTTTCGTAGAGATGACTGACCTCGCGGCCGCTGGCGGTGTTTCCGTCGCCGAAATCCCACTCGTAGGAGAGAATGTTTCCGTCCGGGTCTTCCGACTCGGCCGCGGAGAATTCGATTGCTTCGTCGATCGCGGCCGGCCGGTCTTTCGGAACCCTGGCGACCGGCATGGTGTTGGGACGGTCGTTGATGGTGACCGTGAGGCTGTCGCTGCCGAATGCGTTGGCCTGACCTGAATTGTCAGTCACGGTCAGGACAACCTCATAGGATCCGGGATCGAAGTAAGCGATGGACCGTTTCTGACCGATCGCCGTCTTGCCGTTGCCGAAATCCCAGTGGTAGGAGACGATGCTGCTGTCGGCGTCTGTCGACTCGCCGCCGTCGAAATCGATCCGTTCGCCGACAATCGCCGTGATGTCCGCTCCCGCCTTGGCAATTGGCGCTTCGTTGGGCTTTTCCTCGACAAAGACCTTGAAATCGCGCACCGTGACGCCGCTCGGAAGTCCGGAATCGTCGGTCAGTGTGAGCGAGCCTTCATAGACGCCCGGCCGATCGTAAACATGGTCGATGACCGGTCTGTGGGATGCGCCGCCATCGCCGAAGTCCCAGGCGAATTTGATGATATTGCCGTCCGGATCCTGCGCCGCGCTCGCGTCGAACTGGTGGGGGACTTTGGTCTTGAGGCGCAGCGTCTGCGGAACATCGGATTGCGGAGCCTCATTGGGCGCATGGGTGACTGCCACCGTGAACTGTCTGGCGGTGACGGCGCCGCGAAGTCCGGAATCGTCGCTGACGATGACGCTGACCACATAGTCGCCAGGTTCGGCGTAGCTGTGAAAGGCGGTCTTGCCGGAAGCTACGCCGCCATCGCCGAAATCCCAGTCCACCGACATCAGATTGCCGTCGACATCGATCGAGGCGGATGCGTCAAATTCGATGATCTCGTTCACGAAAGCCGCGCGGTCGCCGCCGGCGGTCACGATGGGCGACTGATTGTCGCGATTGGCGACGACAATGGTGAATGAGGCGGCGGATGTGGCGTTGTCACGACCGGAATCGTCGGTGACTTCGAGCGTCACCTCGTAGGCGCCTGGCTTGTGATAGGCGTGATCGACAACCAGACGGTCGGCGGTCTGTCCGTCGCCGAAATCCCATTTGTAGTCGAGGATGGAGCCATCGGCGTCGCTCGACGCCGAACCGTCGAAAGTGACGATCTCGCCGACCAGGGCCTGCCGGTCGCCGCCCGGATCAGCAATCGGCGGCATATTGCCGGGATCCGGCACGGAGATCGTCTTCGTGATTTCCGTCACCGCGTTGCCGAGATTTGAATCGTCTGTCAGCTTGAGAGTAACGGAGTAGTCGCCGGGATCGCGGAACATGTGCTTGAAGGCGGTCTTGTCGGTCGTCAGGCCGTCGCTGAACGACCATTCTATGGCGGTGATTTCTCCGTCGCTGTCGAAGGCGCCGGAAGCGTCGAAAATCTCCGGTGTATTGGGCCGCATGATGTCGGGAATGACAGCGGCTGCGCCGTCCGGGGAGGCATTGACGAAAACGCTGACCGTATCAGTGGAGATGCTGTTTTCCGCGCCTTTCCCGTCATCGACGCGCAACGAGACAGCATATGTTCCCGGTTTTTCGTAAGTGTGTTCAACCTTTGCGCCTGTCGCTGTTGCGCCGTCGCCGAAATCCCAGGCGAATTGGTGCGTATCGCCGTCAGGTCCGATCGGATCGCCCGCATCGAAGGCGATGGCGTCGCCGAAGGCTATCCGGCGATCGCCGTCTGTTTCAGCGAGCGGCTTTGCATTGACCGTAACCTGGTGGGCGACAGAGGCGCTGTCGCAGGGGTTTCCGGCGGAATCCGTGACGGTCAGCTCAACCGTGAAGACGCCGTGATTTTCAAACACGTAGATGGGTTTGCCGAAATCCGGGTCTCCCTCGTTCTGGACGATTTCTCCGCCATCGCCCATGCGCCAGTGATATCGGCTGATATGGTTGCCGTCGGGGCGGGGTTGCGTTGTCGAACCCGCGCCGTCGAAAAGGACTTCTGCGCCCTGGGCGACGAGGGCCGGCGCTTTGAGGCGCGCGACCGGCGGCGGTTTGACGAAAAACGAAAAGTCGGTTGCGCTCCCGTTGGCGATCATGCCGCTGTCAT
Organism: Hoeflea sp. CAU 1731; assembly: GCF_039888615.1. Lineage (NCBI taxonomy): Bacteria > Pseudomonadati > Pseudomonadota > Alphaproteobacteria > Hyphomicrobiales > Rhizobiaceae > Hoeflea > Hoeflea sp. CAU 1731. Next base: position 141,861 of record NZ_JBDQQS010000003.1, on the reverse strand, counting down.
TGAAAACCTCCAGCCGCGCAGGGTAGTCGCCCGGCTCTTCGAACTGTTGCATGATTTCCGCTCCGGAGAGCATCTCGTCGCCGTCGTTCAGTCGCCAACTCCAGGCGAGTGGTCCGCCTCTCGGGTTGACCGACGCGGAAGCGTCGAACGTCATGTCGCCGCATACGCCTGGCTGCAGACTGTATGCGACTTCGGGTCTCGGGTAGGGCGCGAAAACATGCAACGGCAGTTCGATGGCGACCGGCTGTTCCACCGCGTCGTCGCCGTTGACCGGCGCTCCGATGAACACCGTGACGTCGTTGGGAGTTTCACCGCCTTCCGCAATGGTGACGGAGCCCATGCGGCCCGGCTCCGAGGCGTCGAGTTCCACGCGGCTTCTGCTCCACTCGCTCTTCCGCGAAGCTTCAATCGGAACGGTGCGGAAGCGGCCCGCATAGGCGACATGTCCGCCGGCGGAATCATAGTTTTCCACGACGAGCGATTTGGCGCTGTCCGGTATCCGAAAGCGCAGTTCGACAAACGTGCCCCTACGAGAGACCTGGAAGGTCGGCATGTAGCTGTAGATCTCGAGAGCGTCCGGCTGGATGTTGCCGGTTTCCGAGGTGCTGACTGCGACATCGAAGACGTTGCCTCCGTCGCCGTCGACGCCTTCGACGGCCAGCACGAACTCCCGTCGGGCGTGGCCTGCAGGCTTGCCGTCCTCGGAGTCAAAGACGAAGAGCCCCTGCCAGGTGTCGTCAATCTCCGGGTCTGTCCCGAACTCGATGGAAGTAATGGCTTCGCCTTCAACGTTTTCCTGGACGACGCCGTCTTCGTCGCGCCACAGGCGCATGTCGGAACCGGCGCCGTACAGGCTGAAGCGCGTATGCCCCCTGTTGAAACCGATCGTCTCGTCGTGCTTGCCGCCATTGTCAGGGTCGAAGACCCGCAAATAAAGCGCGCCTGCATCCTCTGGCACCGAAAAGCGGATGAACTGCCGGAAGTCGTGATCGCCCTCGATCCGGCGCGCGGCCGGGCCGAAGGTCACGAGCGCCCGGGTGTCGGCGTATTCGTTGTCCTGTGCAATAGCCGTACCGTGCGAACCGCCAGGCGTGATCTGGACCGGCAGGGTTGCAAGCAGGAACGTCGCCGAGGCGAAGGCGTGTCTGAAGAGGGATGCGCGGATATACGAAAATGTCATTCTTTTGCGCCTGCCTCCCTGACCGTGACGGTGAACGCCGCCTCGTTCGTCTTCGGTTCTTCGCCGTCGTCGGTCACGACCAGCCGCACTTCATAGTCTCCCGGATCATGAAATGCGTGGTAGGGGCGCCGGTCGGACGAATTGCCGCCGTCTCCAAAGTCCCACTGGTATCGCATGATGTTCCCGTCCGGATCGTAGGACGGCGAGCCGTCGAACCGGACAATCTCCTGCACGCCGACCAAAAGTTCCCCGGCAGCGATCGCCACGGGTTCTATGTTTTCCGCCGGCAGCACAGTTATGGTTATGCTGTCTTCGTGTTCGAGACGATCGCCGCTACGGCCGTCATCGGTGATTTTCAACCCGACGCGATAGGTTCCCGGAAACTGGTAGATATGTCGCGTGCCGACGCCTGTGGATCGATTGCCGTCTCCGAAATCCCATTCATAGGCGATGATCGAACCATCCGGATCGTTCGACCCGGCGGCGCTCAATGCAATGGAAGAACCGGCGACCGTGGTTACGTCCTCACCGGCGTCCGCTATCGGTCTCTCATTAGGTCTGTGAGCGACGTCGACCTGAAACCCGATCGTGCTCGATTGCTTGTTCAGGACTCCATTGTCGGTAAGCGTCAGCTTTGCATCGTATACGCCCGGCGCGTCGTAGCGGTGTTCGATGACTGGGCCCAGACCGAACGTCCCGTCTCCGAAATCCCATTCAAAGGCGATGATCGAGCCGTCGCGATCGTCGGCTTCAGACGCGTCGAATCGCAATGGCTCGTGCGCCATTGTCCGAAACCGCGACGGAAAATCGATGAGCGGCGCCCGGTTGTCCGGAGGCGCGACAGTGACGACAAGCGTATCGATGGCTTCGCCCTTGTCGTTGTCCCTGATTTTCAACGTAACCGGATAGGCGCCGGGCTCCCAGTAGGTGTGACTGACTTTTGGCGTGTTCGCGCCGGTGGCGTCGCCGAAATCCCAGTCGTAGACGAGAACCGAACCGTCGCTGTCCGCGGAGCCGCTTGCGTCGAGCGCGAACGGCTTGCCGACGGCGGCGGCGCGATCCGCGCCGGCGACGGCCTGAGGCTCCATATTGGCGGCGTCGCGCACGGTAACTGTGATCGTCTCGGAATCCCTGGCTGTGTCAAAGGCAGAATCGTCGAGGACAGAAAGGGTGACCTGATAGGCGCCCGGTCGGCGCCAGGCGTGCTCGGTGACCTGTCGAATGGACTCGGCTCCGTCGCCGAAGTTCCAGTGGTGATAGATCACGGAACCGTCCGGGTCGTGGGATGCGGAGGCGTCGAATTTCGCGATCTCGCCAGTCAGCAATTCGCGATCGCCGCCTGCGTCCGCGACCGGCGGCGCGTTGATCTCTATGGTTCCCGTTATGCTGCCTGTGTTGCAAGGATTGTCAGCGGAATCGACAACAGTCAGACCGATCGTATAGTCGCCGAATTTTCTGTAGGCGTGGACAGGCTTGCCGAAATCCGGATCACCCTCGCGCTGGATAAGCCTGTCGCCGTCTCCGAAGTCCCAATGGTATTCAACGATGTGGTTGCCGGCCGGCCGATCGACTGTCGATGAGGCAGTTGCGTCAAACTGCACCTCGGCGTCTTGCGCTGCGAGAGACGGATTTTCGAAGGCGGCCACGGGACGGGGCTTTACGTAGAAGGAGAAGTCGAAGGCGTCCCCGCTTGCCACCATGCCTGTGTCGTCAAACACTTCCAGGCGACCCGTATGGTCTCCCGGTTTGACAAAAACATGAGTCAACACCGCGCCGGGTATCCAGGGGCCTTCGCCGTCGAACCGCCAGAAGTGGGTGAGCGGGTCCGTGTCAGGATCAATGGAGGCGGACGCGCCGAAACGCATTTCCAGACAGGCCGTCTGGCGCTTGTTGAAGCTCGTCAATGGTCGTCGATTGAACGCAAACACCCGCAACGGAAGTTCCACCGGCACGGGCTTTGCGACGGAATTTGCGCCGTCCATCGGCGCGCCTGCGAAAACGGTCAGATCGTTCGGCGATTCGTTGCCGCCTGCGAATGTCACCGATCCGAGGCGGCCCGGCTCGTCGGCTTCCAGTGTAATCCGGTCGCGTATCCACTCGCTTTTGTTGGATGCTCCAAGCGGGAGCGAACGGAAGCGGCCCCCATAGGCGATTTCACCACGCGCCGCATCGAAATTCTCGACATCCAGCGCGTCCGCATCTTGCGGAACTCGGAAGCGCAGTTCGACAAAAACGCCCTCTTCGGGTGACTGGAACGTCGGTACGTAGGAATAAACGCTGGTTCCGTGGGGAGCGACATTTTCATTTTCCTGCCGGCTGACGAAAACGTCGAAGACGTTGCCGTCATTGCCGGACACCCCTTCTATTGCAAGCACGAATTCGCGCGCTTCTCCCATCGCAACGCCGTCCGAGGCGTCGACCGTGAACAGAGTGACCCATTGACCGTCGGCCTCGCTGTCCGACCGGAATTCGACAGAGCCGACCGGTTCGCCCGTGACGGTTTCCTGAACGACGCCTTGGGGATCGCGATAGATCGTGGTTTCGGACCCGTTTCCATAGAGGCTGAAGCGGGTTTGTGTGTCAAAGCCCGCCAAGGGTTCGTCATGGGCGCCGCCGACATCGGGGTCGTAGACGCGGATATACAGTCGGCCGGCGTCCGACGGAGCGGAAATACGAACGAGTTGCCGATAGTCGTGGTCGCCCTCCGACTGCGCAGCGCGCGGTCCGAACGTCACCAGAAGCGGCTTGTGCGCAGTCGATTCAGGGTCTTCGGCGCGGACCGGAAGCAGGGCGCCTGCGACAAAGACTGCGGCGAGAACCGACGCCATGGCCGGTTGCGTGTGACGGCGCAGCGGCATTACTGGACAAGCCTCACATTATTGACGTTGCCGGCGACATCGGCGATTTCGATCTCAAAAATCATTTCACCCTCCCCGATCGGAATTTCCGTGCTTCCCTGATAGGCCTTCCTGATCTTGTTGAAACGCAATACGCCGTTGTGTTGCTGGTCGCCCGAGCGGATGTTGAAACGCGACGTCTTCGCCAGGCCGGACGCATCGGATGCTCCGATATTCAGCGAAACAAGGGTTGTGTCGCCTTTTGGCGTAACCTCGATGTTCTGAAGTGTGATGGTGGGCGCTTCGGTGTCGAAAATCACCGTGCGCTTGTCGATCGTGACCAGGCCGACCGCATTCGTGGCGACGGTTTCAATCAGGTTCGGTCCTTGCTGCAATTCGATTTCGACATGGGCGGCGCCATTCTTCGCTCTTGCCTCTTGGCCATTTATGATGACGCTCGCCGGTTGGTCCGTCTCCACCGCCAACCGCAGCAACGGCTCAGACGTCACGAGCGGCGGCGGGCTTGAAAAGCGTATCGCGGGCGCTGTGTCGAGAACAATGGCTTCGAGAGGTTCTTCGTAAGCGTGACCCGAGGGGCTCGTCACCCGGATTGCAAGGTTTTCCTCGTCGCTGGCGAGAGGAATGTTGACAAGGAAGGCGCCGTCCGGCTCCGCATAGGTTTCCGAGCGGATGGCCCCGCCGGCGTCAAGGACCGATATTTTGGCGTCCGCCTTCACCTTGCCGGACAGCGTCAGGGTTTCGCCAGCCGTCAGGAATCGGCCGCGCTCGTCACGTATCAGGGCGCTGTCAAAGGCGATGTTGGTATTCTCGTCCCTGAGATAGGTGAATTTTGCAATGCGCTGTGTTTCGTTGCCGGCCCTGTCGATGGCTGTCACCCTAACGCTGTTTTCACCTTCAACAGCCTCCATTTCATACCCGAAGCGGCCATCGGGCCCGATTTCGAAGCGGTCGCCCTCGATGATGATTTCCACTTCCGGTTCGGTTTCGCCTTCCAGCGTGACGGACGCCTTGCGAAGGATTGCGTCCGGTCCGGGGGCGAGGATCTTGAGGAATGGCGGCGTATCGTCGAACCGGACTTCGAATTTGCGCACCGTGCTCATTTGCCCTGGCAGGCCGAAGGCGTCGATCGCCGCGACGCGCCAGAAATAGCTGCCGGGATCCAGTTCAAGGTTTCCGACCTGCGCGCCGTCAATTCCGAAAAGGCTTTTTTCCATACGGTCGAAACGCGGGTCGTAGGCGATTTCCACCCAATACTGTTCTCCGCCTCCAATCGATTCCCACACGAGTTCTGCGTTGTTGCCGTAGATCACCGCGCCTTCATCCGGCGAAAGCAGATGGACCCGACCCTGGATTTTGACCTTTTCCTCAGGCGCTCTGCCGTTGCGGATCACCGCGCCCTCATTGCGACCGAGCACCGTCGTTTCCCCGGCTGCGGTGACGGAAACAGGTTTGACGTCGAAGTTCGAAAACTTGGCGCCGGACTGGTCCTGGCTGACCCAGAAACTCCCTGAATCGATCGTGGCGTCGGCGTTTGGCAAGTTGACTTCCAGGCGGTTTCTATTGGTCTCCGATGCAAGCAAAGCGTAGAAATCGCCCTGCACGAGACTGATCTGGGCGTCTTCGCTGCGTTGAAGCGGATCTGCTCGCATACGCTCGATAACTGCTTGGGAATTCGCGTTCAAACGCAGTCTGCTGGCGTCGCGGAACACGACCTGAGCGGTTGAACTCGACAGGGTCCTCAGCTTTTCCTGTTCATTGAGAACGGCGTTGAGTTCGCGTTGCGTCCAGCTGTTCTCCTGAATTTTCTGGCCTTCGACCCAGCCCTGCCGATCGCTGAGGCGCGCTTCGGCTTCAACGTCACGATTTTCCTGACTTTTTTTGCGAGCGGATTCCGCACGATCGATCGAGCGAGACGACAGCAGAATGCTCTCTTTGTAAACGCCGTTCTGCTTTTCTCTGATCGCCTCGTCGCGCAAGGTGATGGCGTTTCGGATCAGGATGGGCGCAAACAACTGGGCGCCGGCCTCATTCGCGAGTTGAATGCTCTCAAGGGATGCGGCGAGCGCCGTGACCGCCGTTTGCAATTGGCTTGTCGGGAGTTGCAGTTCCTGGCCTTCGGCGATCTCCGTCACGTCGCTTATGTTATTCAGGCTCAAAATAATCGGCCACAAGTCCGGATCGTCGAGATACTCCGCCGCAATGTCGCGAAGATTGGCGCCAGGAAGCATGGAGATCGTGACGAACTCGTCTTCCAGGGCGAGCGCACCTGTCAACGCCTCGGAAGTCTGGGCGAACGCAAAGGTTTCCTCTCGCTCAATAGCGGGAAGAACGATGGCGATTGTTGTTAGCAATGCCAAGGCAGCCGGTCGTGCCAAACGCTCAAGCTTCAAGGCGAACCAAGTTCCCCAATTTCCTGCGCCCCGCAACACAGTACAGACGAAGTATATGTGATTACAACTGGAAACTTGGATGCCCCATGGGCTGCAATCCGGCGTTACTTGCTATTTACGCATCCGGTAACAGGAAATTTATATGAGACAACAAACGCCGCCGCAGTCTGTATTTTGTCTGCTTATGCGGATTCTCTGACCTCGGGGGTCGAGCCCTCTGAACCGAAAAAGGTTGCGACAGCCTGGCGTCAGGCGTCGCCGGACGGTCGTTCCCAGTTTAGTCAGTGGTGCTCTGACGTATGCTTTGCAAGTTCCATGCGGGCGTTCGCCAATTCGCGCGTGGCGTTGGTGATATCCTTCGCGAGCAGTTGCATGACATGGATGCCGATATTCGGAAATTCCGTGATCAGGCCGAGGAAGTACTCTTTCTTGATATTGAGCGCCTCCAGCCTTCCCTTCGCCCTGACGGTGGCCGAGCGGGGCGCATTGCACAGGATGGCCAATTCTCCGATAAGTGCGTTCTTGCCTACTTCGGCGACCAGAATTTCCTCTCCGTCCTTTTCAAAGATCACGTCGGCGTTTCCGTCGAGAACCACATAGGCGTTGTCGCCTTCCTTGCCTTGCTTGAAAATGATTTGTCCGTCGCTGAAAGTCACACGCTCGGACGAAAAAGCCAGCAGTTTGAGTTTGGCTGGATCAACCCCGGCAAACAGCGGGATGGTTCGAAGCATTTCAACTTCGCTGTTAAGGGTGCTTTTCATCAGCTGCGCCTCGATCTGCTGACAATTAAAAAATAACTGGGATCAATATATATCACCAATCTTCAAGCTCCGGCCAGTTCGCTTTTATTTGTGGAATCATCCAGCAATTTTCCAGGATTGTCATCACCCGTAATCTTGTTGCCTTCGAACATAAGCCCTCGATCGAACAATGTCGCGACGCTTTGGTCGGTTGGCGCCCAGATTATCGCCGGACCTCCATTCTCCGATGCCTTCGCCCGCTCCAGAATTGACTCCAGAATTCGCCTCTGCGACTGCGGGTCGACGCCCGACAGGGGCTGATTGGCAATCAGAACATCCGGGTTTTTGAGGATGGCGCGCGCCACATGCATTTTCTGGCGCTGGGTTTCCGACATCCGCTTGCCGCCCGAGCCGATGTTGAAGTTGAGGCCGATGCGGAACACGCTGCTCTGCAGCTCCAGTTCATCGAGAATTCGCAATATAGCTTCCGTTACCGCGTCCTCCGCGCCGGCCATTGTGGAAGAAATACGGCCGAGAAGGACGTTGTCCAGAACGCTGGCTGACGACATATAAGCGCCAGGATCGTAGAAATTGACCGGATTTTGCGGCAGTTCCTCCAGTTCCTGGCGAAGGGCCTTCCGCGCCTTGACGATCTTGTCCATCAGTTCATCGTCGAGAAGGCCGAGGCGGTGACGCGATTCCGTATAGGTGAAGGCAAGCCTGAGGAAACGTTTCTTGTCCTTCTCGTTGATGTCCTTGTAGCTGGTCGACGCCACCCTGCTGATCGCCTCGTTGTATTCGGGAAGTTCTTGCGGCTTAAGATATTCCAGCTGATCGAAGAATGGATTGTCTTCCGACAGGCCGCTGAAGAGTTCGACGGTCGTTTCGGCCACTTCCTTGCCCATGGCGAACAGAGGTTCTTCCAGGCCTTCGGAAGCCAGCAATTTGCGGATCATCTTGTTCGACGGCAGGTTTTCCGGCTCGTAGTCGGGATCCGACGACGTTCCGAAAAGCAGATTCTCTCCGATATTGGCGAAATTGTTGTAGTTGTCGTATTCGAAGGTTTCGACGGAGTTTTCGAGACCGAGTTCCGTGAAACTGGAGCGGAATTCGTTTCTCGCTTCCAGGATGCCTTTGCAGAATTCCTCGTTTTCCTCGGCGTTCACGGTTGCGCGCAGGCCGAAGGCGACAATGTCCTTCTGCATCGCGAGATCGCTTAAAATACGGTAGATTTCTGCATCGAGCTCTATCTGGTTCGAGACCCCGGCTTTGCCGTAGTCGATCCAGTCGACCTCCGCATTAAGCAGACTGTTTGCGGTCCGCTTGGCCTCGATGATCTCGAGTTTGGTCATCTCATAGTTTTTCGCTTCCTCCTCGGAAAGCTCAGGCGGGTGGTTCTTGAGAACATAGGTCAGCGTTTCGTAGATTGTCCCTTGCGGAAAGAACGTGTTGCTGTCGACATAGGAGATCAGCCGTCCGGCCATGTACTCCGGCAAGGCGTCCACTTCCTTGCCGTCGATCGTCAGTTTTCCGGAACTGATATCGGTGACGCGGGCAAGCGTTTTTGCAAAGACGCTGAGGGGTTCGCTGCTGTCGCTCAACAGCACGACGCGCTCCCCGATATCGATTTTCGTCGTTACGCCGTCGAGCAAACGGTTTCCGGAGTCGTCCAGCACCTGCACCTTGGAAAGGTTGTAGCCGGAGGCGAAGTGAGGAACTTCGCCTTCCGGAAGCGATTGCATGTCCGGATCCTGAAGATTGGGCACGGAGAACTGCTCGACGACCTGATTGTAGCGGGCTTCGGCCGTCAAACGCCGCTGATCATAGTCGAGGAGTCCCCGGATCGGTCCGGGCAGATCCTTGTAAGCCGCGATAACGGCGACAAGCTGACCGATATCGAGCGATCCGCGGATCGCCATGTAGCCGCCCACTGCATAAAACAGGAAGGCCAGGAACTGGATCAGCATGTTGCTGAAAAACTTGATGGAAAATTTGCGCTGATAGATTTCGAAGCGGATGAAAAACAGCTTGCCTAGACGGCTCGAAATTGTGGCGCGCTCGAAATTCGTCGTGTCGTTGGTATGGACGTCCTGAATGCCGTCGACGATCTCGCCGAGGCGACCGGCAAGTTCCCGCGACTTGATCTGGCGTTCGCGGCCAAGAGCGATCAGCCGGCGGCGCATCCTTGGAATGATAACCGCCTGGAAACCGATCACGACGAGCGTCAGAATGCCGAGATAGACGTTCTGGACGGCGATAAACCCGAAGCCGGTAATGGCTTGTCCGCCCATCAACAAGGGCTGCGTGTAGGCGTCGCCGATGAATTCTCCCATCGGTTCGACCTCGTTGACGATCATCGAGGAGACTTCCGACGACTTGACCTGGCGGAAATGCCTCAGCGGGTACCGAAGCACGCGATCGAAGAGTTCGTACCGCATCTGGCGCAGCATGCGCTCGCCCATGCGACCCTTGAAGGTGTTGATATAGCGCTTGAACTGGCCATTTACGGCAACCAGGAAAATGAACATGAAGGACAGCGCGAAAAGTAGCCCGATCCTGTCGAGTTCAAATCCTCCGAACAGGAGAACCGGCTGACCGAAGATGGCGTCGCCATAGGGTAGGTAGATTTCCATGAATTTGGAGGTTGCGCCTGGATTCTCGAAACCGTTGCCCTGAATCGGGCCATTGACGATCGATTTCGGCAAATCGAGCGTCATGTAGTAAGGAATCATCGACACGAGGATGACGACCAACATCCATATCTGGTCGTTCCTGGAATTTCTCCAGATATATTTGAGCAGACTGGGCTCCAGCTCGGTCGCCGGCCTCGGGTGCGCGTTATGATTGCGGCTAAGAGCGTTCATCACTTTTTCCGGTTCGTCAGATGTGTAGCAGCACACGGCATGAGCCGACTGTGCGTTTGCCCAGGCATGCGTTTGGGCATGCGCCCTGCATGCTCACCTATGCGAAGCCGGTAAATCAAATAACCCTCTCCTGCGGATCCGATGGCGCCTGACGGCAATTCTTGCATGTCGCCACAAGGAATGCGTTGTCGCAGATGACAACAGGCGAAGCAACGAATCCAGTAATTGTTTTACCCCGCGCAATTCTGAACGTTTTCATTTTGCCGCGCAATATATTTGTCCGGCGCGTGCGATCAATCAGCCGGCTCTTCGACCGGTTTCGTCTTGACGCCGTTCTCGCTCGACATGAAAACCGCCAGAATTCTCATGACGCCCGTACCGGTATTGACGCCGTTATGCGGGTGGTTGAGCGCTTCCATAAGGGTGTCGCCCACCTTGTAGGTTTTCTTGCCCTCGGCGCCGTAATCGACGGTCAGTTCGCCTTCGAGCACATATCCAAACAGCGGAACTTCGTGAATGTGCCACCCCGTTTCCTCGCCCGGCAACATCGTCACGATCACTGCGGTCACTTCGGCAGGGCTGTCCTGCGGATAGACAAAGGTCTGACCGATGATCGTTTCGCCGGTTTCCAGCAATGGTTCAAGGCGCTTGTATTCCAGCGCCGCTGCCTGCGAGGCGACGAGGAGACACAGGCTGATGCCTGAAATCAGCGCCATTGCGCCATGGTTAAACTGGCGGCTGGAAATCCGACGAAAATTCCAGATGCTGAGCATTGTTAAAGTATCCTTTTGATCAACAGATATCGACAGCTCTACCGTTTACAGGCTCGCCGGTGCAATGTGAACGCGCAATCGGCCAGTCGATGTGGATAGATCCGCTTCACTGAGAGCGTCATGGGGCGTACAGTTCCGCGACACAAGGCGGGTTCATGAAACTCATCATCGCGATAGCCACGCTGTTGGCCGTCTGTCTTCCTGCAAAGGCGCATTTTTCGGAAGATGTGCGGAGCCGGACGATTCTTGTCGCTGTCGAGGATAACAGAACGGTCGCCTATGTGCAGATTCCTGCGCCGCTCGTGTTCGCCGATCTCATTGTCAGGTGGCAACGGACGGGAGAGCCCCTGACGTCTTCCCTGCTTGTTATGGAGCAGACAGGCGCCACGCAATACTACAGACTGGCGTCCGAGGCTGTGGCGGACAGCCGGGAGGAACTCGCCCGTCGCGTCGAGCGCTCCCTGATATGGCGGCACGCCGGGGGAGACCTGTCCCCGCGCGTGACGGCCATGCGGCTGATTGACCGAACCCAGCACAGGGACTTTTCACGTCCTTCAGACATCGAAGAGCAACTCGCTCTCGCTGGCGCAGAAGGCGACCCGCTTTTCGGAGAAGCTCTTGTCGAGGCGAGGATTGTCCTTTCACAAGAGCCGCTGTCCGGCACAATCGATGTGCGGTCCGGTTTTCCGGCCATACGTCTGGACCCCATCATGACAATGGAAAACGTCATCATCGATGCGCGGCAGACGTCTCCGGTCGCCTATGTCAAGGCCGGTCAACTGGTGGGCGGCGTTGCGATCAACGGCAGCCGGCTTTACGCCTTCAGGACATTTCTGTTGCAGGGTGTACGGCATATCGCGGAAGGCCCCGACCATGTTCTGCTCGTCGTGGCGATCGCCCTGGCGGTTGGCGTGACCTGGAATCTCTTCTGGATGGTGAGCGCCTTTACGGTCGGTCACTCGATCACGCTGATTGCATCGTTCTCCGGTCTCACGCCGCAATGGTTCTGGTTCATTCCCGCCGTGGAAACGGCGATAGCCGTCTCCGTTCTCTATGCAGCTATTTCCGCGCTGGCGGGCAGGGCGGGCTCACCATGGGTGTTTGGCCTCATCGGCCTGTTGCACGGCCTCGGGTTCTCGTTTGTGCTGACAGACATACTTGGGCCTTCGTCGCCACACCTCACGCTGTCGCTGGTCGCCTTCAACATCGGCATAGAACTTGGCCAGATCACCATTCTGGCAATCGTTCTGGCCACCGTCGCCCTGCTTTTCGAACTAACCCCCAAATCCGTACAGATGGCGCGTCTTTCGGTTCTGCTGTTCATCGCAGCGGTGTCCGGCTGGTGGATCGCCCTGCGCGTCGCCAGTCCGGTCTGATGTTCAGTCTTACGTCCGCCGGAAGGACCAGCCCTCCGTCGAACGCCTGATGATTGCTAGTTGGAAACCGGGCCGATCGGACCGTCATATTGTGGAATTTCCGCTTCCGAGGCGGGTGAACTCTCGATGCCGCTCCAGTTTGACTGGGCGAGGGACAGGTTGCCGGAAATATCATCTTCCCAGAAACCGACCACGGGCTTCGTAATGTTGAGATAGAGCTTGCTGTCGACGATCCGCCACAGGTTGGGATTGGCTGGCACCTTGCCGCCCTTGGAAACGCCATAAGCGCAATGACCGTCATATTGCGGCGCGTACATGCCCGGATCGGCGACAAAACGGTCCCGGTTGTCGGCAGACGAGAAAGCCCAAGTGGCTCCGTTGTACTCCGCCGTATAGGCTGAATTGCCGCGCACGGCTTCCGGCTGCGGTTTGCCGACCTCGGACTGCTCCATGTCGAAATAGGCCACGACGTCGAAACCAGAGGCGGCGTAGCCGCTGCTGTCGACATATTGCTGGCCTGCAAACGCCAGCGTTGCGCTTCCCGCGACAAAGGCGGTCGCGAGGAACAAGGAACGAATTGACATGATTTATCTCCCGGTTGGAATTTCTACCGTTACGATACGCATCGGCGGAATTTCCCGCCACTCACGGCTATACACACTCGCGTTAGGGCTGCGTGACGGCGAGTTGATCCGGCGTGAGCGTCAACTTCAGGCTGGTCATTCGTTTGCAATTCGCGATAGGAAAGACAAGTCCAGTTCTTGCCCGTTTTCCGGAGGTCAGCGTTGAGAGATTTGTCACTTCCCGGTCGTTCCCCGGTCGTCGCGACCGGCGGGATGGCCGCGACGTCTCATCCGCTGTCTACACAAACTGCGATACAGGTGTTGTTGCGGGGCGGCAACGCCATGGACGCGGCGATCGCAGCCTGCGCCGTCCAGTGCGTGGTCGAGCCGGGCTCGACCGGCATCGGAGGCGACTGCTTCTGTCTCTATGCGCCGCAGGGCTCTGTTGACCCGATCGCCTTTAACGGGTCGGGCCGCGCGCCGATGGCCGCGGAACATTCGTGGTTCCGGGAGCAGGGGATCGCCCGGATACCGCAGCGCTCGCCGCACGCGGTGACGACGCCCGGCGCAGTCGACGCCTGGTCGCAATTGTGCCGCGATCACGGTTCGATGAAACTTGGCGAATTGCTGAAACCCGCCATCTTCTACGCGGAGAACGGTTACCCGATTTCCTCGCGTGTTCATTCCGATTTCGCGGCCGCGGAGGCGTTTCTGGCGGATGACTCGTCAACGGCTGACATTTTCCTCAACAACGGGCAAATTCCCGAACTTGGCGGTGTTCACAAGCAGCCGAGGCTGGCGCGGTCGCTACGCGCGATCGGGGAGGAAGGCCGCGACGTCTTCTATTCCGGATGGATCGCGGAGGATATTGTCGGGTATCTTCAGTCACTTGGCGGTTTGCACTCGCTTGCCGATTTCGCCGAGACGCGGGGCGACTATGTCACGCCGATATCTTCCGAATTCAGAGGCGATACTGTCTATCAGTGCCCTCCCGCAGGCCAGGGCGTCACGGCGCTGATGTTGCTCAATCTCATGTCGGAGGCCGAGGTTGATGCGGCGGGTCCTATTTCCGTCGAACGGATACATACGGAACTGGAAGCGTGCCGGTTGGCCTACAGGGTTCGCAACATCTATGTAGGCGATCCGGATTTTTCCGAGATACCGGTCGAGGCCTTGCTGTCGCGGAACGCGGCGCACGAACTCTATGCGTCGATCAACCGGTTCCGGGCCACGCCGCCCCCAAGGGAGCTGGAATTGCCGAACCATCGCGATACGGTCTACATCACCGTTGTCGACAGGCAACGCAACGTCTGCAGTTTCATTAACTCGCTTTTCAGCAGTTTCGGAAGCGGCCTTGTTGCGCCGCGTTCCGGCGTGCTTCTGCACAATCGCGGCACGGGATTCAGTCTGGCCGAAGGGCATCCCAATTGCGTTGCTCCGCGCAAGCGGCCGCTGCATACGCTGATTCCCGGCATGATCGCACGCGACGGCAAGGCTGTGATGTCCTACGGCGTAATGGGCGGTCACTACCAGGCTTTCGGACATATGCAGTTTCTTACGCGCTATTATGACTATGGATACGACCTGCAGGAGGCGATGGACCTGCCGCGCTTCATGGTCAATCCTGCGACAGGCGCCGTCGAAATGGAAAAAGCGGTCCCAGCCGCGATCCGCGAGAGACTCATTGCCCGCGGCCACCGCATCGAAACGGCGGCGCGCCCGATCGGGGGCGCGCAGGCGATCCATATAGACTGGCGAAACAATGTGCTGACTGGCGCGTCCGACCCGCGAAAAGATGGCTGCGCCATTGGCTACTGACCCGAACGCCGCCTCCACGCCCCCATCCAACGGCGGCGGTCGCCTCAGCGCCTTGATTGCAACTTGCTGTGGCCTGCTTTGCATGGCCGCGATATGGAGCGTATTCGAACCCTCATGGTCGGCGAAGCTGGCAGGCGGCGTGCTTTTCGTCATTTTTTGCGTGGTTTGCCAGTCATATTTCCACTTGAGAGAACGGGCGCTGCTGGCGATAGCCGCGCTGGTGACGGCGATTGCGCTCTGGGGCGCCGACGCCGACGGCATACAACACGTCGTCGACGATCTGTCCCGGGCCGCCTATCTCGCCGCCTTCATGATGCTGCTGACGAGCCTGCGCGCCGGCGCCAACTCGTCGTCCTCGGTTCTGGCGATTGGCTCCTACCTCACCAGCCAACCGCCTGGCAGACGCTACATCGCACTGCATCTTGGCGGACATTTCATGGGCGTGCTTTTGAACTTCGGAGCGATCAGCCTTCTCGGCCCGCTGATCAAGCGCGGCGTGGATGCAGCGTCCGTCACTACGCCTCAATTATCGGAAATCCGTTTGCGGCGACAGATCAGCGCGCTGAGCAGGGGGTTTTCCTGGTTCAACGTATGGGCGCCGACGGCGATCGCCCAGGCCGTCGTCATTACTACCGTGCCGGGAGCAAACGCTTTGGTCATTGCGATCGCCGGCGTACTGATGGCGATCGTCCTGCTTGGGGTCGGTTGGGGGGAAGACCGCCTGACCGGTCACCGGGCGCGCCAGAAACTCGTGCGCGAGGGCGTGCCGATACCCGCCGTTCCGCCACCCGATTTCCCTCATGCGGCGATCGGACGCTTTCTGGGCGTCAGCGCGGCGCTGGTGGGCCTGGCCTGGCTGATCAGGCACGCAAGCGGCATACCGCTCGTCTCGGGGATCATGATAGCGGCGGCTCCCGTTTCTGTCGTCTGGCTGTTTGTCCAGTATCTTGAAAATCCCGCCCATCCCTGGCCAGTATTCGTCAGCCGCGCGCGAGGCGTCTTCACGCAATCCATACCGGCAGGCAGCCCCGAGGCCGCCACACTCGGACTGGCGGGTTTCATCGGCATTCTCGGCGCCTCGCTCGTCGACCATTCCTGGCTTTCGGAATCGACATTCATGAATGGCGTCAACCCGCTGCTTGTTTACATTTTGGTTGCAGCCATTATTCCACTGGCCTCCTGTATCGGCCTGCCGCCGATGATGGCGGTCACGTTTGTCGGCGGGATTCTCGTCGGTATGCCGGGGCTCGGTCTGGAGCCTTCCGTGCTCGGCCTTTCGCTGCTGATCGGCTGGGGACTGAACCTGACCGGCTCTCCGTTCAGCGCGTCTTCCCTGGTGCTCTACCGGGTGACCGGTATTCCCGGGACCGTGCACTCCTGGCGCTGGAACGGCGTGTTCACGATCCTGTCCTGGATGGTTGCGTCAATCGTCATACTCATCGTTAGCGCGGTCGTATGACGAAGCCTGCCGCTATTTTGCGGTGGCAGGCAAAGAACAACACACTTCTATGCGCTGAATTCAGACATTTTCTTCAGCGTATTAGCTACAATGCCGTCTTATCCGCTCCGCATGGTTTGCAAATCGCAGAAAGTGTGGCAGTCAGAAATCCGCAATCGTCTTTTTGCCTTTATTGGAAGCCTTTTATGTTCAAGCATGTACGGAAGGAAACACCACTTTTACTAGGCGTCGTACTGGCGATCCTGCTCTATGGTCCGGCGGCTTATCTGTTCGGCGACACGTTCAGTCTGCCGACCTTTCTTGTGCTGTTCGTTCTGTTGTTCTGCGTGATGATGGCTATGTCCTTCTCCGCGGTTCGGCATGCGGATCATCTTGCCGATCTGCTTGGGGAACCGCTCGGCACGCTAATCCTGACGATCGCCGTCATTACGATTGAAGTCGCCCTGATATCGTCCATCATGCTGAGCGGCGACGCCGCGCCGACGCTTGCCAGGGACACCATGATGGCGGTGCTCATGATCGTCATGAACGGCGTCGTCGGGGTGGTGCTCCTGGTCGGCGGATTTCATCATCGCGAGCAGGAGTTCAACCTGCGCGGCGCCAATGCGTTTTTGACCGTGCTGGTGACGCTTGCGAGCATGTCATTGATCCTGCCGAAGTTCACGGTTTCGACGTCCGACGCCAGTCTGAACAACACGCAGTCGGAACTGTTCGCCGTCATCACTATCGTGTTGTACGCCACCTTTCTGGCCATGCAGACCCGACGGCACCGCTCGTTTTTCGTTCAGCCGCTTGCTGAAGACGCCTCCGAGGGTGATGTCAAGCATCATTCACATGGCGAAGCGAACTCGATCCTGTTTCATGCAGTCCTGCTGGTCGGAATTCTCGTGCCAATCGTGCTGCTGTCGAAGAAAATGGCGCTGCTCGCCAATTTTGCGGTGGGAACATGGCAGTTGCCGGCCGCCCTTGGCGGCGTGCTGATCGCCAGCCTGGTTCTCGCGCCGGAGGCGCTGGCGGCCTTCCATTCAGCGCGGGAGAACTACCTTCAGCGCGCGGTGAATATCTGCCTCGGTTCGGCGCTGGCGACGATTGGGCTTACGGTTCCGGCCGCGCTCGCGATTTCGGTGTTCATCAATCAGCCTATTCAACTCGGCCTCACCAACACCGATCTCACCCTGCTTCTGCTCACCATGTTCGTTAGCGCGCTGACCTTCGGAGGCGGAAGGACCAACATGTTGCAGGGGGCGGTTCATCTTGTGATCTTCGTCGTCTACGTCGTTTTGATCTTCGACCCATGATCCTGGCTTGAGGAACTGCGGAACGGATATGGCGGCGCGGTTGCAGGCGGATCGATTTCCCGTCATCGGGTGCTTCCATCGAAACGCGAAACGCTCTAATGGTTGCGTGGAAGCCGACGACTGTCGGATATGAGTCCCACCGGTCGTAATTCAGTTTGCCGGATCGGTCGGGACCAAGGGATGTCCGGGTAAGGCCGTCTGTCGACAGGCGGTAAAGGGGAGATTGATATTGTGCCTTACATAAACATTTTGAAAGCTGGATGCGTGTTTCTGATTGCGGCGGCTGTGACGCCGCTCGCAACCGCGCATGCCCGCGACGAAATCCTTCTGGCGCAGGCCACCACGAACAAGACGCCGAGAAACGGGCAGGAAGCGCCGGCCGCAACCGGCGGCAATTGGATCGTCAATTGCTCCGGCAGCGGCGCATCATCGGAAATGCGGTGCGAGATGTTCCAGCAGGTGCTCCTGAAGGACACCAATCAGCGGATTCTGCGTTTCACGATCCTGCCGCAACCGAATTCCGATCAGGATCTTATCAGCCTGGCGATGCCGCACGGTCTGGTGCTTCAGAACCCGCTGCGGCTGCAAGTCGACGACAACCAGCCGATCCCGTTGCCCTACACGCACAGCGACGGTTCCGGGGTTTATGCAAACGCCATCCTCAAGCCGGAGTGGCTTGACTCTTTCAAAAGAGGTAACGAGCTCAAGGTCATTTTCGATACGGTCGAAGGCAAGACGATCACAATCAATCTGTCTCTGCAGGGCTTCACTTCCGCCAGCCAGAAATATGCGTCGTTCTGACCGCGCTTGAAAGACGCGCCGGGGGTTGTCCTGCGCTCTGAATTCGACCAAGTTGGCGGCAGCCCGGCGACATGAAAGTCGCCAGCGACGCCGGAGGAGGTTGTCTCTATGCTCAATATCGCAGTTGACAGCGGGAATAACGTCATTGTCGCAGAACCGCAGGGATCGCTGACCGCGGAAGACTTCGAAGGACTCTCAGCGTGCATCGACCAGTTTATCAACGAGAAAGACGTTGTGCCCGCGCTGGTCTTGAATGCGAAGGAGTTTCCGATCTGGAAAGATCTGGATTCTCTCATGGCGCACCTCAAACTCGTGCGCGAGCACGAGAAGATCCTGCCGAAAGTGGCGATCGTCAGCGACAACACGGTTCTTTCCGTCATGCCGTCGATCGTCAATCATTTCGTCGGGGCGCGTATTCGACATTTCAGGAGCGACGCCCTGAATGAGGCTCTCGACTGGGCCTCCGTAATTGATCCGCCGGGACATTCCTTTCGGTTGATGGAAGGCATGCCTGACGATGTGGTCGCCTGCGAAGTCGTCGGAAAACTGACCTCGAAGGACTATATCGATTTCATGTATCCGCTGATCGAGCAGAAACTGAAGACGCACGAGCGGCTGAAGTTTCTCGTGGTCATGGACGAGGATTTCGAAGGCGCGACTGCTACAGCCATCTGGGACGACACCCGACTCGGATTCAGCCATTTTCATTCCTTCTCAAAGATCGCTCTGGTGACGGATATCGGATGGTTGCGCAACAGCGCCAGGCTGTTTGCTCCATTGATGCCGGGGCAGGTTCATCTCTTCGAGCGGCGGGATCTCGACGGAGCCATTGCCTGGATCAAGGCGTAGCGGCGACAATCGATCATGCGCAGGAAATTGACGCGGGCGGACTGAACAATCGTCTGCCGCCCGTTGGTAAACTGTCACAAAGATCGGGTAGGGGACTTTCTTTTCGATCTTTCGCGAACGTCGCCGTAGCGGGTTCCACCCCTGTTCCTGGGTTCATCATGACCGATACAGCATACGCCAGCGCGGAAGGGTCCGTTCCGCAATCCATCGACGTGACGGGCGCGCGGGCGCTTGTCGAAGGGCGTTTCGAAGAAATCGTTATTCGCGTCGAGGCGGGGCGCATTGCTGAAATTTCCGGATCAGAAGGCGGAGGCGGACGTGCGCGGCTGGACGGTCGGGGCCTCTTGCTGCTTCCCGGGATCGTCGATATTCACGGCGATGCTTTCGAGCGATCCCTGATGCCGCGTCCCGGCGTGCGGTTTCCGCCGGAACTGGCCTTTGACGAGGCCGACCGGCTGATGGCCGGTTTCGGCATAACCACCGCAATGCATGGCGTGACTTATTCGTGGGAGCCGGGTCTGCGGGGAAGGGACACGTTCCTTGCGCTCGCTGAAACGTTGCGCGCCCGGCGAAGCCGCCTGCGGTGCGACACGCATATGCATTTGCGCTTTGAAGTGCAGAACCATGACGGTCTGGAAGATGTGGCGCCGCTGATCGCGGACGGTTCGTTTGGCGTCGTGGCCTTCAACGACCACCTTGCGGACACGCGCCGTGACTTGGAAACCCCGGACAAACTTGCCCGTCACGCCGGGCGCGCCGGATTGTCGGTGGACGCGTTTCGCAAGCTGGTGGACAGGATTGCGCAACGCGACGCCGAGACGCAGGCGACGATTGGAGCGCTCGCCTCCATGGCGAACGCCGCCGGCGTTCCGCTGCTCAGTCACGATGATCCCGATAAAGAGACGCGGGCCCAATACCGGGCGCTTGGCGCGTACACTGCGGAATTCCCGCTTTCAGGCGACGTTGCCGCCGCCGCCCGCGCGCATGGCGAACACGTCGTAATGGGCGGACCGAACGTATTGCGCGGCGCAAGCCACAAGATTGGCAATCCCTCGGCCGCGGACCTCGTTGCCGACAAATTGTGCAGCGTGCTCTCCTCCGACTACTACTATCCGGCGCCGCTGCACGCTGCTTTCCTTCTTGCCGCCGATGGAATCTTGCCGCTGGAGCAAGCCTGGGATCTCGTGTCGGCCAATCCCGCCGACGCGCTCGGAATGAAGGATCGCGGCCAGATCGAAATTGGCCGCCGCGCCGACCTTTTGCTTGTCGATCCGGGATCCGACGGAGCGCCTTTCCCCGATGTCGTCGCGACCCTTGTCGAGGGACGCCAGGTCTTTCGGTCTGACGTGAGACGATCCTGACGTCACCGACGATCGAATTGGGGGGGAGTCAGATCTTGTCGCGGAGGCTGTAATAGAGCATGGCGAGGACCAGCAGGGGCTGGCGCAGGCCGGTTCCTCCCGGGAACGCCGCGTTGGGAATCGATTCCATCAGGTCGAACCGCCTCGTCGATCCGTTAATCGCTTCGGCGAGCAGTTTGCCGCACAACGTCGCCATGCCGATCCCGTGTCCGGAGTAGCCAGACGCCGACATGATATTGGGCTCCACCTGGGTGATATGCGGCAAACGGTTGAAGGTGATGCCGAGAGTCCCGCCCCAGCCGTAGTCGATGCGCACGTCCTCCAGCTGCGGATAGACCCTGAGCATGTAACGACGGACATAGGATTTGATGTCGCTCGGGAAGCGGTAGCCATAGGTTTCGCCGCCTCCGAAAAGAAGCCTGTTGTCGGGCGACAGCCGGAAATAGTTGATGACATTCCTGGAATCGGCGACCGCCGCATTGTTGGCGATCAGCGATTGCGCCAACGCTGCATCCATCGGCTCTGTGGCGATGATGTAATTGTTGATCGGCAGGACGCGGGCCGACACGGCCTCTTCCAGTTCGCCGATATAGCCGTTGCAGGCGTAGACGAGATGGTTGGCTTTCACCATCGCCTTTTCCGTCATGATCGCCGGCTTCGGGCCGTTTTCGACCGCCGTGACCCGGCTGTTTTCAAAAATGCGCGCGCCGGCGGATTTGGCGGCTCGCGCCAGACCGAGCGCAAAGTTCAGCGGATGCAGATGTCCTGCGCCGGAATCCAGAACGCCGCCGTGATAGGCGTCCGTTTGCATGATTTTGCTGAGTTCCGACTTGTCGATGAAGCGGATCTGCTCGTAGCCGTAGTCATTCTGAAGCTTTTCGGCATAGGCTCTGCTGGATTCGACAAAACGCTGCCGGTGATCGACGTACATGATGCCGCTGTGATAGCCGCACTCTATCTTGTGGTCGGCTATGAGTTTGTGGACGAGCGCTTTCGATTCCTCTCCGAGCCGCCAGAGCGCCTGCGCCTTCTCGACGCCGAACATCGTTTCCAGTTGGTCCTGGTCAACGCGTTGTCCTGAGCCCAACTGACCGCCGTTGCGACCGGACGCGCCCCAGCCGACGCGGTTCGCCTCCAGAAGGATCACGTCCAGTCCCGACTGGGCAAGGTGAAGCGCCGCCGACAGGCCGGTATAGCCGCCGCCGATGATGCAGACGTCGCATTGCTCGTTCTGTTCAAGTTCCGGCAGATCCGGTTCGGCGTGGGCCGTTGCGTGGTAGTAGCTGTCGGGATAGGCGCCCGGGACGTCATTTTCGGAAAGAAGGTCCAAACTATTCCTTTCGTATCGACCGATCGCAGAGATGATTGTTCATACACCATCCGGCCAGCTTGGGTCATCATCCCAGAATAGTGGTGGAATGGAGAATCAAGCCCACCGTATGGGTTTACATTCGTCGAGCGGCATGGAACATACTACTCAGTATGTTGCATCGGGGAGGATGTCATGGACTATCTGCAGGAATTGTTTTCGGTCACGGGCAAGAAAGCCCTGGTGACTGGCGGCGCGACAGGTATTGGCCGCATGGTTGCGACGGCGCTCGTCAAGGGTGGGGCATCGGTCATGATCGCATCGCGCAAGGCCGAGGCCTGCGAGTCGGTGGCAAGCGAACTCAACGCCATGGACGCTCCCGGATCGGCTGAAGGCTTCGCCGGAGACGTTGCAACGGAAGAGGGCATTCTGGCCCTGGCCGACGCTGTGCGATCGCGCACGGACGCGCTCGACATTCTCGTCAACAATGCGGGCACGACATGGGGCGAGCCACTCGGCACCTTTCCGCATCATGCCTGGGGTCGTGTGCTGGGCGTCAATGTGGCGGGGCTCTTTACCCTGACGCGGGAACTGCTTCCCCTGCTCGAAAAGGCGGGTAACGACGAAGACCCGGCGCGCGTCATCAATCTCGGCTCCGTGATGGGGACACAACCACTCGCTGAAGGCGCCTACTCCTATTCCGCCTCGAAAGCCGCCGTCCATCATCTGACGCGCATTCTTTCAAGCGAACTCGCCGGGCGGCGCATCACGGTCAATGCGTTTGCGCCAGGTCCGTTCCAGAGCAATATGACGGCGTTCGCCACCGGGACCGACAAGAAGGTCGACATTGTCTCCAAAGGCGTTCCAATCGGACGGATCGGATCTCCGGACGACATTGCCGCTGCGACGCTTTATCTGTGCAGCAAGGGCGGTTCCTACATCACCGGAGCGATCCTGCCGATAGACGGCGGTCTTTCCGTCCACCATGGGAAGGGCCTGTTTGCAGAAGCCGCCCAAAGCGGCTGACGGATTTTCCGTAAAGGACTATAAGCGTATAGAGCATCCTGTCCGTTGAAGGAGAGGTTTCCGAAGCGCGGATTTGGGAGGATTGCGCATGACGAAGACGAACGACATTGCTCTCGAGCCTCTCGGTTCGGAACTCGAGGCCGGCGTCCCCGGCTTTTCGGGTCTGACGGAAATCGAGAAGTTCAACACGGGGCAGTCCAATCCGACCTATCTGCTGACGGCGGCGAGCGGCAAGTATGTATTGCGAGCAAAACCTCCGGGGAAACTGCTCAAATCGGCGCATCAGGTTGACCGGGAATTCCGCGTCATGAAGGCGCTGAAAGGCAGCGGCGTGCCGGTGCCTGAGATGTTCTACCTGTCGGAGGAGGACTCCTCTATCGGCCGGATGTTCTTCGTCATGAAATACCTCGAAGGCAGAATATTCTGGCAGCCGGACTTGCCCGAAGTCGACGTGGCGGGTCGTTTCCCGATTTACGACGCGATGAACGCAGCCCTGGCGGCGTTGCACGACGTCGACGTGGACGCCGTCGGACTTCGCGATTTCGGCAAACCAGGCAGTTATTTCGAGCGTCAGCTCGATCGCTGGACCAAGCAATACAGGGCGAGCGAAACCCAGCCGATCGAGGACATGAACGTGCTGATCGAATGGCTTGAACGCCATTTGCCCACTGATGACGGACAGGTTTCGCTGGTGCACGGAGACTACCGGATCGACAACATGATCTTCGATCCCGAGGCGCCGAAAATACTCGCCATCCTGGACTGGGAACTGTCGACACTTGGTCATCCCCTGGCGGATCTGGCCTATCAGTGCATGCAGTGGAGACTGCCGCACAAGAGCGGTTTTCGCGGTCTCGGCGGCCTCGACCGGGCCGCCATCGGCCTTCCGACCGAAAGGGAGTATGTCGAGGCCTATTGCGGACGGCGTAGTATTGGCGAAATCAACAATTGGCCGTTCTATCTGGCGTTCTCGTTTTTCCGACTCGGCGCCATTCTGCAAGGCGTGCTGAAACGGGCCCTCGACGGGAATGCTTCAAATCCGGAGCGCGCAAAGCAGATGGGAACGGCGGTGCCGGTCCTTGCTGCGATGGCAGTGGACATCACACGGGAAGGAGACTGACGTGAGCAGACTATTCGAAGGGGCGACAGTTTTGATAACCGGCGCAGGCGGTGGTTTCGGCAGCGCGGCGGCGCGTCGCTACGCGGCCGAAGGCGCGAATCTGGTCCTCTCGGACTACAAGGCGCAGGCGCTGCAAACGACGGTTGATCAAGTCAATCAGGAAACCGGCGCCGAGATCGCGTTTCTAGCCGGCGATGTCGCAGACGAGGGCCTGTCGGAACAGTTGGTTTCGCTGGCGCTTGAGCGGTTTGGACGGCTTGACGTCGCCCTCAACAATGCGGGCATCGTCCAGGATGGATTTACAAAACTTCCGAAAATCGGCTCCGAGGAGGCGCGCCACGTCATCGACGTCGATCTGATGGGCGTGTTCTACGCCCTCAAACATCAGCTTCCCGCGATGGAAAACCAGTTCAGGACAACCGGCCAGGGCGGCGTCATCGTCAATGTCGCTTCCGTCGCCGGGGTCACCGGCGCATCCGGTCTTTCAGTCTACGCGGCCGCAAAGCACGGCGTGGTCGGCCTGACCCGTTCGGTCGCACAGGAATATGCGCGCCTTGGCGTGCGCATCAATGCGGTCTGTCCGTCCTTTGCGCGCACGCCAATGGCGACGAGCCAGCTTGGCCAGAATGTGCGCGGCAAGGTGCTCACGGAGGAGCAGATGGTCAGAGGGATACCGATGGCCCGGCTCGCCGAGGTGGACGAAGTCGTCGAAGTCTTCGTCTTTGCGTCTTCGCCGCACAACAGCTTCATGACGGGACAGACCCTACATGTGGATGGCGGTCTGACCGGTTATTGAAACCAACCAGTTGCGACTTTCTGCAACTCTGTCAGCTTTGCGTCTTCAGTGTTCCTTCAGCCCGACGATGGTGCTGAAGTAATCGGCGGTGAAGAAGCCAGGGTCGATCTCGACAAGCGCTGTGTGTTGCGGCCGTTTTATCCACATCGAATCGACCGATCGCCGACCGGTTGGCTGGAACAGCGTTTGCCCGATGCCGGGTCCCTGGGTCGTGACGGCCATGGAGCCGCGCTGCTGACGGTAGACGCCGGGTATGGTGAGCCAGGACAAGGCCATAACGTCATGCGGAATACATCCTTCAATGCCGCTGTGGCTGCGGTAGAAGCGGGTGTAGAACTGCGCCATGTCGGCGAGCAGTCCTCCGACCCGTGAATTCGCGCTTCGCAGATCGGCGAAGAATGAAGGCGACAGGACCACCGGCGTCGTCACGTCCAGCGGCGCCAGAACAAGCGGCCAGTCCGCCGCGAACACGGCGTCGGCGGCATGCGGATCATTCCAAATGTTCGCCTCCGCCACGGGCGAAACGTTGCCAGGGCGATAGACGGCTCCACCCATCACCACCACAGACTTGACGCGCTGCGTGATCGTCGGGTCGAGTTCCAGCGCCTTTGCCAGATTGGTGAGCGGTCCAACCGCGCAGATGTTGACTTCGCCCGGCATTTTGCGGGTGATCTCAACGAGGTATTCGGCGGCGCTTTGATCGACGGCGCGTCTTTTGGGCGCGTCCAGGTCGATATCTCCGAGGCCGTTATGGCCGTGCACATAGTAGGAATGGGGATTGGGATTGATTTCCAACGGTCGGGATTCGCCCTGGGCGACGTCGGCGTCGTGACCGAAGAAATCGAGGAGGCACAAGGCGTTGCGCGTTGCTTCCGCGGCGGAGACGTTGCCGAAGATCGTGGTCAGTCCCAAAAGGTTGATTTCCGGATGCGCGACCGCATAGGCAATGGCCATTGTATCGTCGATACCCGGGTCGGTATCGATAACTAGCTTGTGTTTCATGGTGCGGATCCCTCGTGTCCCGAAGAAAAGAGAGACCGGTAGTGGCCGATCTTGATTGCAAGGTCAACACCTTCCGAAAGGCCGGAAGCCGCTGGCAGGCTTTAACCGCCGCCCTTTTTGAAATAACACTGAGCTGATGCATCAAGGAGGCCGCCGCCGATCATGAACTCGAACCTCGTCATCCGCCCTCTGCAGCCGTCCGACGAGCATGAATGGCGACGGTTGTGGACGGCCTATCTGGAGTTTTACGAAACGTCAGTGGGAGAGGACGTCTACCGATCGTCTTTCGATCGCATGCTGGCGGGCAATGCGGGCGCGCCGAATGAGTATCGCGGGCTGATCGCCGAGCTTGACGGCAAACCGGTGGGGATCGCGCATTTCCTGTTTCACAGGCATGGCTGGCGCATCGAGAATGTCTGTTACCTTCAGGACCTTTATGCAGATCCGGAGGCAAGGGGACAAGGCGTCGGTCGCGCGCTGATCGAAGCCGTGTATAGCGCTGCAGACGCTGAAGGGTGCCCGTCGGTCTACTGGACGACTCAGGATTTTAATACCCAGGCGCGCAAGCTCTACGACCGGATTGGAACACTTACTCCGTTCATCAAGTATCAGCGCTGATTTGGGTCAGGCCGGCTCAAGCACCGGCGCGCAATAGAGCGCATAGAGTGTTTCGAGAACTGCGCTGACCTCGTGGGAGGCAATTGAATAGTAGATCGTCTGCGCTTCGCGACGCGTTTTCACGAGATCAAGCGCGCGGAGTTTCGCCAGATGCTGGGAAAGCGCCGACTGGCTGAGATTGACGTTTTCGGCCAGCGCATTCACCGACATTTCACCCTTTACAAGATTGCACAGTACGAGAAGCCGGTTTGCGTTCGCCATGGCGCCGAGCAGGCAGGCCGCCCTTTCGGCGTTCTCCTCCAGTTTCTCCGTGTCGAGGGTCATTTCGTCTTCAATTACTGCCGTCATGTTCACGTTGGTTATCCATCGTCTTCCTCGCCTTCTGGGCGAGCGTCACCAATTCCGGCCTCAGTTGGGCCGCGGTCGTCAAAATTGGGTTGAATTCTACACGACTGACGCGCTCAGAGCGAATCATATCAAACCCCGCTGCATCGACCGTCGCCAATTTCCAGCCGTTGCCACTTTCTCCGGCGAGCGCTTTGGCGTAAAGATCGACGGCGTCCGGGTGGTCTTCGTTCATATGCTCGACTGCTCGTTCTTCCATCCCGGCGAGTTCTTCGTTGGCAGGCGAATCGATGCGGATGTCCTCGGGCGCAAGCCGGTAAGCCTTGCCGAAGCCGCCATTCAGGCTGGCTGAAAGCGGCTCCAGCCGAAAGAACAGGAAATCTGCGAAATCGGCGTAGAGCGCCGATTTGGGATGGCGTCTGAGAAAACGGCTACGAACGGAAGCGTGACGGGGATCGTCTCGGTCGATCCTGACAGCAGAACAGACAAGGCTGATGCGGGGATAGGCCAGCGGATCGCCCTTGCCGGGCTCACCGACGAGCAGGCTCGAACGCGGATCGGAGAGCAAGCCGGACGTGTGCTCCGACAGGCGGGACACGAGGATCACCGGAACGCCGTCGCAGGCGGTCGCGACAGCCACACGGCTGGCGAAAGGGGCGCCTGTGTCGGCGTGCAAAACCGCAAGCGCGCCGAAGCGTGCGGTGCGGACAAGCCGCGTCGCCAGCGCGCGCGCCTGCTCGTCCGTTTCGAGAATCGTCGCCTTTGTCTCCGCCATTGCCTAACTCTTGAATTTCGGCGCGGATCCCGGCATCACGCCGCCCTGATATGTAAAACTGTTTCGCGCCTGGTTGTGCGGGTGGGACGCTGCCTCCTCGGGTGAAAGAACGGGCGTCACGCAGGCGTCGATCCCGGTAAAGATCGCTTCCCATTCGTCCCGCTGCCTTTGTGCGAATGTATCGCCCAGAAGCCGCCTCAGTTCGTCCCAGCGGGTTTGGTCGTATTGCGCCGTCTTCCATTCTGTGTCGAGAGCGAGCGTATCAACGAGATTTGCGAAGAACTGCGGCTCGAGCGGCGCCACGGCGACGAATTTCGCGTCGGCGGTTTCATAGCAATCGTAGAAGGGGCAGCCGCTGTCGAGCAGGTTTTCGCCGCGCTTTTCGACATTCCACAAGCCGGAGGCGATAAACGAGAAGACCGGGGCGGCGAGTAGCGCCGAACCTTCGACCATGGCCGCGTCGATAACCTGTCCCCGGCCGGTGCGGACACGCTCGAAGAGCGCCGCCAGCACTCCGGTGACCAGCATCATCGTACCGCCGGCGTAATCGCCGACGAGATTGAGCGGCGGCGTAGGGGGGGCGTTCTTGCGGCCGATGAGGGAGAGCACGCCCGACATGGCGATGTAATTCAGATCGTGTCCAGCGGTCGCGGACATCGGTCCGTCCTGACCGTATCCTGTCATGCGAGCGTAGATCAGGCCCGGATTGACCTTATGCGCAGACTCGGGGCCAAGGCCAAGCCGCTCCATGACGCCTGGTCGAAAGCCTTCCACCAGCACGTCGGCCGCCGCGATGAGGCGCATCGCCTCGTCATGTCCGTCCGGCGATTTGAGGTCGATCTCGCGGATCTCCCGCAACAGAATATCGGGGTTGGTTTCAGGATTCAGCTTTATAAAGGTCGCAGCGCGCCTGGCCGCTTCGATGCGCGTGACCTGGGCGCCCATGCCGGCCAGAAGATAACAGGCGAACGGGGCGGGCCCGAGGCCCGCCATCTCGACGATTTTGATGCCGTCGAGCGGTCCCATCATGTCACTTGGGCGCCAGGCGAATGGCTCCGTCCAGACGGATCGTTTCGCCGTTCAGCATGGTGTTTTCCAGAATATGCATGACCAGACTGGCGTAATCTTCCGGCGTGCCGAGGCGCGAGGGGAAGGGCACGGCCGCCGCAAGGCTGTCGCGGATTTCCTGAGTCATGCCCATCAGCATCGGCGTGCCAAAGATGCCGGGGGCGATCGTCATGACGCGGATTCCGAAGCGGGCGAGTTCGCGCGCTGCCGGAAGGGTCATGGAATGGATACCGCCCTTGGACGCGGAATAGGCCGCCTGGCCGATCTGGCCATCGAAGGCGGCGACGGAAGCCGTCGAGATGATCACCGCGCGCTCGTTGTCGTCAAGCGGGTCCAGCTTTGAAGCGCGATCGGCGACCAGTCGCATCAGATTGAAGGAGCCGATCAGATTGACGTTGATCACCCGGGAAAACAATTCGAGGTCGTGCGGACCTTCACGGCCGACAATGCGGCCGGCGTTGGCGATGCCCGCGCAATTGATGAGAATACGCGCATCGCCATGCGCCTCGGCGGCTTTGGCGACCGCTTCCTCGGCGCTCGATCCGCTTGCAACATCGCAGGTCAAGGCGATCCCGCCGATTTCGTCAGCGACGGATTTGGCCTGTTCCGCATTGATGTCGAGCACGGCAACCTTGGCGCCGGCGGCGGCAAGTGCGCGCGCAGTTCCGGCGCCGAGACCCGATCCGCCTCCCGTGACAATGGCGGCCTGTCCTTCTGTTTTCATCTCGAATTTCTCCCTTTGAATTCCGTGGCCCGGGTGCGGCGTGATTGTTGGTTTAAAGCCACCTGTTAGCCGGCTGCAGGATGGCTACTCGGTGGCAGATTGGCGATGACGGGTCAAGCCCTTCACAATGTCTTGCGAGGTTATCGAACCAATGATGCGGCCGTTGCTGACGATCCCCACGGCGCCGGGTTTGGCGGCAATCGAATCCAGAATGTCGACCAGCGGCGTATCCGGAGCCGCCGTCGCCGAAAAGCTGTCCTTCGACGCTGCTTCGCTGATACCCTTAGCCATGACGTCGGAGGCAATCAGCATGGTGAGCGGGTTCATGTTGGCGACGAAATCCGCGACATATTCGTTGGCGGGGTTCTGGACGATTTCCTGCGGCGTGCCACATTGCACAATCCGGCCGCCTTCCATAATGGCGATGCGATTGCCGATCCGGAAAGCCTCGTCGAGATCGTGACTGACGAAAATGATGGTCTTTTGCAACTGCGCCTGGAGCTGCAGCAGTTCATCCTGCAGACGCGTGCGGATCAAAGGATCGAGCGCCGAGAAGGGCTCGTCCATGAGCAGGATGGGCGCGCCCGTCGCAAAGGCTCGTGCAAGCCCTACGCGCTGCTGCATGCCGCCTGAAAGTTCGTTGACCTTGCGATCCGCCCATTGCGAGAGCCCGACGAGGTCGAGCTGCTCGCGCACCCTGGTCTTGCGTTCCTCGGTTGAAACGCCTGCGAGCTCCAGTCCGAATCCGACATTGTCCTCAACCGTGCGCCAGGGCAGGAGCCCGAACTGCTGAAAGACCATGGCGACGCGGTTGGTTCTCAGCTTCCGCAGTTCTTTCGCCGAACACTGTTGCGGGTTGACGAAACCGGACCCGCTGTCGATCAGCGTCTGTCCGCGCGCGACCGGGTTGAGGCCGTTGACGGCGCGAAGGAGCGTCGATTTGCCTGAGCCGGACAATCCCATGAGGACGATTATCTCGCCTTCCATGACATCGAGTTCAGCGTCGGCGACGCCGAGGATCTGTCCGGTCGCCTCCTGAATGGCGTCCCGGCTTTCGCCCCGGTCTATCAGCGGCAGAGCCGACCCCGGATTGTCGCCGAAGACGATGTCGACATGCTCGAACCGAACCACCGGATCGCCAATCATTTGCCGTCTCCCGCTCTGAGAACCCGGTCCAGCACGATGGCAATGACGACGATGACGAAGCCCGCCTCGAAGCCGAGAGCGGTGTTGACGGAGTTCAGGGCGCGGACGACCGGAACGCCCAACCCGTCGGCGCCGACCAGGGCCGCGATCACGACCATGGAAAGCGACAGCATGATCGTCTGGGTAAGACCCGCCATGATTTGCGGCATGGCGTAGGGAAGTTCGACTTTCCAGAGCAACTGTCGCGGCGTCGCGCCGAACGCTTCGCCGGCCTCAAGCAGGGATTGCGGCGTCGAGGTGATTCCCAGATGCGTCAGGCGAATGGGCGCCGGCAGGACGAAGATCGCCGTGGCGATCAGACCCGGAACCATGCCGATGCCGAAGAAGATGATCGCCGGGATGAGATAGACGAAGCTCGGCAGCGTCTGCATCAGGTCCAGCACGGGACGCAGCGTTGCGTAGAGCTTTGGCCTGTGGGCGGCGGCGATGCCCACAGGCACGCCGATCACCATGCAAAGAATGCAGGCCGTCATGACGAGGGTCAGCGTTTCCGTGGTTTCCGTCCAGTACCCCTGGTTGACGACAAAGAGCAGGCTGAGAAGGACAAAGACGGTGATCGGCCACGACCTTCGAATGACGTGGGCGATCGCGGTCAAAGCCAGGATGACAAGAAGCGGCGGCGGGGTTTGCAGAACCCACATGATGGCGTCGATGACGGTTCCGAGAATTTCGGCCAGTCCGTCGAAAAACCAGTCGGCGTTTTCCGTGAGCCAGTCGACGACGGCCTTGGACCATTTGCCGATGGGAATCTTGTATTCCGTCAGCCATTCCATGACTGGTCCCCGCCTTTCCTGATGCTTCCCGTCACAATGGGATAGTGCCGGGCGCGCGTCACCATATCACTTTGTCGAAACGTTTCGAGAGAGTATTGCGGCGCGGTTCGAGCGCTTTGGCTGCAGACAATAAAAGTCCGCCCCGGAGGCGACGCCGGGGCGGAGTGATCAAATGTTCCTCAGAGGCCGAGGCTGGATTTGACGGCCGGCATGGCGTCGCCGCCGTCGAGCGTTGTAACGCCCTCGAGCCAGGGAGCGAGCGCGTCCGGATTGGCCTTCAGCCAGGCCTTGGCCGCATCCTGCGGATCTTCGCCGTCGTCGAGGATTGCGCCCATGATCTCGTTTTCCATGGCGAGCGAAAACTTGAGGTTCTTCAGGAACTGGCCGACATTCGGGCAGTCGTCGGTGTAGCCGGCGCGCACATTGGTATAGACGGTCGCGCCACCGAAGTCGGGTCCGAAAACGTCATCGCCGCCTGAAAGGTAGGTGAGGTCGAAGTTGGCGTTCATCGGATGCGGCGCCCAGCCGAGAAAAACGATCGGCTGATCGCGCTTCACGTCGCGCGCCACCTGGGCGAGCATGCCCTGCTCGGACGATTCGACGAGTTCGAAGTCCTTCAGGCCGAACGTATCGGACGAGATCATGTCGAGGATCAGGCGATTGCCGTCATTTCCAGGCTCGATGCCGTAGATCTTGCCGTCGAGCGCGTCCTTGTTTTCGGCGATCTTGCTGAAATCGTCGATGCCGAGCTTGGCGCCTGCTGCGTTGGTTGCGAGCGTGTATTTCGCGCCTTCGAGGTTCTCGCGAACCGTCTCGACCGATCCGTCTTCGCGATAGGGCGCGATGTCGGCTTCCATGGTCGGCATCCAGTTGCCAAGGAATACGTCGATATCGCCTTGCTTGAGCGCGGTATAGGTGACCGGCACGGAAAGAACCTTGACGTCTGCCTCGTAGCCAAGCGCTTCAAGAACACTGGTCGTGGCCGCCGTGGTCGCTGTGATGTCCGTCCAGCCGACGTCGGAGAAGTTTACCGTGCCGCAGCTTTCCGGATCCGCCGCCAGAGACGGGGCGGCGATGGCCGCGCTCATGGCGAAAGCGAGAATGGATGTTGTGATAATCTTCATGCGGGGCCCCTGTTTTTCTGTTTTACACTTCCCCGCCTATCGCGCCATAAACAGCGAGAATTTGCAAGCTTTATTGAATGTGCGTTCAAAATAAATCGCCTGCCGCGCGAAAAATGACGCATAATCGGTACGTTGACAAGTGAAAGGACGCAAATGCCGAAGGTGGGAATGGAGCCAATCAGGCGCAAGTCGCTGGTCGAGGCGGCGATTTCGGCGATCCACTCCAAGGGTTCGATTGACGTCACAATCCGCGAAATCGCCCAGCGCGCCGGTGTTTCGCAGGGGCTTGCCCACCACTATTTCAACAACAAGGAGGATCTGCTGCTGTCGGCGATGCGTCATTTGCTGGCGGAATACCGGCGCGAGGTGCGGGCGAAGCTCGAAGAGGCGACAACGCCTCATGAACGTGTAATTGCCATCATCCGGGCCAGTCTCGGTTCCGAACAGTTCCGGCCGGAGACAATATCGGTCTGGCTTGTGTTTTACGTTCACGCGCAGGAGTCGAACAAGGCGCACGCGCTACTGTCGATCTATTCGCGTCGTCTTCGATCGAACCTGATATACAATCTGAAACCGCTGATCGGCTCACGGTCAGGCGCTGTCTCCGAGGGCATGGCCTCGATGATCGACGGGCTCTATATCCGCAAGGCGCTCGGAAGCCTTCCCGCGGGCATGTCCGCTGCGAAACTGGTTGAAGACTATCTGGAAAGGCAGATTGGGCAGTAAGGCGGGGAAAACCGCTACTCGCTGCTTGCCGCATTGAGCGCGAATCCTATGGTGCGTCCGGACGAATTCGAACTTGGAATCGGGAATTGGCAAAGCTCTATTTCAGCTATTCGGCGATGAACGCCGGCAAATCGACGCTCCTGCTGCAGGCCTCCTACAATTACCGGGAACGCGGCATGCATACGCTGTTGTTCATCGCCGCCCTCGATGACCGGTCGGGTAAGGGCAGGATCGGTTCCCGCATCGGTCTCGAGTCGGATGCGATTCCGTTCACCACGCACGATGATCTTTTCGAGATGATCCGCCGACAACATGAAGAGACGCCGGCTGCCTGCATATTTGTCGATGAAGCGCAATTCATGAGCGAAGATCAGGTCTGGCAACTGGCGCGCGCCGTAGACGAGCTGGATATCCCGGCCATGACCTATGGACTGCGCACGGATTTTCAGGGTGAGCTTTTCCCCGGTTCCAGAGTGCTGCTCGCCATCGCCGATTCCCTCAGGGAAATCCGCACGATCTGCGAATGCGGGCGAAAGGCGACGATGGTTGTGCGTCTGGGCGCTGACGGCAAACCGCTTCGCGAGGGATCGCAGGTCGAAATCGGCGGCAACGAAAGATATGTTTCGCTCTGCCGCCTTCACTGGAAAGAGGCCATGGGGCGTTCATAGCATCGCGATGCGTCACCTTGTCATGCCCCGAGCCGGCAAATTGTGTATAAAATTCGCGTATTCGACGACCACAGCCCGGGGGACCAAGCCATGTTTTCAAAATTCCTCGCCACGATGGCCGTGTTCACGATATCCGCGACCGCGCCGGCGCTTGCCGACGGCGACCCGGTGGAGGGCGCCAAGGTTTTCAGAAAATGCAGGGCTTGTCATACGGTTGATCAGGAAAAGAACAGGGTCGGGCCGCATCTGGTCGGTATTGTTGGCCGTCCTGTCGCCAGCATTGACAGTTTCAAATATTCCGACGCGATGACTGAGTTCGGCGCCGACGGCAAGGTCTGGGACGAGCACACGCTCACCGTCTATCTTCGCAAACCCAGGGCGCTGGTCACGAAGACGACCATGGTCTTCGCCGGCTTCAAGAAGGACGACGATATCGAGAACCTGCTGGCTTATCTGTCCGATCCTTCCGCGGCGGAATGACAGGCAAGCTCTGCTTGATGCTCGATGTCGATGGGGTGATCGTCAATGGTCGCCCTGAAGACGGCCTGTCATGGGCAATCGACATCAAGAACGATCTGGGGGTGGATCCGGTCGGTCTGCAGAAGGCGTTCTTTGAGCCACACTGGCCCGACATCGTTATAGGCCGGAAGAACCTGCTTGATGTTCTCTCCGCCTGCCTGCCCGCGCTGGCGCCATCGATCAGTCCGCAAGAATTCATCGACTATTGGTTCGAAAAGGATTCCAAGCTCGACGTTTCGATGCTTGCTGATTGTGACGCGTTGCGTGCAAACGGCGCGACGATACTTCTTGCCAGCAATCAGGAGCATCTGAGAGCGAAGTATCTGATGGACCGTCTTGGTCTGGGCAAGCACGTGGACGGGATCATATATTCTGCGCAGATCGGCGCCAGAAAGCCCGACCGCGCGTTCTTCAACGCCGCCGTGAAGCGATGCAGCCGCTCACTGCAAGACATGGTTCTTGTGGACGACACGATCGCCAATGTGGAGGCGGCGCGCGCCGCCGGATGGCATGCGGCCCATTGGGAAAGCGGCTCGAGCCTGTCGCGCCTTGTCGAAGCAACGTTCGAAAAGGGAATGACGGAAGACAGATGACTGCAAATCAGGCAGTCAGCCCCACTTTCTGCATGTATTCTTCCAGGAGCGCCATCTCAGTCTCCTCGACAATAGCGCCGACATATCCATCCGGACGAACGAGGGCCCATTCACCAGGCGCTGGGCCATAGGCCTCGCTGAAATAGCTCCAGACATCGACGAGCTCTCGACCCGCTCCGATCCTGTGGATATTCAATCCCTTGCGCGCGGAGGGATAGCCATTGCCGGTTTCGTATCCGATCAAGGTCCAGTGCGCGCCTTTGAAAATCTCGAACAGCCTGCGCGTCTGACCTGCGGCGCCCTGCAGAGGCGCATCAGGCGCGCGGTCTCCCGCGCGCAGGCAGCCGGTGCGTTCCGGTTCTTCCAACAGCAGCGGCGAATGCGGATAACCGATGTCAAGCTGTACGACGTCGCGGCCCCGCCGCATTTCGCCGTGCTTGAGTTCGTCCAGGAGTTTGGTGGCGAGGCCCAACATGCCAGCCGCCACCGGCCGTCGCTCAGCCTCATAGCTGTCGAGCAAGTTGTCTGGCGCACCACCCAGAACCGCCCCGAGTTTCCAGCCGAGATTGTAGGCGTCCTGGATGCTGGTGTTAAGACCTTGTCCGCCGGTTGGCGGATGGATATGGGCGGCGTCTCCGGCAAGGAAAATGCGTCCAACGCGGTAACGATCGGCAAGGCGCGCGCTCATTGTGTAGGAGGACGACCAGTCTGCCTGTATAATTGCAATATCGTCGCGCCCGGTGCGTTGCTGTACCATTGATTGAAGACCGCCGAGCGAGAGGTCCGCTTCGCTTTCGAGCGGGATGGGGGCCTGCAACTGGAACAGATCGGTTCCGGCAAGCGGGCATATCGAGAGCTGTTCCGCCTCGTTTTTGCGATACATATGCCAAGCGTCACGGTCCAGACCCGTCAGCCTCACATCCGCGACGATCGACCGAGTCTCCAGCGATTTGCCTTTGAAGCCGACATCGAGTGTATGGCGCACAAAGCCGCGGCCGCCGTCCGAGCCGACGAGATAGCGCGCGCGCATGGTCTCTTCTCGACCATCGTGGCGGATGCGCGCATCTATACCTCTTTTGTCCTGTTTCAGCCCGACCAGGTCGCAGCCGTAGTCCGGTTTATGGCCGAGTTCTGCAAGCCGGTCGCGCAACACCCCTTCCGTCAGATATTGTGGAACCATGAGAGCCAGATGGTAAGGCTCGGCCGGCGTTGGATCGACGTGTTCGGCGACCGGGATATCGGTGAAACCGCCGTCGCTGCGGTGTTTTCGCTGGGGCGGGTACAACCCGCCGACAGCAACGAGACGGTCGAGAATCCCGAGATCCTCGAATATCTCCTGGCTGCGCGGCTGGATACCCTTGCCGCGCGAGCCGCGGAAGGGTTTGTCGATCTTGTCGATTAGCCGGAAGGAGACGCCTCTTCTGGCGAGGTCAATGGCAAGCACCAGTCCAGCCGCGCCCGCGCCGCATATCAGAACGTCGGCTGCCGTCTCCATGGCGATACCCAATTTTCTTCAATTGACGGTCAGGATACTACAGTAGATCAAGAGACGATACTTGTGCGGAGCCTCCCAGGCGCCCTCGCGGATAGCGTGTGATTCTTTTAACAACAACAACATTCACTTCTTGTCTTGCAGTTGCATTGTGTTGTCACAACATAGATGCATGTATGCTTGCAGGCGGGTGAAAGAGAGGGAATCGGATGGCGAAGCTGCAGAATATGGACGCGGAGATTGAAAAGACCCGCGATATCGTCAACGACATGCGGTCAAAGATCGAGAAATCGGGGGCGGTGCTACAGGAATTTTCCAAAGCCGAGACCAAACTCGGGGACGCGGAATTCGAGATCGAGAATGCGCGTATCGAGGACGTCATCCGTCAGCAGAAAGTGATGGAAGGCAATATCGCCGATCTCATCATTGGTCTTGAGGACGCGACAAACGTCTTTGGCGCAGAGTTCGAGAGCATGAAGAATTTTTCCGGTTGGGAGAAATTCGTCGGCGTCTTTTCCAAGCAACGCATGCAGCGCCTGCGCACCGACCGGGTGCGCAACATGTCCCTGTCCGACAATCTTCAGGAATTGCTCGCGAAGTCTGACGCCATCGTCGGCATTTTGAAGGAGCAGAAATCCATCCTTGAGGACCGTTACACGACATCCGAGGCCAGTCTGGTCCAGGTGATCGAACGACGCAAATCGACGATGGCGAATCTCGAGACCACGCAAGCCCGCATCGAGGAACTCAACCCGTTGCTCATGGATATCGAGAACAAGATCGCGGCGTCCACTGACCAGTCGACCCGCACGCAACTTGAATCCGAACGCACGGCGCTCGCAACCGAGTATAACCAGTCGCAGGCCAAGGAGCAGGAGTTGCTGGCCGAAAGCCAGACGCTGGAGCGCTACACGTCAATGTTCCAGACCTTCGTCGATTCCCTCAACAACCAGATCGCCGCCCAGAACACGCTGATCAACAAGCTGACCATCGATACCGAACAGCGCATCGTTCTCTACAAGGCTCTGGAAGATTCACTGAAAACTGCGGCCCAGCAGGACGTCGCCCACAAGATCAATACGCTCGGAAGCCAGGTCGACACTGCGGCCGAGGAAACCATGGCCGGCATCGGTTCGGCGGCGCAGCGCCACATCGCCGATCTTCTGGAAATGCACGAGAAGAACATGCTTTCGACACAGGACATCCAGCGCCGCAAGAAACTGGCTGACGACGCCTTCGCCAGACGGTTTTCGGAGGTGATGGAAAAGCACAACGCCTCCGACTACGTCCAGTCCTGACGCAACGAGCCGTATCGGCAGATCGATGAAAAACGCCAACAGCCAGGCGGAGCGGTATTTCGACGCGATGCGCGCCGCCCTTGACGGGCTGGACGTGTTTCTCGGCGACCGGACATCGCCCTTCTACCAGCACGGGCTCATCGCCCAAGTCGTGAGCGCCTATATCGAACGTCTGAACGGGACCTTCGATTGCTGGCGGAACCGCATCGGCTTCACAGACCGTTTCCGAATTCAGCGCGCGGAAAGCGGTTTTCCCGTCTATCACAACGTGCTTGAGCTCGCGAATGACCGGAAATCCGCCAAAAGGCGGCTCGCCGTGTTGCCGGAAGCCGAAGATCTGCGGCGGCAAATGGTCGACCACATCTTCACCAAGCGAAGTTTTCCCGCGGGACAGCAGGAAAAACTCGCCGAACGGCTGTATCTCGAATCGCTTCGAAAGGGCGATCTTTTCCTACCTTTCATGCTTCCGGAAACGGTCAAGGTTTCGGTCAATCCGAAGAGCGGCCGGCCCTACTGCTTGGTGCATTGGGGCATTTTCGACGGCACGCGCTCTCTGCCGATGGTCTATCTCGCCGTCATCGAGGATTCGAGCAGCAAACTGACCGAAATGCTGGTGACGGAAGACAACCGGCTGAACCGGAACATCGAGATTCCACTGCCCGTGGAAGGTCTGCTCAATCCGCTGATTGCACACGAGTTCGACGCCTTTGCAGAAAAGAACAGCGCCTATTCGCTGTCGCCGGCCACGATCGCTGTCAATATGGACAAGGATTTCGACGAACTGCATCCAAAGCAGTTGCACCGTTTCGTGCTGGGGCCGTTTTACTCAGCCGGAATCACCGAGCACAACAACCGGGTGACCGACGTGCTTTCCCGGGTCAGCCGACCGGAGAACGCCTGGATGCTGACGTGGACGCTGCAGGAAGTCGTGTCGAAATCCGAGAGGCCTGCGCGTCACGGCCTTTGGAGCAGCCAGCCCGCGAAACAGGAGTTTCATATCGAAACCAACGATCTCGAAGCCACGCGACAGGGCGTGAGCTATTACGAAAACCATGCGCTCGTAACGCACGACGCCTATCAGGCTCTGTTTGCGAGCAGTGAGGCGGCCGACGTGTTCCGGGGCTATTCGGTGCACGTGATTTCCGGCAACCAGATCATCAGCGAGGTTCACCAATGAGCCGCAATGCAGGCCTGACGACCATTCACGAAGACGATATCGACACGCATATTCCAACCGCGCAGTCGATGGTGACGCGGACCGTTATCCTGGAGCACGACGACGGACGGTCGAACACAGCGCTGGCGGGGACCGGCAGGCGTTTCGTTTCAACGGTGTCCACCGGTTCGGCGCGCAGAACCAGGCAGGTGGAGTTCAGCAAGACCGTTGCCGAGGTTCCACCGGTTGACGAAATGCTGTCGATCCCGAAACACGCGCTTCTGTATCGCGCCCGCCGCGGGCTCGCGGTCGCGCTGGCGATCGCCGATGACTTTGCAAAGCAGAGCGATCTTGAGAGCTTGAAATCGCGCAACCGGGCGTCGCCGTTGGCGGGCGACGACGCGATACGTTTCAAGGCACTCCTTTCAGCTTCTTCCTATGTGGCGGCGTTCACCTTCGCTGCCTATCTCAGCCAGTTGCTCGACGGCGAGATGGAGCCGGTCGCCGACTCGAAAGAGCCTGCCTACGAATTCGACACCCCGCAGGACGCGCTGAAATCTTTGCTTGCGGGCCTCGACATGGCGATCAGTGACAGCCCGGACGAGATTGCCCTGATAGCGCGCGCCAAGGCCTTTGCCCGCACGGCGATCGAGGGCCTTTTGCAGCGCCGGGCGCGCTTCACAGGGCTCGCCGGATTCGCCGAGGCGCATATACGGATCGAGAAGGACGATTTCACGCTTAATGGCTTCGAGGTGGCGCCCGGAGAAAAACGCAAGCCCCTTGTCATGAGCTTCAAGAAGCCGAACGAGATCATCGGCAATCACATCGCCAAATACCAGGCGATGAAGCTCGCCAAGATGCTGGTCGCTTACGACTTCGACAGGCAGATGAACCCGTTCGTCGAACTCGGCGGCTTTCTTTTTACATTCATCGGCGACGGAATGCCGGGCACCGGCAAGACGATCCTGATCCGGATGATCGCGGGACTGATCAACGACTATTGCAGGATCGCCGGCTACAATTTCCACTACGAGAATTTCGGCGTTGACCAGATTTCCTCCTATCAGGGAAAGTCCGGCCAGAACTGCAAGGAGTTCGTCAACAATGTCGTCAATCCGCGGGCGATCGGTTTCGGCACGATCGACGACATCGACCAGGTTGCGGCCAGACGTTCGGACGATCGCGCTTCCGCCGGTCAGCACGAGGTGACCGCGGTTCTGATGGAAAGTTTCGCAGGGGCCTCCACCGTGGTGCGCGGCAATTGCTGTTTCGGCATGTTCTCCAACTATCCGGAGAATGTGGACGATGCGCTTCGCCAGCGCGCCGGCGCTCGCTGGCTGGTCGACGGACCGCAGAGCAGGGACGACTATATCGATATCTTCGTGCTGCTTGCCGGCAAGAACCACGACATTCCGCTCGGGTCGCATTCGCTGTTCGCCGGGCAGGAAATCAACCGGGCGGTGGCCGCGTCATACGAGGGGCATGAACGGCCCAAGGAAGACGGACTCGTCGCCGTGTGGGACGCCTTTGCAAAGGAAAGGGGCGAACCACGGACGATGGCTGATATCGGTGAATACCTCTACAGGATCAAGCGGGCCGAGCCGCGCTTTACCGGACGCGCCATCAAGAACATCACCGATGCGATCAAGCTGCGGGCGATGGATATCGACCTGCCGGATGAATGGTTCGAAACGCCTGAAGCTTTCATGCACAAGACTTACGACGACAAGAAAGCGATGATAGAGGACCTGCGCGGTCCTTTCACGATCGACATGGTTCTGCAGGAGATCAACCGCTACGCCGATTCCGAGTTTCGATACACCGACAAGTCCGACGACGCCGCCGTGCAGGAGATCGTTCGCCGCGAGCGGCAACGCGAAAAGGCCGTGCGAGAGATCGAAGACATGAAACGCGACGGGCGTTGGCAGGCCTGATTTCGCCATGGAACGTCTTCTCGAAAGCAAGTTGATCTACGGCCGGCTCATGGAGATCTCCGAGCCGCACCTCATCGAGCGCTACAATCGCGCCATGGCTGCATTCGGCCTGCCTGGGACACAGCTTGAAGCGTTCGATATCGATATGACCGGTTTTTCGCCTCAAATCGCCCTGGAGCTCGATGACCGGAATTATCTGGATCCGAACCGGATCAATCGCCGTTTCATCATCCTGTCGCCATTTCAGGAAAGCCTTCCGGTGGTTCATACGAGTTTCTCCAACACGGCGTCGCTGATGCATCAGTTTTTCCAGGCCAATCGACGGGCTGTCCACGCCGTGACGATCCGCGATGCCCTTTACGGCGAGATCGAGGAGCATGTTTCGCACGTGCAGGAGATCGAGGACCTGCTTTCGATTAACGAAGTCACATTTCATGTGCGGGCGGCTGACGGAACCCTGGCGAAATCGGAGGAACTGCGCGAACTGGCGGACCGCTTGCTGACTGCGCCGAATGCATGGCGCAAC
This sequence comes from Hoeflea sp. CAU 1731, assembly GCF_039888615.1. Taxonomy (NCBI): domain Bacteria; kingdom Pseudomonadati; phylum Pseudomonadota; class Alphaproteobacteria; order Hyphomicrobiales; family Rhizobiaceae; genus Hoeflea; species Hoeflea sp. CAU 1731. Next base: position 100,733 of record NZ_JBDQQS010000003.1, on the reverse strand, counting down.
GACGCCATGATCGAGCGCATGGTGGAGCTTGTCCGGCACACGGGCGACATCCGCCAGAACGACCTCGTGCCCGACAAGCTGGTGTTCCGGCAGGACGCCTATTGGACCAGCCATTTCGGCGGTCTGTTCGTATTCGCCGACGATCGCGACCTGACGGTCATATGCGACCCCGCTGCTCCAGGTTTCCGTCGTTCCAGGCCCTGGCAGGTCAGCTATCTGCCGCTGGACGATCATGATAGAGTTTTCCGGTTTCTGAATCAGAGCGGACGCATCGAGACGGCGGACCCGGGCTGGCTGAAAGCCTCCGGCTTCCTCGAACACCGCATCGAGATGGCGCTATGGGCGCTTGTCAACCGGACACAGCCGGATATCGATTTTTCCGGAACGGACGATCAGTGGTTGCACAACTGGAGTCTTCGTCACGCCGATCTCGTCGCGCAGGACAGCGATCTCACCTTTCTTCGGGGCGTTTCGAGACGGCTGGACAATGGGGTCGATGTCGACATCAACGACATGCCGGCATCCTTGCGATTCCTGCTGACCCGCGCCGACCCGTCGCATCCGGACCGCTGGCTGACGAACCAGCTTATCAGTCTGATGGCGCCGTCCGATTTCGTCTCGCGTTTCATTTTCGACAAGCCTGGCTTCTATGCACTTTACGAGGATTACAGCGATGGCTTTCGCGCCCATGTTGTGGCAACACTCACGCGTACCTATCTGCAGGACAAGCGCGCCTTCCGCCAACGCCTCTACGGACTAGACGAGGACTGAGACCATGCTGGACCCGATCATCGCCTTTTTCGAGCGCATCTTTCACTGGATCGGACATGGCATCGGCCTGTTGATCGCCTGGATCCTCTGGCCCTTCCTGCTGCTTGGACGGTGGTATCGCCGCAGGGGATTCATTTTGCGCGCCGTGATCGGGGTTTTGGTGCTCGGTTTGTTTGTGCTCTATGGCCTGTTTTTCTGGAACGCGCTCTGGATCAGGAATTTCGATCCCGACTACGTCGCGAAGTTCCAGCAGGATCGCCTAAAGACCGGAGCCGGCGAGCAAACGTCGATCGAAAACAGCTCACAGACCACGCGCACCTGCAGCCGGTCGGCGATCGTCGACGCGCTTGCCGAACTGATAGAATTCAACGTCGACCAGAATCGCTGGATGTCGTCGATGGTGCTCTACAAGCTCGGTTTTTTCGGGATCGACTGGGACTCGACGCCGTTCCTCGACAACAAGGCGTCGTTCCAGCGCGGCGCACAGCAGGCCGTGCAGCGCACGGCGATCGAGCTGGTCGACGCACTTGGACGCGTGCGCGGAACCTCGGCGGCGGATGAGGATCTCACACGCGCCAGAGGACGGCTGCAGTATGACGAATACACCTGGTATTTCACCCTGTCGCCGCCATCGCCGATTCTGCCGACGCCGGACGCCTATCGCGAAGGCCGGGAACGGCTCCTCAAGTTCAACGACAGGCTGGAAAACTGCAACGCCGTCTTCGATGTGCGCGCCGACAATCTGATCCGCTTTCTGGATCGTATCGCCAGCGATATCGGATCGACGTCGGCGGCGCTGCGCGACCGGTCGGACGCCTCGAACGCCGGATGGTTCGACACCCGAGCGGACAACCAGTTCTGGTATGCCTACGGTCAGCTTTACGCCTATTACGGCATACTGAAGGCTGCGCATGCGGATTTCGCCGACATCATCGAATCGCGACAATTGACCGACGTCTGGGACACGATGGAAGAGCAGCTTCGCTCCACGCTCGAACTCGATCCGGTCATCGTCTCCAACGGGCGTGAGGATGGCTGGATCATGCCATCGCATCTGACGACCGTGGGGTTCTATCTGTTGCGGGTTCGCTCGAATCTGGTTGAGCTTCGCTCGATTCTGGATCGGTAATAGCCAACTGTTGAGATCACAGCGCCAATGCACATCATCCGATTTGCCTGATTAACCTCGTGGGTCGTTGATCCAGTCTTCGCGGGCGTGGCGAATGCGAATGATCAAGACCTGTCGGTTCTCTTCATTACGATAGATGATGATAAGAGAGCTGTGCGGATAAACCCTTATGTCAGCAGGAGAAAGTTCCACACGTTCTCTTGCCATGTAGGGATTGTCAGTCAGAATTTCGAAGGTGCGCACAAGTTCGTGGCGGCATGAATCTGCCTGGTCTATTCCGAAGCTGTGTGCTCCCTGGACATATATGTTGACGAAATCTTCCTCGCCTTGCTGGTCAGCCTATAGATTACTGCCTTTGGCGCTGACTACCGCCTTGTCGCGGGCCAGGTCCGAAATTTCCTTCTCATTGCGTGTACACACGCCACTCTCAAGACCTTCATCGACCAGTCGCTGCATCTCGGCGATCTTGTTGTTGCGTTTCAACCCATTCCTTCATGGAATCCGGCAGCGAAACATTCATGGTTGCCATTGGATGTTACCTTGCTCGCATTGATTTATGACATGTTTTGACAATCGTTTTCAAAATAGCGAAATGCGGCGTGATATCGGTAAGCGACCTTTAAAGTTTCCTATATTTTTTGGTATTTCTAGGGGAAAATTTGAAATTATCTACGATAATTAGAGATTAATTGCAGAGAAGTCGTCGTATCATCGCAGATATCACAGGAGATCGCCATGAACGCCCCGTTTTCCGATGAAAGACTCCGGTTTTCCGCTCCCTATGCAGGCGACGACGATGCGCTGATCAAGGGTTTTGCGTCGCAGTTGCAGTTTGACGTCGATCAGAACGCCCGGATCGATGAACGGGCTACACGGTATATCCGCGCCATACGGGATAATTCGGGCTCGATCGGCGGCATCGAGGATTTTCTGCGGGAATACGGCCTTTCGACGCCCGAGGGATTGGCGATGATGGTGCTGGCCGAGGCCCTGTTGCGGGTGCCGGATGCGAGAACCCAGGACCAGCTTATCGAAGACAAACTGAAGGAAGGCCACTGGAGCGAGCATACGCCGCACGGCGAGACGTGGTTCGTTTCCGCGTCCGCCTGGGCGCTCGGCATGACGGCGCGGGTGATCCGGCCGGGCGAGACGCCGGAATCGGTCATGCAGGGCGTCGTGCGTCGACTTGGCATGCCGACGGTGCGCACGGCGACAAAGCAGGCCATGCGGTTCCTCGGTTACCATTTCGTGCTCGGCGAGACCATCAAGGACGCCCTTGAGCGCGCAGAAAAGAACGAGCAGCGCGGTTATCGCCACTCCTTCGACATGCTGGGCGAGGGCGCGCGGACAGAAGAGGATGCGCGGCGCTACTTCAAGTCCTACGCCGATGCGATTGAAGCGATCGGCAAGGCCGCCGGCAAGAAGACGCTGCCGGACCGGATGGGCATTTCGGTCAAACTCTCCGCGCTTCATCCGCGTTATCTCGCAACCCATCGCGACAGGGTCATGAAGGAACTCGCGCCGAAGCTTCTCGAACTGGCGCACATGGCGCGCCGTCACCAGCTCAATTTCACGGTTGACGCCGAGGAGGCGGATCGCCTGGAGTTGTCGCTTGACGTGATCGACGCCGTGTTTTCCGACCCGTCGCTCGATGGCTGGGACGGGTTTGGCCTTGCGATCCAAGCCTATCAGAAGCGGGCGCCGCAGGTTATCGACCACATTGATGCGCTTTGCCGTTCCACCGGACGCCGGATGATGGTGCGGCTCGTCAAAGGCGCCTATTGGGATACGGAAATCAAGCGGGCGCAGGAGCGCGGGCTTGCGGACTATCCGGTCTTTACGCGCAAGGCGGCGACCGATGTTTGTTATCTCGCATGCGCAAGACAATTGCTCGAGGCAAGAGAGCGCATTTTTCCGCAGTTCGCGACACATAACGCCCTTACTGTCGCCACGATTCTGGAAATAGCCGGCGACGATCGCTCGGGCTTCGAGTTCCAGCGCCTGCACGGCATGGGCGAAGCCCTCTACAAGGCCGTCCTGAAGGACAGCGCTCCGGTCGCATGCCGGATCTACGCTCCGGTCGGCGGGTATCGCGATCTGCTTGCCTATCTTGTCAGGCGACTTCTCGAAAACGGAGCAAATTCCTCTTTCGTTACGATCGCCGGCGACAATAAAATTCCGGTTTCAGATCTTCTGAAACGCCCGGCCCTCATGCTGCAACTTGACAAGCGAAGTGCGCGTCACTCGCAGATCGGCCTGCCGTCCGAGATCTATCCCGATCGTCGCAACTCGGCCGGCGTCGAATTTGGTCATCGCAGCGAACTCACCGCTTTGCTGGAGGGTATCGGGCAGGCGGGATCAGCCGTTGCCGCCGCGCCGCTGCTGCCCGGATACAAGGTGTCTGGCGGGGAAGTCACCGTGGTGTCTCCAGCCGATCCGTCGGACCAGGTGGGCGTCGTCCGGTTTGCCGATCCGCAACAGGTCGATGAGGCAATGAAAGCGGCGCGCAAGGGCTTTGCCTCTTGGTCGCGTCTTTCGGCCGAAAAACGCGCCAAGGCGCTGGATAAGGCGGCGGACGCCCTTGAGACCAGCCGTGACCGGATGATGAACCTGCTTGCCCGCGAAGCCGGCAAAACCCTGGACGACGGCATCGCCGAAATTCGCGAGGCAGTGGATTTCTGCCGCTACTACGCCAACCAGGCGCGGCGCCAGTTCGGCAAGCCCACCGTGATGCCCGGACCAACGGGCGAGGAGAACCGCTACGGGTGGCGCGGCAGGGGTATTTTCGCCTGTATCAGCCCGTGGAATTTCCCGTTAGCGATCTTCACGGGGCAGGTGACAGCGGCGTTGGCCGCCGGCAATGCGGTCATCGCCAAACCGGCCGAACAAACGCCGCTGATCGCTTACGAGATGGTTCGCATCCTGCATCAAGCGGGCGTTCCGGAAGACGCGCTTATCTATCTACCGGGGGCCGGGGATGTCGGCGCCGCCTTGACCGCGCATCCGGAGATTGACGGCGTCGCCTTTACCGGTTCGACCGAAACGGCAAGAGCGATCAACCGCAGCCTCGCCGCCAAGGACGGACCAATCGTTCCGCTGATCGCAGAAACCGGCGGGCTCAACGCCATGATTGTTGACGCAACGGCGCTGCCGGAACAGGTGGCCGACGACGTCGTCATGTCGGCGTTCCGTTCCGCCGGCCAGCGCTGCTCGGCGCTGAGAATCCTTTTCCTTCAGGACGATGTCGCCGATTCCATGATCGCGATGATCGAAGGGGCGGCAAGGGAACTGTCTATCGGCGACCCGAAACTCGCCTCCACCGATATGGGGCCGATCATTGACGAGACGCAACGTCGTATGCTTGCAGAACACGTCGCCGCGATGGAGAAATCGCAGAAGGTGCGCTATGCCGGCGAAGCTCCGGAACGCGGCACGTTCTTTGCGCCGCATATCATCGAACTGGACAAGGCGTCAGCGTTGAAGGAGGAAGTCTTTGGGCCTGTCCTGCATGTGGTGCGCTGGAAATCGAAGGATCTCGAGAGGGTTCTGAAAGATATCGGTTCGACAGGCTATGGCCTGACGCTCGGCGTCCACACACGCATCGAGGCGACGGTGGGCAAAGTCGTTTCAGCGCTCGACACCGGCAATGTCTACGTCAACCGCAACACGATCGGCGCCGTAGTCGGCACGCAGCCTTTCGGCGGTTCCGGCCTGTCCGGCACCGGCTTCAAGGCGGGCGGCCCGCACTATCTCAGCCGCTTCGCGCAGGAGCAGGTGGTGTCGATCAACACGGCGGCGGCCGGCGGCAATGCGACGCTGCTCGCGATCGGGGACGAATGAGCCGCTTCCGGTCGACTTGTCGCGAATGACGCATTTTTCGACTTTATTGGACCTTTAGGCGTTCGGGTTTTTGGGCTCTAAATTGTGCTGCGGCTTTGAGAAAGGTCGCAGTGTCTATCGGGAGGAACCTAAATGGCCGAAGTCAAGTCCGACATCGAAATCGCGCGCGGCGCTTCCAAGAAGCCGATCCTCGAGATTGGCGAGAAACTCGGCATTCCGGGCCACAGTCTGCTGCCCTACGGGCATGACAAGGCGAAAGTCTCGGCCGAGTTCATCAAATCGCTTGAAGGCAAACCCGACGGCAAATTGGTCCTTGTCACCGCCATTAACCCGACTCCGGCCGGCGAAGGTAAGACCACCACGACGGTGGGTCTCGGCGACGGTCTCAACCGCATCGGCAAGAAGGCGGTGATCTGTATTCGCGAGGCCTCGCTCGGCCCCTGCTTCGGGGTCAAGGGCGGCGCCGCCGGCGGCGGCTATGCGCAGGTGGTTCCGATGGAGGACATGAACCTGCACTTCACAGGCGACTTTCACGCGATCACCTCCGCGCACAATCTTCTGTCAGCGATGATCGACAATCATATTTACTGGGGCAATGAGCTCGGCATCGATCTGCGCCGCGTTGCCTGGCGTCGGGTCATGGACATGAACGACCGGGCCTTGCGCGAAATCGTCTGTTCGCTCGGCGGCGTGGCGAACGGGTTTCCGCGCGAAGCCGGTTTCGATATCACCGTCGCCTCGGAAGTCATGGCGATCCTTTGCCTGGCCACCGACCTGCAGGATCTGGAAAGACGCCTCGGCGCCATCATCATCGGATATCGCCGCGACAAGACGCCAATTTTCTGCCGCGACATCAAGGCCGACGGCGCCATGGCCGTGCTGCTCAAGGACGCAATGCAGCCAAATCTCGTTCAGACGCTGGAAAACAATCCTGCGTTCGTGCATGGCGGTCCCTTCGCCAATATCGCGCATGGCTGCAATTCTGTCGTGGCGACGACCACGGCCCTCAAGCTCGGCGACTACGTCGTCACCGAAGCCGGATTCGGCGCCGACCTCGGAGCGGAGAAATTCTTCGACATCAAGTGCCGCAAGGCGGGACTGAAGCCCGCCGCAGCCGTGATCGTCGCAACGGTGCGCGCAATGAAAATGAATGGCGGCGTCAAGAAGGAGGATCTTGGCGCGGAGAATGTGGAGGCCGTCGAAAAGGGATGCGCCAATCTCGGTCGCCACGTCCAGAACGTCAAGAAATTCGGCGTCCCGGTGATTGTCGCGATCAATCACTTCATCTCCGACACCGCCGCCGAAATCCAGGCGGTCAAGGACTATGTCGAAACCCTGGGCACGGAGGCGGTCCTGTGCCGGCACTGGGCCGAGGGTTCGAAGGGCATCGAGGATCTTGCGCACAAGGTGGTGGCCCTCGCGGAATCGGGTAAGTCGCAATTTGCGCCGCTCTACGCCGACGACATGTCGCTGTTCGAGAAGATCGAGACGGTGGCGAAGAACATCTACCACGCTTCCGAGGTCATCGCCGACAAGTCGGTGCGTGACCAGTTGAAACAGTGGGAGGATCAGGGTTACGGAAACCTGCCGGTCTGCATGGCCAAAACGCAATATTCCTTCTCGACCGATCCCAATCTGCGTGGCGCGCCGACCGGCCATACGGTTCCGGTGCGCGAGGTGAGGCTGTCGGCCGGCGCTGGTTTCATCGTTGTGATAACCGGGGCCATCATGACGATGCCGGGGCTGCCCCGCACGCCGTCGTCGGAACATATTCGCCTGAACCAGCAAGGCTATATCGAGGGCCTGTTCTGAATGCCTCATCGCAAATTGACGCTCGCGCCATCTTGCATGGGGCCGCGCTTGGCGCTAACAAGGCCTTATGAGAAACGCTCGTAACAACATGAACTGGTGGTGGGTTCGCTAAAAGCGGCCGCGACAAGTCATGTGTGACGACAATGCAAGCCGCCGAGAACCAGTCCGGCGGCTTTTTTGTGCCGGGCAGTCGGCGAAACCGGGATCGTGACTGATGATGGCAACGAAAAATATTGAAGACTCCGAGGAGTTCACAACGCGCGGCGGGGTGTCGGTCAGCCGAACGCGCCATGCGATGTCCTATTCCACTGCGCTTGACGACTATATCGAAGGCCTTGATAGCCGGCGCGGCGCGGTGTTTTCCTCCAACTACGAATATCCCGGACGCTACACGCGTTGGGACACCGCGATCATCGATCCGCCTCTTTCGATCGTCGCCAGGGGGCGCTCCATGCGCGTCGAGGCGCATAATGAACGCGGCGAAGCCCTGCTCGCCATCGTTGCGCGTCGTCTCGAGCGCGAAAAGGAAATCGTACTCGGACTGGAGCTCCAGCGCAGTCTCGAGCTGACCGTGCTCATGCCGAAAGGGTCCTTTTCGGAAGAGCGCCGTTCGAAAGTTACGACGGTTTTCACGCCGCTGCGCGCCATCATCGATCTGTTTTTCAACGAGGAAGACGACAATCTCGGCCTGTTCGGCGCATTCGGCTACGATCTGGCGTTACAGTTCGACAGCGTTGACCTGCATCTCAAGCGACCGGATGGCCAGCGCGACCTGGTGCTCTATTTGCCCGACGAGATCCTTGTCGTTGACCATTATTCGGCAAAGGCCTGGGTTGACCGTTACGAGTTCTCTCGACGGGACCACACGACTGTCGGCAAGTCGGCGGAGACTGACGCCACGCCATTCGAGATGGCGGAAAAGACGCCGCCGCGCGGCGATCACGAACCCGGCGAATATGCGCGCCTTGTACGAAAGGCGAAGGAGAAATTCCAGCGCGGCGACCTTTTCGAGGTCGTTCCCGGACAGATGTTCTACGAACGCTGCGTCAGCCCGCCATCGGCGATTTCGCGGCGTCTGAAGGAAACCAACCCGTCGCCCTACTCCTTTTTCATCAATCTCGGCGAGCGTGAATATCTGGTTGGCGCGTCACCCGAAATGTTCGTGCGCGTCAATGGCCGCCGGGTCGAGACCTGTCCGATTTCCGGCACGATAAAGCGTGGCGAGGATGCGATCGCGGACTCGCAGCAGATCCTCAAGCTGCTCAATTCGAAAAAGGACGAGTCGGAACTGACGATGTGTTCCGACGTCGACCGCAACGACAAGAGTCGCGTTTGCGAACCGGGAACTGTGCGCGTCATCGGCCGACGCCAGATCGAGATGTACTCGCGTCTGATTCATACGGTCGACCATATCGAGGGACGGCTCGCCGACGGCATGGACGCCTTCGACGCCTTTCTCAGTCATGCCTGGGCTGTGACCGTCACCGGAGCGCCGAAGCTTTGGGCCATGCGTTTCATCGAGGAGAACGAGAAGAGCACGCGGGCCTGGTATGGCGGTGCGATCGGAATGGTCGGCTTCAATGGCGACATGAACACCGGACTGACGCTGAGGACGATCCGTATCAAGGACGGCATCGCGGAGGTGCGGGCGGGGGCGACGCTGCTTTACGATTCCGATCCGGACGAGGAAGAAGCGGAAACGGAACTCAAGGCCTCGGCCATGCTTTCCGCGATCCGGGAAGCCGGCAAGGCGAACGATGTCGCGTCCGCGCGCTCTGCAGCACGGGTGGGAGACGGCGTCAGCATCCTGCTTGTCGACCACGAGGATTCCTTCGTCCACACGCTTGCGAACTATTTCCGCCAGACCGGCGCAAAGGTGACCACGATGCGGTCGCCGATATCAGACGCGGTTTTCGACGAGGTCAAACCGGATCTCGTCGTGCTGTCGCCGGGGCCGGGTTCGCCGAAGGATTTCGACTGCAAGGCGACGATCAAGAAAGCGCGCAGCCGCGACCTGCCGATTTTTGGTGTATGCCTCGGACTGCAGGCGCTTACAGAAGCCTATGGCGGGGATCTCCGGACGCTCGCCATTCCGATGCACGGCAAGCCGTCGCGCGTGCGCGTGTCCGAACCCGGCCTGGTTTTTTCCGGCCTGGGCAATTCCGTGACCGTCGGTCGTTACCACTCGATTTTCGCCGATCCGGCGACGCTTTCGCAGGATTTCATCATTACGGCGGAAGCCGAAGACGGAACGATCATGGCGATCGAGCATCGAAACGAACCCGTGGCGGCCGTTCAGTTCCATCCCGAATCCATCATGTCGCTCGGCCAGGACGCCGGAATGCGCATGATCGAGAATGTGGTGGCCCATCTCGCCCGTCGCGCCTGACAGGGTGAAAAGGCTTGCTGTGCATCGAGTGGGCGGTTATAAGACCGCCCATGTCGAAGAGCACGTTTGAAATTTTCGAAGATCTGAAGGTCCCGCGCACCTTGTGCGCGTCGGCCCTGTCCGTGCTTCTACTTCTCGGCCTTACTGGCGATCGCCGGGCCCGTTGAGGGAGCGTCCGGCGGTCGATTTGCCGATGGCGCCAGCTCCTTGAAACCTTCATCAGTAAAGTGAAACGGCCGGAAGGCCGGTATGGCGACAGCCCGGAGGCGTTGCCTGAAGAGATCGAGAAACAGACATGACTATCGTACAGACAATCGGCGAAGCCGAAAAAAAACAGTCCGGCATGCCGGACGCGTCCCGCAAATATCATCCCTATCCCGCAGTTGGCCTTGACGACAGGACCTGGCCCTCCAAGCGCATCGAGAACCCGCCGGTCTGGTGTTCGGTGGACCTGCGAGACGGCAATCAGTCGCTCGTCAATCCGATGGGGCACGACCGCAAATCGCGCATGTTCAAGCTGCTTCTGGACATGGGTTTCAAGGAAATCGAGATCGGCTTTCCTTCCGCCTCGCAGACCGATTTCGACTTTGCGCGCTGGTGCGTGGAGCAGGGCGGAGTGCCTGAAGACGTCTCCCTGCAGGTGCTGGTCCAGTGCCGTCCCGAACTGATCACCCGGACTTTCGAGTCGCTGGAAGGCGCGCATCGGCCGATCGTGCACTTCTACAATTCGACCAGCGAACTGCAGCGTCGCGTGGTCTTTGCCAAAGACGTTGCGGGCATCAAGGAGATCGCCGTCGACGCCGCGAAGATGATCACGGATATGGCTGAAAAGGCGGGAGGCGGCTACCGATTCCAGTATTCCCCCGAAAGCTTTACGGGCACCGAGCTGGAGGTTGCGCTGGAAATCTGCAATGCGGTGATCGAGGTCGTGCAGCCGACGCCGGATGACAAGCTCATCATCAATCTGCCTTCGACCGTCGAGATGTCGACGCCGAACATTTACGCCGACCAGATCGAATGGATGTGTCGTCAGCTCGACCGTCGCGACAGCCTGATCGTGTCGCTCCACCCGCACAATGACCGCGGGACCGGAATCGCCGCTACCGAGCTGGGGCTGATGGCCGGCGCCGACCGGGTCGAGGGTACGCTGTTCGGCAATGGCGAGCGCACCGGCAATGTCGATATCGTCACGCTGGCATTGAACATGTACACGCAGGGCGTCGATCCGAAACTCGACTGTTCGCGGATCGAGCACATGAAGAGCATCTACGAATACGCCAACCAGATGAAAATCCCGGAACGCCACCCTTACGTCGGCGAACTGGTCTACACGGCGTTTTCCGGCTCGCACCAGGACGCGATCAACAAGGGCATGAAGGCGATCCGCTCCTCCAACAAGGAACTCTGGGAAGTGCCTTACCTGCCGATCGATCCGCAGGACGTGGGCCGCACCTACGAAGCGATCATCCGTATCAACTCGCAGTCCGGCAAGGGCGGCATTGCCTACATCCTGCATGAGGATTACGGGCTCAACCTGCCGCGCGGCCTGCAGGTCGAGTTCCAGTCGGAAATCCAGCGCATCACCGACGAGGAGGGCGAAGAGCTTCCCTCGCGGATGATCTACGACCGGTTCATGGACATCTATGTCGAACAGCCGGACGGACGGCTCAAATATGTCGACCACCACACCTACGCCTCCACTGAGACGAAAGGCGTTCGCGAGGTCGAGGCGGTTATCACCGACAACGGTGAGACCATGAAGATCAACGGCGCCGGCAACGGCCCGATCGACGGTTTCGTCAACGCCCTGTCGCGCCACATCGGCATCGAGCTGACGGTGGCCGACTACTCGGAACATTCCCTCCAGCACGGCGCCAACGCAAAGGCGATCTGCTACATGGAAATGGAGCATCCGGGCGGCAAGATCTTCGGGGTCGGCGTCAGCACCAACATTGTTGCGGCTTCGCTCGAGGGTGTCGTCTCGGCGGCGAACCGCCTTATCGCATTGAAATAGCCGCCGACGGTGCCGGATACTGACGATCAAAAAATGACGGCGGACGGTCTCTACGCTCTCCAGAAGGGCGAAGGGGACCGCCCGCCGCTTGTCTTTCTGCATGGCTTTGCGGCTGGCTCGTTTGTCTGGTCGCGCCTGCAGGACGCCTTGTCGGTCGACCGGAAAACGTTCGCCTATGATCTGCCGGGACATGGCGGATCAGCGTCGTCCTCCGGCGTGGGCGGCGGCGGCAGCATGGCGAAGGCGCTGATCGCCGATCTCGACAGGCGCGGCGTCGAGCGGGCGCATCTGGTCGGACATTCCATGGGTGGAGCCACGGCGGCGCTTGTCGCGGCGCGCCAGCCGCCACGCGTCGCGTCTCTGACGCTGCTCGCGCCGGGCGGTTTCGGCGCGGAAATCAATCACCGGCTTCTCAGGCGCTATGCGCTTGCCGACAACGAACAGGACCTGACCGCCTGTCTCGAGGAGATGTTCGGCTGGAACGCGACGATCCCTCCGGATCTGGTTTCTCGCCTGAAGGCCTTGCGCAAAACCCACGGCGCCGCCGACAGGATGAAGCAGATCATGCAGAGCATCTTCGTCGAGGATGACGCCGGCGTATCTCAGGGCGTCATACGTCGCGAGTTGATCGCTGCTCTCGACATGCCGGTCAAGGTGCTGTGGGGAACGCAGGACCGGGTGTTGCCGACGCGCCAGTCGCATCGCCTGCCGCCGCTTTTCGCCGCCCATGTCTTCGAAAACACCGGTCACATGCTGATCGAGGAGCGGTCTGATGAGGTCGAGACCCTCATCCGCCAGAACATCGCTTCTGTGGGCGATTAAAATGTCGGCTTGCTCGCGTCGAGGCGAAGTCCCATGTTATGGGTAATTGTAAATTAACCATATCAGCAGGTTATTCGGCTCATGAGCAACGATCCCGCTCCCCAGAACAAGAGGCATCTGTCTGACGCCGTGCGCGAGGTCAAGATCGCCGCCGCCGAAAGGCAGGATGTCATCGTCGACATGAAGGAGGCGGATCGCGCCCGTCTCGAATTGCTCTACAACGAACTGCAGCCGGTCTTCGACGAAGTGTCGGAAGACGACGACCAGTTCGATTTTGCATTGTCGTCAGGCGCGCAACCGCGTCTGTGGATCGACGCCGTCGCCCATGTCCACATGGGACATGACCGTCGCACCTTCCGCTTCGTGCTCGACAGGCGCTACGGGCGCAGCGTGCTCGCCGAGTCCGATGATCTCATGAAGATGGCCGATCAGGTCACCATCTACATTGCAGAGCGGACCGTCGAGCGCCAGCGTTTCATGGCCGGTGACGATTTCAGATACGCAACGCCGGTCGCTTCCCAGGCGGTTGAACGGCCGCAACCGGCGCCGGCGCAGGAGGCCGAAATCGATGCAACGCCTCAACCGGCGGCGAAGAAGGACCACCCCAACGGGGCCAGCTTTGTCACCGGTCTTATCTGGTTCATCATCGGAAGTCTGGTAACGCTTTTCGCGATGGGCGCCATTTTCTGGGGCGAAATCAGCCCATCCATAGCAGGTCTGTAAAAGGCCTAGATTTTCAAGTGCAGGTCGATCGTATCGGAAAGCACGATCTCCTCTCCTGTCCGGTCAAGCCTGTGACGCGCCACATTGCAACGCCAGTCTCCATCCGCGCCCTCGATCGATATCAGATTGTAGCCGGCGGCTGGTCGACGGCTGGAAGGACCTTCACTGGCTGACGGCACGCCCAGGACGGGAACCGTTCTCGCCTTGCCCATGATCCGGTGCAGCGTGTCGAGGTGGGTGTGGCCATGCAGGACGAGTTCGGCGCCTTCTTCGGCGACGACTTTCTGGAACCTCGAAATGCCCTGCATGCGCTTGTGCCAGGCGGCGGCGTTGTTGACCGGCGGGTGGTGGATAAGGATGATTCGGAACAGACCCTCTTTTCCCGCCTGCTTCAGTAGCGCCCGCAGACGCCGCGCCTCGGTCTCGTCAAACATGCCCGTCGCCATGAAGGGCAGGGAAGCGTTGGCGGTAGACACGCCGATCAGCGCGACCGGCCCGCGACGGCGCAGATAGGGAAACGATCTTACCGTCAGCGGTCTTTCCGTCACGTCGTCGCCGGCCATGTAATGCGCCCAGGCTGCGCATATTTTCCGGAAGGCGCCGGGCACGTAGGCGTCGTGATTGCCGGGCACCAGGGATGTGTTCTCCGGATCGCCGGCGGCTTGCAGCCACGCCGTCGCCGTTTCGATCTCGATATCGGTCGACAGGTTCACCAGATCTCCGGTGATAGCCAGATGATCAAGAGACTGCGCGAAGATGTCTTCCATCAGGACGGTCAACGCGTCGCTGGCGTGATGCTTGCGACGATTGCGGTGCCAGTTCACATAGCCAGTGATCCGCTTGGACGCCAACTGTCGTAATGTTACTTTAGGAAGTGGTCCGAGATGGACGTCGGAGATATGGGCGAGACGAAACATGATCAGACCATAAAGAGAGTTGGGGTCAAATGCTCGTCCGAATTTTGCATCTTTTTCATATTTTCAATCGTCCCATGACGCTTGGCGTGCGCGCCGCGGCCTTCGACGCCGAGGGAAGGGTGTTTCTTGTCAGGCACACCTATATCGGCGGCTGGTATCTGCCCGGCGGAGGGGTCGATGCGGGAGAAAGCGTCTATGAGTCGCTCGAGCGGGAACTCGCGGAAGAAGGAAACCTCGCGATCGGCGGCGCCGCCGAGCTGTTCGGTTTCTATTTCAACCGCAACGCCAGCCGGCGCGACCACGTGGCGCTGTTTGTCTGCAGGAACGTGTCGCAGACAGCGCCGCTAAATGGCAATGCCGAGATCGCCGAAGCCGGCTTTTTCGAAACCAACGCGTTGCCGGACAACACCACGGATGCGACCCGGCGCAGGCTCGCTGAACTGCTCCAGGGCCAACCGGTCTCGCGCACCTGGTAGCGGTCAAAGACGGCCGCGATCGTGCGGGGCGTCGTAGTCGAGCTCGGGCCCCTTCGGCACGATGCCTGTCGGATTGACGCTTTCGTGGCTGCCGTAATAGTGTTTCTTGATGTGGTTGAGGTCCACAGTCCCGGCGACGCCCGGCATCTGATAGAGCTCGCGCATATAGCCAGAGAGCGCCGGATAGTCGGCGATGCGCTTCCGATTGCACTTGAAGTGCCCGACATAGACCGGGTCGAAGCGCACAAGCGTCGTGAAGAGCCGCCAGTCCGCCTCGGTCAGCGTTCCGCCGAGAAGGTAGCGGTTCGTCGTCAGACGCTCCTCGAGTGTATCCAGTTCTGCGAACAGGGCGTCGAAGGCTTCTTCGTAGGCCTCCTGGCTGGTGGCGAAGCCGCACTTGTAGACGCCATTGTTGACGTTGTCGTAGATCGGCTGGTTGATCGCGTCGATATTCGCTCTCAGCGCTTCCGGGTAGAAATCGAGATCGCTGTCGACGCCTTCGACGCCATTAAAGGCGCTGTTGAACATGCGAATGATCTCGGAGGATTCATTGGAGACGACGGTCCCGGTCTTCTTGTCCCACAGGACCGGCACGGTCACCCTGCCGGTGTAGTGCGTATCGGCCTTTACATAGACCTGCCAGAGCTTCTCCAACCCATGGATGTGATCTTCCGTCCCGCCTTCCCTGCCGCGGAATTCCCAGCCGTTCTCACCCATGTGATAGTCGACGACCGAAAGGCCGATCGCCGCTTCAAGACCTTTCAGTCGGCGGAATATCAGCGTGCGATGGGCCCAGGGGCAGGCGAGGGAGACATAGAGGTGATAGCGGCCGGCCTCGGCTGCAAAGCCGCCTTCGCCGCTTGGACCGGGGCTGCCGTCAGGTGTTACCCAGTTGCGAAAGCTCGAATCAGATCGCTTGAAACGACCGCCTGTTTCGCTCGTATTGTACCAGACGTCTTTCCACTCGCCGTCGACCAGTTTACCCATGTCAAAGCTCCTTTTCCACGCTCACATAGGGTCCTAACGCCGGAAGACGAAGACCGTTCGGGTGAACAGTCTGTTCTTCGCCTGTCCGCGTTTACACATTCTTGACGTTGCCGCCGTTTATTCCAAGCCCGACGAGACCAGGGAGACACTGCATGCCGTCCAACGAACTTTTCCGCATCCGGGATCGAACGATTCTGTCAGACGACTGGGGCGTTCTCTCGCGCTACGATTTCGAACTGAGGACGCGTTCCGGCGCGTGGCAGGCCCAGCGGCGGGAAGCCTATGACCGCGGCAACGGCGTGGCCTGTCTTCTTCATGATCCGGCGGGCGGAACCGTGCTTCTCATCCGGCAGTTCCGGCTGCCGGCCGCCGTCAACGGTCATGACGGAATGATGATCGAGGTTCCTGCCGGCATGCTCGACGGCGCCGATCCGAAGCAGCGGATGCGCGAGGAACTCGAGGAGGAAACCGGCTATCGCGTATCCGAACTCGACCATCTTTTCGACGTCTATATGAGTCCCGGATCGGTGACGGAATATCTGTCCTTTTACCAGGGAGCCTACGACCGTTCGGACCGCGCCTCGAAGGGCGGCGGCAACCCGGAAGAAGGCGAGGATATCGAGGTGTTGCACGTTCCGCTCGAGGAGGCGCTGGCCATGACGCGATCCGGCGAGATCTGCGACGCCAAGACCATCATGCTGATTCAGCGCCTGGCTCTCGAGGCGCGCTGAGGCGGGTCGGGCGCCGGAAACGGATAATTGCTTGCATGGCGCGACATCTATGTGCTATCCGCCCCGGACCAAAAAGAGGAAGCGAGATGCACAACCCGGGACAATTGCGACGAAGCTGATAACGCGCTGCCGACAGGCAGACGGCCGTCCATTGTCTTTTCAATTCACATATCCGGGTTCGCCATGTCCGCTCTCAATCCTGTCTATCTGACCGAAGACCCCACCCACGACGACGTCATCAATTTCATCAATGAAGAGGCCTTCGGACCGGGCCGGTTGACGCGCGCGGCGGAGCGTGTTCGCGAGCAGGGGCCGCACGACCGGTCGCTGTCTTTCGTCGCCACGGTGGACGGTGAGGTCATTGCCTCGGTTCGCCTGACGCCGGTGATGGCGGGAGACGCCCTGGGCCATATGCTTGGACCGCTGGCCGTGCGGCCGTCGCACAAGAATCTTGGCATCGGCCGCGAGTTGGTGCGGATTTCGGTGCTCGCCGCCAAGGCCAAGGGGGGCGAGGCCGTGATCCTTGTCGGCGACCCGCCCTATTACGCCCCGCTCGGGTTCACACCGGTGACGGCGCGACTTGATTTTCCGGGTCCGGTAGACCGGTCGCGCATCCTGGTGGCGACAGATAATGAGGACATCCAGGAACGGTTGAACGGACCGATCCGGTGGCGCGAAGATCCAGTCGCCGAGGCCTTCGAACTCATGGTGCAGGAAATCGCCTGAGAGGCGCAAGGCTGACCCGCGATGCAGGGAGCGCCGGACGTTGCTTTGTGGCGGCGGCGTTTGCCGAAATTCTGTATGGATCCCGCGTCAAGCGCGGGATGAGGAGAGTTGGGTAGCGTTGGAAAGATAAAAGACCTGCCAGTGAAGGATGTTATTTAATTAATAAAAACAATGAATTAAAGTGATATCTCTAGGCTTGCCCCAGACCGGCAAAAGGTTCAGTGAATTCTGGCTTTGTTTCGGGAATTGGCCGTTTGGCACATTCTGGCCAATCTGGCTTTGTTTCGGGAAACGAGCAATCAGCCTCTTCAGGGCGATCTGGGTTTGTTTCGGGAATTCGTGTTTTTGCCCCTTGCAGCGCGATCCGGCGCCGACGAGATCGCCTTTGAAAAGACGACTGTATAGCACAGGTAGCCGGAAATTTCAGCCGGAAAGTTCTGCCTCTGTTTTCTTCGATACGCGTCGACGTTTTGCGGAAGGGGTCAGCGGCCTTCGCGGTACCATGTGCCGGCGAGCGCGAACAGCAGCAGGGCGAGACCCAGGAAGCCGCCGAAGAGCGGGATCCTGTTGATTCCTCGGAGTTCGGATTCTCCGGTCAGGTTGAGCATCATGCGATCCGACGAGCCGCGCTGCAGCCCCTTGACCGGCACGATGGGCGGCAATTGCACGGCGCCGCCATTGTCCGAAACCCGCGCTACCATGCCTCCGGTCGCATCGGCAATGGGTTTCAGGACTTCCGTGGTGGACACGGTCGCGGAAAATTCCGGCGCGTTGGTTGCCCCGACATGAACGAGCGTCGACATGTCCCCGTTGGAAATTTCGAACAGGCCGCTTTCGGTTACAGGCGCGTCGGCGGTGAAGCGTCCGTCTTCTCCACCGCTCAGATTGATCGAAACGGTCTCGCCGGACGGCGACGAGAGCACGGCTTCCGGCACGGCGTCGGCCATGGTCTGTCGATCAATGGTGATGACATTGCCATTGGCTGTGGCCGTCAGCGCTTCTTCTTCGAGCGCCGGCTCCTTCATGAGCCAGTGGGCGATGCGCCGGTAGAGCGGAACATGCGGACCGCCGCCTTCGAAGCCGCGCGCCCACAGCCAGCCATGGTCGGACATCAGCATGGCGACGCGTCCATCGCCGACACGTTCGAGCACGAGGAGCGGAATGCCGTCTGGTCCCTCGAGCACCGTATCGTCGACCGGCGCTTTGGATTCCACAGCCCGGAACCAGCGGCCCCATTGCGGCGGCTCCTGGCCGGAGCCCGGCAGATCGCGGGTGA
Organism: Hoeflea sp. CAU 1731; assembly: GCF_039888615.1. Lineage (NCBI taxonomy): Bacteria > Pseudomonadati > Pseudomonadota > Alphaproteobacteria > Hyphomicrobiales > Rhizobiaceae > Hoeflea > Hoeflea sp. CAU 1731. Next base: position 82,120 of record NZ_JBDQQS010000003.1, on the reverse strand, counting down.
CGGGATGCCTCGCACCGACATCGGTCGGACGCGGATAGAAGCCGACTTCGCTGACGCGGCCGGTGGGCGCCGCCGGCAAAACCGGCGCGAGCGGCGTGCTCGCGATGGAATCCTGCCCGGCATGTTCCGGACCCGCGGCGATCAGCAGCGCGCCGCCATCCTCCACATACTGGGCGATGTAGTCGTAATAGAGCACCGGGAGAACGCCGCGGCGCTGGTACCGGTCGAAGACAATCAGGTCGAACTCGTTGATTTTCTCAACGAAAAGCTCACGGGTCGGAAAGGCGATAAGCGACAATTCGTCGATGGGCGTGCCGTCCTGTTTTTCAGGCGGGCGAAGGATGGTGAAATGAACCAGGTCGACCGAGGTGTCGGATTTGAGAAGATTGCGCCAGGCGCGCTCGCCGCTGTGTGGCTCGCCGGAAACCAGCAGCACGCGCAGATTTTCGCGAATTCCGTCGAGAATGGTGACGGCCTTGTTGTTGGCGAGCGTCACTTCGTCTGGAACCGGTTCGACCGACAGTTCGATGATGTTGTCGCCGGCGTGTTCGATGTCGATGGTCAGCGGCATGTCCTGGCCGATCGGAGCGAGTTCGCGGCTGTATGCCTCGCCATTGATCTTCACGGTCACTTCCGCGACGTCGCCGCCGGAGCGCCCGTCATCGACGATGCGATAGACGATCTCCTGGGTCTCGCCGACAATGCCGAAACGTGGCGCGTTCACCAGTTGCACCCGGCGATCGATCTCGTCCGCGCTGCCGGTCACCAGGCCGTGGACGGGCGCGTTGAAGCCAAGCTCAGATGCCTGTTCGGGAACGTCGTGAATTTGTCCGTCGGTGATCATCACCGCGCCTGCGATCCGAGCGGTCGGCACATCCCTGAGCGTCGTCGAAAGCGTTGAAAAGAGCTGTGTGGACGGGGAATTGTCCGCGGCGTCGTGGGTTGTTTCCGCTATCCGGACATCCAGGCCACGAAAGCGCGATAGCTGGTCTTCCAGACGAGCGAGGGTTTCGTCGGTCGCCGCCGTGCGTTCCGGGGACGCCTGACTCTGGCTGCGGTCGACGATCACGGCGACAACGCTGTCCAGCGGTTCGCGCACCTGCTGCATATAGACAGGATTAGCGAGCGCCAGGCACAGCGCGGCAAGCGCAAGGACCCTGATCCAGGCGCCGCGCACCCTTTGCCAGAGGCCAAACGCCATCAGTAGCGCGCCGAGTGCGGCGACGACATAAATGTAGACGGGTGGAATGAGCGGAGAGAAATGGATCATTGGCCAAGACGCTCCAGCAACGCCGGAATGTGAACCTGGTCGGATTTGTAGTTGCCGGTCAGCATGTACATCATGATGTTGACGCCCCCGCGGAAAGCGTATTCCCGCTGCAGCGGATCCGGCGGCACCGTCGGATAGACGGGGATATTGTTGCGGTCGATCGCCCAGGCGCCGGCGAGGTCGTTGCCGGTGATGATGATCGAGGAGACGCCGTCGCCGCTACGCGCCGGACGATCGCTCTGTTCGCCCGCGTCGTAACTCGTCTCAACCCAAAGCGGACTGCCGCGATAGCGACCGGGAAACTCGTTGAGAATATAGAACGCCTTGGTGAGAACGTGGTCATCGGGCACGGGCTCGAGGGCGGGAATATCGAGATCGGCCAGGATATTGCGCAAGCGCGCGGTCTCCGGAGTGATCGCAGCCTCGTCGAGCCCGGCGAGCGCATCGCGCGTATCAAACAGAACAGTGCCGCCGTTTTTCATGAAGGCGTCTATCCGGCTGATCGCTTCAGGCGAGGGTGGCTCTGCGTCGATGGAAATCGGCCAGTAAAGCATCGGGTAGAGGGCGAGCGGATCGGTGTCGAGATCGACCCCGACGGCGTCACCCGGCTCCAGCGAGGTGCGGAAAGACAGAAAACGTGAAAGCCCCGTCATGCCCTGTCTGCTGGTCTCGTCAACCACGGCGTCACCGGTGATGACATAGGCGAGGTGGGTGCGATCGAGAGAGGCGAGGATCTGGTCGTCGTTCGGCATCTCGTCGGCCGCCAGTCCGTTGCCGCCGGAAGACAGGAAAAACACGGCGGCGACGAGCGCCATGCCAAGCGAGGACGCGGCCGGACGGCCGAAATTGCGGCGCGCGAAGGCGCCCGACATACCGAGAACCACGAGGCTGTCGATGATGAGCAGGATGACGGCGGCCGTCAGAAGCGGTGGTTTGAGATCGCGGCTTTCGCCGGCGACGAAACCGGACCGCGTCGCCGCCACCGGGAATTCCGGTGCGACGAATGGCTCCAGCGTGTCGTCGAAACGCATCAGATTGAGCGCCAGAAAGCCGCTTTCCGCCCCGTAGAGCCCCGGCGGATTATCAAAAGAGACGACCGGCGTGTCGCCGCGAGCAATCTGGAGCGGCTGAGCGGCGCCTGTCGGAGCCGTCAGCGCGCCCCTGGCGTTCAGCAACTGGTATGGCGGCAGATTGACGCCTGTATCCTGCCTTCCCGCGGCCGTGGTGGCGCGCGACAGCAGGATCGAGCGGCGAAGCATTTCGACGAATTGTCCGGAAATCGGCAGTGAGGACCATTTCGGCTCCGCCGTCACGTGGAAGAGCACGATGCGGCCCTGACCGGTTTCACGGCTTGTGACGAGCGGCGTGCCGTCGAGCAGGCTCGCCCAGGTGTGGGCGGCGAGATCAGGCGACGGTTCAGCAAGAACCTGTGTGTTGACGCTCACATCGTCGGGCCGCGACATGCCCCAGAACGGACCGTTTTCCGGAAATTCGGACAGCGGCTGCGGCTCGCTCCAGGAAAGCGATCCGCCCAGCGTGCGTTCGCCCTGACGCAGCTTGACGGGAACCAGTGGGTCATCGCCGATGCCGCTCGCCATACGCGGTCCGGCGAAGCGGACAAGCATGCCGCCATCCTCCACCCATTCCGAAAGTTCCGATTCCGATTCTTCCGGGAGAGTGCCGATATCAGCCATCACGACGACGGAGGGGCGCTGTTCGAGCACCTCGGAAATCGCGTCGGACAATTCATCGCTTTCCGGCGCGATGAGATCCGTGAAGGGCTGCAGGGCGCGGGTGAGATAGTAAAGCGGGGAAAGGAGCGGCTGCGTCAGGTCCAGCGGTTCGGCCGACAACAGGGCGACGCGCCGCCTGCGGAAGCTGTCGTCGAGCAGATAGGTTGCGCCGGCCGTGGCCGCATTGTCGACGACGATCTGCGCGAAGTCGTTTCGCAGTTCGAACGGCGCTGACAGGGACGCCTGCCCCCGCCGTTCCCCAGCCGCGAATTCCAGCGTTCCTGTGGAAATTGGCCGGCCCCTGTTGTCGCGGGCTGTAATCGGCAGGGTCTGCGCGGCGCTGTCGTTGACGCGCACCGCCGACAGATTGAAACCATCGGCGCTGTTTTCGGCGGAGGTGATCGCTACGGTGCTTTCGCCGCCGGTTTCGAAAATCAGCGCCTGGGCGGTCTCGAGTTCGGCCAGCATTTCCCAGGCGTGTTCAGCGCCGGGTTCGGCGATGCCGTCGGACAGCACCGCGATCGTGCCGAGCGGCGTGGTATGCAGAGCCGCAGCCAGGTTTTCGATCGCCGACAGATCATCGGCGGGCAGCGGACGCGGTTCCGCGGCGAGCAGCCGCTCGCGCGCTCGCGCGGCGATATCCGGCGTCGCGTCGTTGGTCCGGTCCGCGGTGAAGACGATGGAGACCGGCACGTTCTGGCTTTCCGCGTCGGAAATCAGACGCTCGGCGGTCGCCACCCGTTCGTCCCAGTCGCTGACGGTCGCCCAGCTGTTGTCCATTACGATCGCCAGTGGACCATCGTCGCTAACGGTGGTGTCCTGAGGGTTGAGGATCGGGTCGGCCAGTGCGACGATCACGAGCGCCGCCATGAGAAGCCGGAGAGCCGTTAGCCACCAGGGGCTCTTTGACGGCGTCTCCTCCTTTCTCAGGACGCGCGCGAGGATACGGAACGGCGGGAAGGGTTCGGTCTTGGGGCGCGGCGGCGTCAGTCTCAGCAACCACCAGATCACAGGCAACGCCAGAAGGCCGAACAGGACGGCGGGAGCTCCGAATGCGAGGGGGAGGAAACTCAAGCCGCCGTACCTCTCAAACCGTCACCGACCACGCCGGACAGATGGTTGTGCAGCGCAACGAGCGCCGAGGACGCAGGCTGATCGGTGTGGTGGGTGATGAAGTTCCAGCCGAGCCTCCGCAGGTTCTCCGCGATGTTGCTTCGGCGCGACAGAAATGCTCGCTGATAGTCGTCATGCAGCGTCTCGGCCTTGCCCGCGGTCAGTTTCTCGCCGGTTTCGGGATCGATGAACTCCGTGCGGCCATTGTAGGGAAACACTTCTTCCGCGGGATCGCAGATTTCCAGAACGTGGCCGCGCACGCCGCGACGCGCGATTGGCGCGAGCCGCTCAAGCACGGTTTCGGCGGGGTCGAGGAAATCGGAAATCAGCACGACGTCGCTGTGGCGGCCGATGCGATCGAGCTGAGGCCGGTCGCTTTCTTCTTTTTGCAGCATGAGCGCTGTGGCCAGCCGCTCCGAGGCGTTGCGCGCGGCGATCGGATCCATCACGCCGGGCGAGGCGATGCGTTCGCCGGATCGCGCAAGCACTTCAGCGAGCGCAAGCAGTATGACGACGGCGCGGCTTTGCTTGGAGACCTGTGCGAGGTGCGACTGATACAGCATCGACGGCGAGGCGTCGGCCCAGAGCCAGATCGTGTGGGCGGCTTCCCATTCGCGGTCGCGCACATAGACGCTGTCGTCGCGCGCCGACCGGCGCCAATCGATTTTGGCGAGTGTCTCGCCTTCGACATAGGGGCGGAATTGCCAGAAATTCTCTCCCACCCCGCGCTTGCGCCGGCCATGCCAACCGGTAATCACCGTATTGGCGACACGCTGCGCCTCGACCAGCAGGTCGGGCACCAGGGCGGCGCGCTGGCGCGCGCGCACCAGCGCGTCGCTGACGGCTACCGGTTGCGTGGTCTGTCCGACAGGCGCCATTATTCCCCGCTTGCGGTCTTGACCAGATTGGCGATCACGTCGCGGATATGCACGCCCTCGGCGCGCGCAGCGAAAGTCAGCGCCATGCGGTGCTGCAGGATCGGCAGCGCCAGCGCGTAGACGTCGTCGACTGACGGGGCCAGACGGCCGTCATAGAGGGCGCGGGCTCGCACGCACAGCATCATCGACTGGCCGGCGCGCGGCCCGGGCCCCCAGGCGACATGTCTGTCGGTGTCGGCGTTGCCGTTGCCGGGCCTGGCAAGACGCACGAGCGCCAGGATGGCGTCAACGACCTGTTCGCTGACGGGCATGCCGCGCACAAGCGCCTGGATTTCCTGAATGCGCGAACCGGAAAGAACCGCCTTTGCCGTCTTTTCCTCGACGCCTGTCGTCTCCAGAAGGATCCGGCGTTCCGCGTCTTCTTCCGGATAGTTGACGTCGACCTGCATCAGGAAGCGGTCGAGCTGGGCTTCAGGCAGCGGATAGGTGCCTTCCTGCTCCAGCGGGTTTTGGGTTGCGAGCACGTGGAAGGGCTGCGGCAGGTCGTGGTGGGTTCCGGCGACGGTGACGTGATATTCCTGCATCGCCTGCAACAGGGCGGACTGGGTGCGCGGCGAGGCGCGGTTAATCTCGTCGGCCATCAGCAGCTGGGTGAACACGGGTCCGGGAATGAACCGGAAGGACCGCTTGCCGGCGTCGTCCTGGTCCATGACCTCGGAGCCGAGAATGTCGGAGGGCATCAGGTCCGGCGTGAACTGAATACGGTTGTCGTCGAGCCCCAGAACTGTGCCGAGCGTGGAGACGAGCTTGGTCTTGGCGAGGCCAGGCACGCCGACCAGCAGGGCGTGTCCGCCGGACAATACGGTCAGCAGCGTGTGTTCGACGACGGTCTGCTGACCGAAAATGACGTTGCCGACTTCCTTGCGGATCGCGCTGATGTCCTCGAGAGCCGTTTCCGCTACGGCCAGTATCTCCTTCTCATCCATCGTCTGGGTGGAATTTTCGACAAGGCCCATAAAACAGTCTCCGTATTATCTTGTTCGAGAACGTCTACACTTGCATTCACCAACCGTTAAATGGCGTAATTATGATCACCATCAATGGGGATTCGTATTGTCGCAACGGGTTTTCTGCATTCTGCTATGAATGACACGAAGCTGGAACTGCTCTAAGTGACAAAGTTGTGAATGAAGGAGTAACGATTCCGCCATGGCTGAGGGCAAGTTGACGCAAACATCCGACGCAGCCGGACTGGAGGCGCTGATCTCCCGCGCGGCGGCCTCGACCCGCGGGTTGCCGCCCGTTGAAAAATGGAATCCGGAGTTCTGCGGCGATCTCGACATGGAGATCCGCGCCGACGGCACCTGGTTCTATATGGGAACGCCGATCGGACGGCAGCCGCTGGTGCGGCTTTTCTCGACGGTGCTGCGCAAGGACGCGGACGGCATGACCTATCTGGTGACGCCGGTTGAAAAGGTCGGGATTCGCGTGGAAGACGCGCCTTTCATCGGCGTGGAAATGAGCGTGACACAGCGGGACGACCAGCAGGTCCTGACGTTCAGAACCAATGTCGGCGACGTGGTGGAGGCCGGTCCGGACCACCCCTTGCGCTTTGAAATCGCTGGCGAAAACGACGAACTCAAGCCTTATCTTCACGTTCGCGGCCGGCTGGAGGCGCTGATCAGCCGTCCGGTGATGTACGACATCGTGGAGCTTGGCGAGCCTGTGGAGATCAACGGGCGGGAGATGTTCGCCGTGCGCTCCGGAGAAAGCGTGTTCCCGATAATGGAAATGCGGAAACTCGAGGCGCTCAGCCGATGAAGGTCGACGCCGATCAGCGATACAGCGCGCGGGCGCTGCGCGACACGATCACCGCGCGGCCGGCAGTCGACGACGACGCGCTGTTCGGCGACCATTTGCTCAATCCGGATCTGCACAGCTGGGTTCTGAAGCAGAAACTGCGCGATGCGGCCGTGCTTGTGCCCTTCGTCGATCATGGCGACCACACCAGCCTGCTTTTGACCCAGCGCACGGCGAAAATGCGCACCCATTCCGGCCAGATTGCATTTCCGGGCGGCGCAATCGACCCGGAAGACGAATCACCCGAGGCGGCGGCGATGCGGGAGGCGGAGGAAGAAATCGGCCTTCCGGCGAACCACATCGAACCGTTTGGCCGGCTGCCGCGCTATCTCACGGCGAGCGGGTTCAGAATTTTCCCGGTGCTGGCGATCGTCGAGCCGGGCTTTCCGGTCCGGCTCAACCGGCATGAGGTCGACGACGCCTTCGAGGTGCCGCTGGACTTTTTAATGGATCCGGCGAACCACAATCGCGAGAGCAGGGTGTGGCAGGGCCTCGAACGGCATTACTACACCATGCCCTACGACCAGAGATACATCTGGGGCGTGACGGCCGGGATTATCCGAACCCTTTATGAAATCTATTTTTCGGATCGGTAGACGCCCATGACGAGCGCCACGACCATTGCCGACGCCGAATGGTTCGGCGACCCGGCCTTGCGCAGAATTCTCGCAGTGCTGAATGAAGGCGACGCGGAAACGCGGATCGTCGGCGGCGCCGTGCGCAACACGCTGATGGGCATGGAAGTCGGCGACATCGATCTTGCGACTACCCTGTCGCCGGACGCGGTGGCGGACTGCGCGACGGCGGCCGGCTTCAAGACGATCCCGACCGGCGTCGACCATGGCACGGTGACGGTGGTTGTCGACGGCAAGCCGTTCGAGGTCACGACGCTGCGGGTGGACGTGGAGACCGACGGACGCCGCGCGCAGGTGTCCTTCGCAAGCAGCTGGCGGGAGGACGCCGAGCGCCGGGACCTGACGATCAATGGTCTTTACGCCGACGCCGACGGCGGCGTCATCGATCTCATCGGAGGGCTGGCGGATATCGAGAAGCGGCTGGTGCGCTTCATCGGCGACGCCGAAACGCGCATCAGGGAGGACTATCTGCGCATCCTGCGCTTTTTCCGGTTTTTCGCCTGGTATGGCGACGGGCGTCCGGATGCGGACGGCCTCAGGGCGTCGGCCAGGCTCAAGGACGGCCTCGCGCAGCTTTCCGCCGAGCGCGTCTGGTCGGAGCTGAAACGTCTGCTCGCCGCTCCGGATCCGTCGCGCGCGCTTTTATGGATGCGACAGAGCGGCGTCCTGACGGCCGTTCTTCCGGAAACGGAAAAGTGGGGCATCGATGCGATCCACGGACTTGTGCGCGCCGAGCAGCAACTTGGCTGGGAGCCGGACGCATTGCTCCGGCTGATGGCGATCACGCCGCCCTACGGGCCGCGCATGGCGGGGCTGTGCGAACGGCTGAAACTGTCGAATGCGGAGAAGGATCGGTTGATCGGTTGGGCTGATGCGGAGCGCCTTGCGCCGACTGTCGCTGAAAGCAGGCTCGCGCGGCTTCTCTATCAAACATCCCCGGGGGCCGTGATCGATGGTTTGCGGTTGCAACTCGCCGGGGCGCGCGCCGCCGCGGAGACGGACAATGACGCATTGATACAAGCGGCCGGATATTCCAGGCTGATCGCCTTTTGCGAGCGCTGGGAGCGGCCGGTCATGCCGGTGCGCGGCAAGGATCTGACTGCGCTTGGGGTGCAGGCCGGTCCAGAAATGGGGCGGATTCTCAAGGCCATCGAAGAGGCGTGGATTGCGAGCGACTTCCGGCTTGATCGCACGGCGTTGCTGGAAATGGTTCCAGACATTCAGGCGCGGACCGGGGATTGACTGTCCGTTATGGCCAGCGAACGGCCGGCGGCATCGAGGAGAGAATCGAATCGACATTGCCGCCGGTCTTCAGGCCGAAGATCGTGCCGCGGTCGTAGAGCAGGTTGAACTCGACGTAGCGTCCGCGCCGGATCAGCTGTTCGTTGCGCTCGTTCTCGTCCCAGTGATCGTTGAAATTGTTGCGCACGATCTTGGGATAAGCGACCGCGAAGGCGCGGCCGACATCCTGAACGAAGGCGAAATCGGCGTCCCATCCGCCGTCCTTTTCTTCCGACCGCAGCCAGTCGAAGAAAATGCCGCCGACGCCGCGCGGCTCTTTCCGGTGCGGGAGATAGAAATACTCGTCGCACCATTCACTGTATTTGGGGTAATCAGCGACCTTGTGCCGGTTGCAGGTAATTTCCATCGTCCTGTGAAACAGGCGGCTGTCGGGGTCTTCCTGCGTGCGTCGGCGATCGAGGACCGGGGTCAGGTCCGCGCCGCCGCCGAACCATTGCGTGGAGGTGATGACCATCCGCGTGTTCATGTGGACGGCCGGCACGTTCGGATTGACCGGATGCGCGATCAGCGAAATGCCGGACGCCCAGAAATTGGGATCTTTTTCGGCGCCGGGAATCTGGCTGCGGAAATCCGGCGAAAACTCGCCATGGACTGTGGATGTGTGGACGCCGACCTTTTCAAAGACGCGGCCATTCATCATCGACATGATGCCGCCGCCGCCCTTGCCTTCCTCCCGCAGCCATTTGGTCTGCACGAAACGACCCGGCGCGTCATCGGAAAGCGGGCCTGTCACCTCGTCTTCAAGCTGCTCGAATATCTCGCAGATGGCGTCGCGAAGCGTTTCGAACCATGTGCTCGCTTTGCGCATCTTGTCTTCCAGGGCGTCGGGATGGCCCACGGGAAGGTTCGGTCGTTGCATGAACTGGTGCCCCCATTTTCATCGCGACTCTTTTATATCAAGTCAGCGCACATGCCATAGAGGCTGACTATAAAATTGAATCAAAATGCGTATACCGCGTTCAATACACTGCAAAAATCTGAAACTATACTGCCGAACCCGTTGCAATTCGCGCGGCGCGGGTGCTCTCGGAATTTGACACAAAGGCGTTTCGTATCCGGTCGTTTTGCTTTATCCTGCGGCTTCGCGAGGTCAAGTAACATGGTCCGATTGCCTCCAGTTCCGCCCATGGACGGGTTGCGGAAACGAATCCGGAAGAGCCGCGAGAATGGCGATCGCGGAAAAGGCGATCCGTTTGTTCGCGAAACATTTCGACTTCCCCGAAACCTGGCCAGGGCCAAGGCGCGCGAGTGGTTTCACGCCTGGCCGAAAGCCGCCTACTGGACGGAAGTGGAAAGCTGGCGTCAGCTTCCGGACGACGAAGTCGAATTCACGATGCGCAGGTTGCCGACGGCCGATTGAGGCGCCCGTTGTTCCTCCGCCCTTGAAATTCGGGCGTTTTTCTGCGACCTGCTAATGTCCCGAAACTGAAGTCCCTGAAAAGGGCGGCTGCGACGCCTGCGGGATCTGCAATTCGCCGCACGAGCTGCAAACAGACAATCAAGGAAATACCAGCATGCCACAGTATCGTTCCAGAACCTCCACCCACGGCCGCAACATGGCCGGCGCCCGCGGCCTGTGGCGCGCGACGGGGATGAAAGACGGCGATTTCGGCAAGCCAATTATCGCGATCGCCAATTCTTTCACCCAGTTCGTGCCCGGTCACGTGCATCTGAAGGATCTCGGCCAGCTGGTAGCGCGGGAAGTGGAGCGCGCCGGCGGAGTCGCCAAGGAATTCAACACGATCGCCGTCGACGACGGCATCGCCATGGGCCATGACGGCATGCTCTATTCGCTGCCTTCGCGCGAAGTGATCGCGGACGCCGTGGAATATATGGTCAACGGCCACTGCGCGGACGCCCTCGTCTGCATCTCGAATTGCGACAAGATCACGCCCGGCATGCTGAACGCTGCAATGCGCCTCAATATCCCGGTCGTTTTCGTATCGGGCGGGCCTATGGAAGCCGGCAAGGTGACGATGGAGGACGGCACGGAAAAGGCTGTCGACCTGATCGACGCTATGGTCGCCGCCGCCGACGACCGGGTGTCGGACGCCTTCGTGTCCGAAATGGAACGCTCCGCATGCCCGACCTGCGGGTCGTGCTCCGGCATGTTTACGGCGAACTCCATGAACTGTCTGACGGAAGCGCTTGGACTGGCCTTGCCGGGGAACGGCTCGACGCTTGCGACGCATTCCGATCGCGAACGTCTCTTCGTCGAGGCGGGACACCTGATCGTCGATCTCGCCAAACGGTACTACGAACAGGATGACGAAAGCGCACTGCCGCGCAACATCGCCAGTTTCGGCGCCTTCGAAAACGCCATGTCGCTGGACATTTCCATGGGCGGGTCGACGAACACCATCCTGCACCTTCTGGCGGCGTCGTACGAAGGGGAAGTCGGCTTCACAATGGACGACATCGACCGGCTGTCGCGCAAGGTGCCGGTGCTCTGCAAGGTCGCACCCGCGGTGGAAAACATCCACATGGAGGACGTGCACAGGGCCGGCGGCATTTTCGGCATTCTCGGCGAACTGGACCGCGTGGGCCTGCTCAATTCCGACTTGCCAACGGTTCACTCCACGACCATGAAGGAAGCGCTCGCGCGCTGGGACATCACGCAGACAAATTCGGAAAGCGTCCATCAGTTCTTCAGGGCGGCGCCCGGCGGCGTGCCCACGCAGGTTGCATTCTCGCAATCGAAACGCTGGGACGAACTGGATCTAGACCGGCAGAAGGGCGTGATCCGCAACCGCGATCACGCCTACAGCCAGGATGGCGGGCTCGCCGTGCTTTACGGCAATATCGCCGAAGACGGCTGCGTGGTGAAGACGGCCGGCGTTGACGAGAGCATCCTGAAGTTCTCGGGGCCAGCGCGTATCTGCGAAAGCCAGGACAGCGCCGTTTCGGCGATTCTGACAGGCAAGATCAACGAGGGCGACGTGGTGCTGATCCGCTATGAAGGGCCGCGCGGGGGGCCGGGCATGCAGGAGATGCTCTACCCGACCAGCTACCTGAAATCCAAGGGGCTGGGCAAGGCGTGCGCGCTCGTCACCGACGGACGTTTCTCGGGCGGAACCTCCGGCCTGTCGATCGGCCACGTCTCTCCGGAAGCTGCCGAGGGCGGCGTGATCGGACTTGTCGAGGAGGGCGACACGATCGTCATCGACATTCCGAACCGGATCATCCGGGTCGACGTCTCCGACGAAGAACTGGCGAAGCGCCGCACGGCGATGGAAGCGAAAGGCGCCAAAGCCTGGAAGCCGACGGAAAAGCGCACGCGTAAAGTCAGCAAGGCGCTGCGCGCCTATGCGGCGTTGACGACATCGGCCGCCAAGGGCGCGGTGCGCGAAATCGACTGAAGTCGCCTCAATACGCGGACAATTGCGCCTGCCTGACCGCCTCTCCGGCGATCATGGCGACGCTGAGCGCAAGATTCAGCGAACGCCGGCCCTCGGCCATGGGGATGATGATCCGTGCGTCGGCGGCCGCGTGCACATGATCAGGCGCGCCGACGCTTTCGCGGCCGAACAGCAGAATGTCGCGCGGCTGGAAGGCGAATTGCGTATAGGCGGTCGGCGCGCTGGTGGAAGCGAGGACAAGACGCCGCTGTTCCGCCGCCGCCCATTCCTGAAAGGATTGCCAGTTGAGATGGCGGCAAAGCGAGGCCTGTTCCACATAGTCCATGCCGGCGCGTTTGAGCGCGCGGTCGGACAGGTCGAAGCCTGCGGGCTCGATGATGTCGACGCTCAGGCCGAGGCAGGCGGCCAGGCGCAGTATCGCGCCCGTATTGCCCGGAATATCCGGCTGGAAGAGAGCTATGCGCAGATCGGTTTCAGGTGGCGTCATGATGCTGAAATACAACAATTAGGAATGTTGAACAGGCCCATCAAATGATTTCATCGCCGCTACGGTGGATTGCAGGATGGAATCGCGGTAGAAAGTCGCTCCGATGTTCCAGACTAGGCGGGACGATTGCTTGTGCTGCGGCGCGGGCTTTTTGTTTCGCGGCGGTTACGACGATGATGATTTAAGAACCCGGCCAGACCTATCGTAGCAGGCGAAGGCCCGTTTTCGCGATACAGGCCATTTGCGAATGATCTGCGCCATCCGAGCGCGGTCGTTGATTGTACACTCAACAGTTTCATCTTGACGAGGCAAGACCGATCGTGTCGATGCCGGTTTGGCGTTCCGCCTTATCACCGTCAGATTGCATACGGAGTCCAAGGCCATGTTCCTGTGGTTCGAAAGACGTTTGAAACCCTATCCCGAGGAAGAGGCGGTGCGTCCGCCGACGGGTCTGCTCGCCTTTTGCTGGCATTATTCGCGCGACGCCATGCCATGGCTGCTGGCGATGTCTCTGTTGACGATGCTTATCGCGATCGGCGAGGTTTTTCTCTTCGGTTTTCTGGGCGACATCGTGAACTGGCTTTCCGAGTCCGGTCGCGAAGGCTTCCTGCAGCGGGAAGGATGGCGGCTCGCCTTCATGGCCCTGTTCGTGCTCATCGGGCTGCCCGGCGTGGTGCTGCTGCATTCGCTGGTCATTCACCAGACGCTGCTCGGCAACTATCCGATGATCGCCCGCTGGCAGATGCATCGCTACCTGCTGCGTCAAAGCCTGTCGTTCTTCGCCGATGAATTTGCAGGCCGCGTCGCGACAAGAGTGATGCAGACGTCGCTGGCGGTGCGTGAATCCGTGATGAAGATGCTCGATGTCTTCGTCTATATCTGCGTTTATTTCACCACGACCGTGGTGCTTGTCGCCACCGCCGACTGGCGGCTCGCCATGCCGCTGCTTCTTTGGGCGGTGGTCTATAGCGTGCTGATCTACACGTTCGTTCCGTGGATGAAGGACCTGGCGCGGCAGCAGGCCGATTCGCGTTCGATGATGACGGGTCGTATCGTCGACAGCTACACCAACATCGCGACCGTCAAGCTGTTCTCCCATGCGCGGCGCGAGGAAAGCTATGCGCGCTCGGCGATGGACGAGTTTCTCGACACCGTCTACCGGCAGATGCGGATGGTGACCTGGTTCCAGGCGATCGTCTATTTCAACAATGCCGTGCTGATCTTCCTGGTGGGTTTCCTGTCGATCTATCTGTGGCTTGGCGAGGTAATTTCGGTCGGGGCGATTGCGGTCGCGATCGGCCTTGCGCTGCGCCTCAACAACATGTCCCAGTGGATCATGTGGGAAGTTGCTGCGTTTTTCGAGAATCTCGGGGTGGTGATCGACGGCATGTCCATGATGTCGAAGCCGCACCAGATCGTCGACGCCGAACCAAAAGTGCAATTGGCTCCGCAGAAGGGCAAGATTTCATTCGAAAACATCCGCTTCCACTACGGCAAGGAGGGCGGGGTGATCGACGATCTGTCTCTCTTGATCGCGCCTGGCGAGAAGATCGGGCTTGTCGGACCTTCCGGCGCCGGCAAGACGACGCTGACCAACCTGTTGCTCCGGTTCTACGATCTGGAAGGCGGACGGATTTATATTGACGGTCAGGATGTCTCGGCGGTGACCCAGGACAGCTTGCGGGGCCAGATCGGCGTCGTCACCCAGGACACCTCGCTGTTGCACCGGTCGATTCGGGACAACATTGCCTACGGTAAACCCGACGCCACGGATGCCGATATCGTGCATGCGGCGCAACAGGCCAACGCCTGGGACTTCATCCAGGGTCTGGAAGACATGAAGGGGCGCAAGGGGCTCGAGGCCCATGTTGGCGAGCGCGGCGTCAAATTGTCGGGCGGTCAGAGGCAGCGCATCGCTATCGCGCGCGTTTTCCTCAAGGACGCGCCGATCCTGATCCTAGACGAAGCGACATCTGCGCTCGATTCGGAGGTTGAGGCGGCCATCCAGGAGAACCTGTTCGCCCTGATGGAAGGCAAGACGGTGATCGCAATCGCCCACCGGCTTTCTACCATCGCCCAGATGGACAGGCTGATCGTTCTGGACGCAGGCGAGATCGTTCAGACCGGCACGCATGAGCGACTCATCTCCGAGAAGGGACTCTATGCGGATCTCTGGGCGCGTCAGTCCGGCGGCTTCATCAATTCGGACAAGCTCGACGCCGACACGGCGGCCGCCGAATAGGCTTTGGAGGCCTCTTTAAGCTGGACTTGCGAATTGTGACTGCGATCCGTTGTCAACTGGTTGTATTAACAATCTTGTGATAGTCAGGCCCCGAAAGATCAATTCTGATCTGTAAGCGGCACTGAAATTTCGGCCGCGAAGAGGGGATATACTGGGATGGCGATCGTGCGTTCTGCCGGAATTGAGCGCCTGTACTTCGGTGTGCAGCGGCTCGGAGCCTGTTTTCTTGGATTGGCGCTGCTGATCTTCGTTTTGTGCGGAGCAGTCCAGGCGCAGTCGATGGTGGGCGTGGCCAAGGCCGCGTCGGCGGAGAAATCGTCTGAAACGAAGCCGGTGACGCTGCCCGAAAACCTGACGCCCGCGATGGTTCGCGAAATCGTTTCCCAGATGGATGACGAGCAGGTGCGCCAGCTGCTGCTGCAGCGGCTCGACGCCGTGGCCGCAGCAGACGCCGAGAAAAACAAGGAGCCGGAACCAAACAACACGGTCGTGCTCTACGACTCGTTTGGAAAGCTGGGCGCGAACCTTATCAATTCCGTCGTTAGGATACCCCGCTCGACCGTGGATCTCGGCAAGGCTATCGGAAACTTTGTGGAGGAACGGGGAGGTTCCGGCTTCTTCCATCTGTTGTTGCTTGTCGTCGGCGCGATCGCCGCAGGTCTCGTCGCCGAATTCATCGTGGACCGGCTGGCCTCGAACTGGCGTAGACAATACGAACATCAGCAACAACCGGAAAATCTGCGCCAAACACTGGAATTTCTTGGCAAACGGCTGGTCGTGGATATGGTTGGTCTGCTGGCGTTTTTTATTGTCGGCCGGATTGTCATCCAACAGTTCATCGCCGACCTGGATCGGCCTGTCGTGCACGCTTTCATGCTGTATCTCATCGTTGTTCCGCGTGTGGTCGCCGCTGTGTCGCGGTTTGTGCTTGCGCCCAACCGCCCGAACATGCGGCTGGTTTACGCTGACGACTGGACTTCGAAATTTATCTACTACAACTCTCTTGGCGTAGTGATACTGGCCGGATTCAACATCTTCCTTGTCGAATTTCTCAGGACGAACGGACAGGCTCCTTTCGGCAACTCTTTCATCTTCTGGATCAACCTCGGCGTATTCGTCTGGCTCGGCGTCATGACCTACAAGGCGCGCCATGGTCTGTCCAAGATGCTGCTCGGCGACACCGAGGACGTGACGGGGTCTGAAGTCATGACAGCCCGGGCGTTTCCCTGGGTCGCCATGGCGCTCATTGCTCTGACATGGTTGACCGTGCAGTTCCTGGCGATCAACGGCAGGCTCGATCTCGTCGAAAAGGGACAGCACTATCTGACGCTTGCGCTGCTGCTCATCGCGCCTGCGTTGAACACCACGATTCGCGCTCTCGTCCATCATCTCGTGCCGCCGATGCGCGGCGAGGGGGCGGTGGCCGAAGCGGCCTACCACTCGACCAAGCGCAGCTATATCCGGATCGGGCGCACGCTGGTGTTCGGCATCGTGATCGTCCTGCTGATCAGGATCTGGGATATCCAGCTTGGCGCGCTTGCAACCTCCGGACTGGGCGCGCGTATAGCGTCTTCCTTCTTCGAGGCGCTGTTCATTCTGATTGCCGGCTATCTCGCATGGGAAGTGGCGTCATTGTGGATCAACCGCAAGCTCGCCGACGAGAACACCTCGACTGCCGGCGCGCCCGACGAGGCCGGCGGAGAAGGCGGCGGCGCCGGCGGCTCGAGACTGTCGACCGTCCTGCCGCTTGCAAAATTGGCCATTCAGATCACGATCATCACGATCACACTGTTGATCGCGCTCAGCAGTTTTGGCGTGAACATCGCGCCGCTTCTGGCCGGCGCCGGCATTCTCGGTCTGGCCATCGGTTTTGGCGCCCAGACCCTTGTCAAGGATATCGTGTCCGGCGTCTTCTTCCTGATGGACGACGCGTTCCGTGTCGGCGAGTTCCTGGACATCAACGGCACGATGGGGACAGTGGAGAAGATCTCGATCCGGTCGCTTCAGTTGCGCCATCCTTCCGGTCCGGTCCACACCGTTCCCTACGGAGAGATTCCGAAGATCACCAACAACTCGCGCGACTGGGTGATCATGAAAGTGAAATTCACCGTGCCTTTCGACACCGACGCAAACAAGGTGAAGAAGATCTTCAAGCAGATCGGCAATGAAATGCTCGAGGCTCCCTACGCTGAAGACATCATCCAGACCTTCAAGTCCCAGGGCGTCTCCGACGTCAACGATGTGGGCATGGTGTTGCGCGGCAAGTTCATGGCCAAGCCCGGCAAGCAATGGGTGATTCGCAAGGACGTCTATGCAAGGGTTCAGAAAGCCTTTGCAGAAAACGGAATCGAATTTGCAAGGCCGGAAGTGCGGGTCAACGTGCCTGGCGCCGTGGATTCGGATGACGCCACCGACTCGGCAATCGCCGCAGCCGCCGGCAAGGCCGTCAAGCAGATGGCGGAGGCCAAGGCGTCCGAAGTCAAACCCGCGTAGTGCGTATCCTCGACACGATCCTTGGCTGTTTCGAACGCTGGATCGACCCGTATGCAGACCGCGAAACCGGCGCTCCGCCGCCAGGCGCGATCCCTTTCATCTGGCACTATGTGCGCCAGGAGAAATGGCCGTTTGCGGCCATGCTCGCGCTCGGCGGGGCGGTCGCTCTCATGGAGATCGCCCTGTTCTATTTCGTCGGCAGGCTTGTTGATATGCTCGAGGGATTCAACAGGGCGTCGGGCTGGCAGGGACTTGTCGCGGAGCATGGCGGCGAACTGCTGTTCATGGCGCTGGTGGTGCTGGTCGGGCGGTTCTTCGTCGTCGCTTTTTCCTCGCTGATCGAGGAACAGGCGGTCGTTCCGGGGTTCTTTTCGCTCGTTCGATGGCAGGCGGCCTCGCATGTCGGGCGCCAGAGCCTCTCCTTTTTTCAAAACGAGTTCGCTGGCCGCGTGGCGACGAAGGTTTGGCAGTCGGGCCAGGCCATCGGAGACTTCATGATCTCCATGCTGCAGGTGGCCTGGTTCATCGTGATCTATGTCATCGCGACGCTGATCATGATGGCCGATCTCGACTGGCGTCTGGCGGCCCCGGTCTTGCTGTGGGTCGCGGGCTTCATCGTCGTCGCCCGTTTTTTCGTGCCGCGTATTCGGCGCAATTCCAGGGACGCGGCGGAAGCCGCCTCGACAGTCAGTGGTCGGCTGGTTGACAGCTATGCGAATATACAAACGCTGAAGCTGTTCGGTCGCGACGACGAGGTCGAGCGCAATCTGCGCGGCTCGTTTGACGGCTTTATCGCAGTACTGAAATCCTTCACCCGCAATCTGACGGGCGTGCGCGTCTCGCTCGCCATTCTTTCCAGCGTCATGACGATCGTCATAGCGGCGATCGCCATCGGGCTGCTGCTTGCCGGCGAGATCACCGTCGGATCAGTGGCGGCGACAATGGCGATCGTGTTCAGGCTCAGCCTGTTGCTTGGCCGGATGATGAACCAGCTTAACATTCTGATGCGCAACTACGGCGTGATCCAGAATTCGATGGAGCTTGTCGCACGACCAGTGACGCTGACGGACCGCGAGGACGCCACAGAACTTGTCGTCTCCGATTGCCGGATCCAGTTCGAGAACGTGCAGTTCCGATACGAGGAGAGCAAGACGGTGCTCGACGGGATCACCCTCACCGTCGATCCCGGACAGAAGGTTGGTCTCGTCGGACCGTCCGGAGCAGGCAAATCGACGCTGGTCAACCTGCTGCTGAGATTCTTCGATCTTGAGTCGGGACGCATCGTCATCGACGGCCAGGACATCGCCGGCGTCACGCAGCATTCGCTGCGATCGCTCATTTCGGTGGTCACCCAGGACACTTCGCTGCTGCACCGGTCGATTCGCGACAATATCGCACTGGGGCGGCCGGGCGCGGCTGATCCGGAACTGGAGGAAGCTGCCCGAAAGGCGCATGCTTTGCGATTCATCGGTGAACTGCGCGACCAGCGCGGCCGCGCGGGCATGGATGCGCATGTCGGCGAGCGCGGCGTCAAGCTTTCCGGCGGACAGCGGCAGAGGATCGCCATCGCCCGCGTTATGCTGAAAGACGCGCCGATCCTTGTGCTGGACGAGGCGACATCGGCTCTCGATTCCGAAATCGAGGCCGCAATACAGGAAAACATGGCCGCCCTGATGGAAGGCAAGACAGTCATCGCCATCGCCCACCGGCTTTCGACGATCGCGAAAATGGACCGTCTTGTCGTGATGGACCAAGGCCGGATCATCGAAGACGGCTCGCACGCCGAATTGATCGACCGGAATGGTCTCTACGCCAGGCTGTGGGAGAGGCAATCGGGTGGATTCATCAACAACTAAAGGAGGTCAAGCCGCAAATCCCGGCAAAACTTGCGGCATTGTGCCTCTGTCCCATCTTGTAGGCTGGACATATTCTAAGAAGCATCCTAGAAACCGGCCGATTGCGGGTATTCGGGTGCGGTCGTGGGGACGACATGTGACCGTTTATTCCAGCAGCCACGGACGAGCATGCGCAGAGGAAGGCTGAAACCGTGAGTGAACACGAACTGACAGGCGAACCTACCCGTCGCGATTTTCTGTATCTGACGACCGCGATGGCGGGCGTCGTGGGCGCTGCTTCGGTGGCCTGGCCTTTCATCGACCAGATGCGCCCGGATGCGACTACGCTGGCGTTGTCGACAATCGAGGTCGATGTTTCCGGTCTCGAACGGGGCATGTCGATTACGGTGAAATGGCGCGGTAAGCCGGTGTTTATCCGAAATCGCACGGATGAAGAAATCGCCGAAGCGGACGCCGTTCCGCTCGACGAGCTTCCGGACCCGTCTGCGCGCAATGAAAATCTGGCGCCTGACGCGCCGGCTTCCGACGTCGACCGGTCCGCCGGAGAAGATCGCGAGAACTGGATTGTCATGATCGGCTCTTGCACCCATCTGGGTTGCGTGCCGCTCGGTCAGTCGGGGGAATATGGCGGGTGGTTCTGCCCGTGCCACGGTTCGCACTATGATACGGCTGGCCGTATCCGCAAGGGACCGGCGCCGGAGAACCTGCACATTCCGCCATACGAATTTCTGACCGATACGCGAATCAAGATCGGCTAGCAGGGGAATTACCGATGAGTGGTGGACATTCAACCTACGAGCCGAAAACCGGCGTCAGCAAGTGGATCGACTCACGCCTGCCGCTGCCGCGTCTGGTCTATGATTCCTTCGTCGCCTATCCGACGCCGCGCAATCTGAACTACGCCTACACGTTCGGCGCGATCCTTTCGGTGATGCTCGTTTCGCAGATACTGACGGGCATCGTGCTCGCGATGCACTATGTCTCTTCGACGTCCCAGGCGTTCGATTCGGTCGAACTGATCATGCGCGATGTCAATTCCGGCTCGCTTCTGCGCTACATGCACGCGAACGGGGCCTCGTTCTTCTTCATCGCGGTCTACATCCACATTTTCAGGGGCATGTATTACGGCTCCTACAAGGCGCCACGGGAAATTCTGTGGATCCTTGGCGTGATTATCTACCTGCTGATGATGGCCACCGGCTTCATGGGCTACGTGCTTCCCTGGGGGCAGATGTCCTTCTGGGGCGCGACCGTGATCACCAACTTCTTCACGGCGTTCCCGCTCGTGGGCGAACCGATCCAGCAACTCCTGCTTGGCGGTTTCGCGGTGGACAATCCAACGCTCAATCGCTTCTTCTCGCTTCACTATCTGCTGCCTTTCATGATTGCGGGCGTTGTGGTCCTGCATGTCTGGGCTCTGCACGTGACGGGGCAGACCAATCCGACCGGCGTCGAGGTGAAGTCGAAGACTGATACGCTGGCGTTCACGCCCTATGCGACGATCAAGGACGGCTTCGCGACGGTGGTCTTCCTGCTGGTCTTCGCCTACTTCATCTTCTACCTGCCGAACTATCTCGGCCATCCGGACAACTACATCGAAGCCGATCCGCTGAAGACGCCGGCGCATATCGTTCCTGAATGGTATTACCTGCCGTTCTACGCCATGCTTCGCGCAATCACCTTCAATGTTGGACCGATCGACTCCAAGCTGGGCGGCGTCCTGGTGATGTTCGGATCGATCCTGATCCTGTTCTTCATGCCGTGGCTGGACACTTCCAAGGTGCGTTCCGCGGTTTATCGTCCGTGGTACAAGCTGTTCTTCTGGCTGTTCGTAGCAAATGCGATATTCCTCGGATGGCTCGGATCCCAGCCCGCCGAGGGCGTTTACACAGCCATGGCCCAGGCCGGCACCGCTTATTATTTCGCCTTTTTCATTATCGTCCTGCCATTGCTCGGCCTGTTCGAGAAACCGAGACCGGTTCCGAATTCGATTACCGAAGCGGTGTTGGCGAAACATGGCGGCGGCAGCCCGGAAGGCGCTCCCGCAGCGCCGGAAAAACGCGGCTAGACAGAGTGATGAAGGATAGTCTTCCAATGAAAAAACTCGTCACAACTTTTCTGTCTGCGCTGCTGGCGACGGGCATGGGTCTTTCAGCAGCTTCGGCCGCAGGAGACACCCATTCGAAAGAGCCGCATCAGCTGAAATGGTCCTTCGCAGGTCCGTTCGGCACTTACGACCTGCAGCAGTTGCAGCGCGGATTGAAGGTCTACACCAATGTCTGCGCCGCGTGTCACTCGCTGAAATACATTGCCTTCCGCAACCTCGAAGCGCTTGGTTATTCCGAGGCCCAGGTCAAGTCGTTCGCCGCCGAGTATACGATCGAGGACGGACCGGACGGCGCGGGCGACATGTTCGAGCGTCCGGGCATTCCGGCTGACTACTTTCCGTCGCCCTATCCGAACGTCGAGGCCGCCGCTTTCGCCAATGGCGGCGCCGCCCCACCCGACCTCTCGCTGATGGCGAAGGCGCGCGCAGCCCATCGCGGCTTCCCGCGTTTCGTGTTCGACATCTTCACGATGTACGCCGAGGGCGGCCCGGATTACATCGCTGCTCTGCTGGCGGGTTATGAAGAAGCGCCGCACGATGTGCAAATCACCGAGGGCACTTACTACAATCCGTATTTTCTGGCAGGCAATGCGCTGGCCATGGCCCCGCCGCTCTCCGAAGGCATCGTGACCTATGACGACGGTACGCCGGAAACTGTTGAGCAATACGCCAAGGACGTCTCCGCATTCCTCATGTGGACGGCTGAGCCGCACATGACCGAACGCAAGTCACTCGGCTTCAAGGTTATTATCTTCCTACTCATCTTCTCCGGTCTGCTCTATCTGACCAAGAAGGCGGTGTGGTCTCGGGTTGACCATTAACGCCTGAAGGCCTTTATTTGCGAAGGCGGCCAAGGGCCGCCTTTCGTTTGTCTGCGAGGAACTCCAATGCATCCGTCTCTCGAGGAAACTCTTCTGGGGTCCATCCGCACGATCCCGGACTATCCCAAACCAGGCGTCCAGTTTCGCGACATCACGACGCTTCTGGGCAACGCCCGCGCATTCCGCCGCGCCGTCGATGAACTCGTCCACCCCTACGCGGGGACAAAGGTGGAGCAGGTCGCCGGTATCGAAGCCCGTGGTTTCATTCTCGGCGGAGCGGTCGCGCATCAGCTGTCTGCCGGCTTCGTGCCAATCCGTAAAAAAGGCAAGCTGCCGCACCATACGGTGCGGATCGCCTACAGTCTCGAATACGGCATCGACGAGATGGAGATGCACGAGGACGCTGTCAAGCCTGGCCAGACGGTCATCCTCGTGGACGATCTGCTGGCCACTGGCGGCACGGCGGAGGCCGCCATCAAGCTGCTGCGGCAGATGGGGGCGGAAGTGGTCGCTGCCTGTTTCGTGATCGATCTGCCAGATCTCGGCGGACGCGCGAAGCTCGAGGCGATGGACGTGACCGTGCGCACGCTGGTCTCCTACGAAGGCGATTAATCGCTCGGCTGACGTCTGATCAGCACCGCATTGTCGAAGGTAACGACCTGGTCGCCAGCCTCGTTGAAGCCGCTGGCGCGGGTGATCACCACTCCCCATTCGGGATCGGTCTTGCGCGGGCGCTTGTCGATGCATTCGCTGTAGTAGTGGATCGTGTCGCCGGCATAGACGGGCTTTGTCCAGACGACGTCGAAAATGCCTGGCGACGGCCCGAAATACGGGACCGGCAATCCTCTTTCGCGCAGCGACTGGAACCAGATCGGACGATAATCAACGGCGAGCTTCATCCAGACCGAAGCCGTATGCCAGCCTGACGCACAAAGCGCGCCGAACATGGAGTTGCGGGCGGCTTCCGCGTCGAGATGGAAAGGCTGCGGGTCATATTTGCGGGCGAACCGGATGATCTCTTCCGGCGTGAACGTGTGGGTTCCGTAGTCGAGCTTCTCGCCGACAATGAATGCGTCAAGTCCGTTCATCAACCGCCGCCTGCGTCGCGCATGGCGAAGAATGTCGGGTTGGAGCACTCGCACACAATCTCGCCGCGCTGGTTGCGGATTTCCTGTTCGAACTGGACGATCCCCAGACCCGGCCGTGATTTCAACGGTCTTGCGGATAGCACACGCGAGACGCCGCTCAACACGTCTCCGGCGAGCACAGGCCGCTTCCATCGGACATAATCGACCTTCGGCGCGCCTTGGGCCGTGGAATCGAGGATATAGGACTGGGCCATCATGCGCATGATCAGGCCGCAGGTCTGCCAACCGGACGCCGCAAGGCCCTCAAGCAGGCTCTCTTTTCCCGCTGCTTCATCCAGATGCATGGGTTGCGGATCGAATTCGGCGGCGAATTCGATGACTTCCTCCGCGTCCACTGTCAGCGGCCCCAGGGCGAACTCCCGTCCAGGCGTGAAATCCTCGAAACAGAGTTTTGGATTGTCCGACGCCGTGTTCATGGAGGGGTCGCCGTTACGTATTGAACTTGAAGAGCATGATGTCGCCGTCCTGCACGACGTATTCCTTGCCCTCGTCGCGGGCCTTGCCCGCCTCGCGGGCGGCGACTTCGCCGCCAAGCGCCACGAAATCGTCATAGGCGATGGTCTGCGCCCGGATGAAACCCCGCTCGAAATCCGTGTGAATGACGCCGGCGGCGCGCGGCGCTTTCGAGCCGCGACGCACCGTCCAGGCTCGGGTTTCCTTTGGGCCTGCGGTGAAATAGGTGATGAGATCGAGCAGGGCGTATCCCGCCCGGATCAACTTGTCGAGGCCAGGTTCCTCAAGGCCAAGTTCGCCCAGATATTCGGCTGCTTCCTCCGCATCGAGCTGAGCGACCTGCGCCTCGATCTCCGCGGAAATGACAACGTGCTGCGCGCCTTGCGCTTCGGCCATTTCCGCAACGGTCGCAGTCTGTGCATTGCCGGAGGCGGCGTCAGACTCTGCGACATTGCAGACATAGAGAACCGGCTTGGAAGTCAGGAGGTTGAGGATGTTCAGAAGCCGCATGTCCTCAGCAGCGAGATCCGGCGTCATGACGCGCACGGGCTTGCCGTTTTGCAGCAGGGACAGCGCCTTTTCCATGATCGGCAGGATGAGAATTGATTCCTTGTCCTTGCCGGTCGCACGCTTGCGGGTCTGCTCCACCCGCCGCTCGAGACTTTCGAGATCCGCCAGCATGAGCTCCGTCTCGATCGTATCGGCGTCGGCGACCGGATCTATCCGGCCTTCCACATGCGTGATGTCGTCATCCTCGAAACAGCGAAGCACATGGACGATCGCGTCCACCTCGCGGATATTGGCGAGGAACTGGTTGCCAAGACCTTCGCCCTTCGAGGCGCCGCGCACGAGGCCGGCAATGTCGACAAAGGAGATGCGGGTCGGAACGATCTCCTTCGACTGGGCGATCGATGCGATTTTCGTCAGCCGTGGATCCGGCACGGCGACTTCGCCCGTATTGGGTTCGATGGTGCAGAACGGATAATTGGCGGCCTGGGCCGCCGCCGTCTTCGTCAGCGCATTGAACAGTGTGGACTTGCCTACATTGGGAAGACCCACGATGCCGCATTTGAAACCCATGTTTCGATTATCCGTCCTTGTTTCCGAACAGTTTCTTCAGCATGCCCGCCATAGGCCCCGACGCCTTGTCGATGTCCGGTTTTGTGCGGCGCGCAGCATGGATGTGGGACTGTCCGCTCTTTTTCGTTGCTTCTGCTTTCTTGCCTGCTTCGCCGGCGGCGAGCGCAATCTTGTTCAAAAAGCTGGAGTGCTCGCTCCTGACGAGCATCGCCGCATTCACGCCGATGGCCTCGAGCAGCGGGTCGAGCCATTCACGGTCCTGCTTGGCGAAATTGCCGAGGACGTGCTTGTTGACCAGTTCCTTCGCGCCGGGATGTCCGATGCCGAGCCGCAGACGCGTAAATTCATTGCCGCAATGCGCAGCGATCGAGCGTATGCCGTTGTGTCCGCCATGGCCGCCTCCGGTCTTGATGCGGGCCTTTCCGGGCGCCAGATCGAGTTCGTCATAAATGACGATGAGATCGTCCGTCGACAGTTTGTAGAACCGCATGGTTTCGCCGATGGGTTCGCCTGAGACGTTCATGAAGGATTGCGGCTTGATCAGGAGCGTCTTCTGACCGCCAATGTTGCCTTCGGCGATTTCGCTCTTGAACTTTCTGGTCCATGAGGAAAAGGATTGATGGCGGGCAATGGCATCGACCGCCATGAAACCGATATTGTGACGATTTTCCGCGTAGCGACTGCCGGGATTGCCAAGGCCTGCGATCAGCAGCATTGCTCAGATGTCCCCTGTGTCCGGGATTCAGAGTTCGTCGGTCTGGCCGGCTGCCTCTGCGGCGTCGCCGGAGCGTGAGCGGATAATAGTTCCATCGCGCTGAAATTGAAGGCCCTGCATGGAAATTCTGCGACTGCGGCAGACATGCAGGGCCAAAATTTTGAATGCGGCTGCGACTTAGCCTTCGCTCTCTTCGCCGCCTTCTTCTGCGTCATCGGCTGCTTCCGCTGCTTCTGCATCGTCTTCAGCTTCTTCCGCTTCAGCGCTTTCTTCGCTCTTCAGACCAGCCGGCGTCGCGATCGTCGCGATGGTGAAGTCGCGGTCGGTGATCGTCGGGCTGACGTCTTCAGGAAGGGAAATCTGCGAGATGTGAATGCCGTCGCCGAGTTCCAGTTCCGCGAGATCGGCAACAAAGTTGTCCGGGATCGCGTCGGCCGGGCAGGTCACTTCCACCGCGTGGCGAACAACGTTGAGAACGCCGCCGCGCTTGATGCCCGGGCAGGTTTCCTCGTTGATGAAATGGACGGGGACTTCCACCGTAACAGTCGTGTTCTTCGAAATCCGAAGGAAATCGACATGCATGGTGAAGTCGCGGACCGGATCCAGCTGATAGTCCTTCGGGAGGACACGGATCTTCTTGCCGTCGACGTCGATGGTGGCGAGCGTCGTCAGAAAGCCGCCGCCATGAATTTTGAGCGTCACGTCCTTGTAGGGCAAGGCGATCGACAGGGGGGGTTGCTTGTCACCATAGATGACAGCAGGAATATAACCGTTGCGGCGAAGTTCTCGGGCGGACCCCTTACCTACCCGTTCGCGCGCCTCGGCCTTGAGCTCATAAGAGTCGCTCATGGCATTTCCTTTCGAGGTTCTATATGGAGAGCTTTCCAGGTTGGTAAAAAACGCCGGAAAACTGTGAGCGCCAGTGACGCCCCGTCCGCGTTGCCTCCAAGGGTGTCTGCACGGACCGGCGGTGTATAACCGAGGCCGCCCCTGGACGCAAGGGCCAATCCACCGCGACAACCTGTGTTGCATCGTCTGTTTGCAGGCGTCCCCGGGGATTGCCATATCGGCCGCCTGACATATGTACTGGCGTCATCGGCGGCTGTGGGGACGCGGTCGAAAAAGGGGACAGCCGGCGCGGCTAGAACATCGTCTTTAACGGCGGCGATTTCGTGTTTGAAGGCGCGCTCAGCCGACAGGGGACGAAAAGATACGCTGAACCATGGCAAGGCCACGCGAATTCGAAATGGGAGCGGCTGTTGACGGCGCCATGAACGCCTTCTGGCGGTTCGGCTATTCCGCAACGAACCTGCCGGCGCTGTTGCATGCCATGGGCCTGTCGCGCGGATCTTTCTACAAGGCGTTCGGCGACAAGCATGCGGCATATCTGGCGGCGCTGGACCACTATGAACGCAACAATATTGCGGCGGCGGTATCGCTTCTGACGGACAGTCAACGGGGCGATGGCTTCGAACGCATCCTCACGCTTTTCCGGCAAGCCCAGGAAGATCGGCAGGCAACAGCCCGGGGTTGCTTCGTGTGCAACGCCATGGTCGAAGTGGCGCCGAAAGACGAGCAGGTCGCCGACAAGACCTTGTGCATGACGCGCAAGCTGGAGGATGCGCTCTTCGACGCGATCAGCGATATCGACGAACTCAAACCGCTGGACGACGCGGCGCGCCGGCGCAAGGCCGCGATCGTGACGCGCTTCTATATCGGCTCCAAGGCGACCGGAAAGACCGGCCGTGACACCCAGGACTGGGCGGCGCTGCTCAGGGATATCCTCAAACTGTCAGTCTGAGCGAGATCCGCCCTTGCGTTCATTCGAATTCGGGGTTTTGACAAAGAGCGGGATGAGCGCCAGCAGGATAAACAGCCTGAAGACGTGGTGGCTCGCGACATAGGCCGGGTCGATATGCATATTGACGGCAATCGCGGCCATGGTCTCCAGACCACCCGGCGCATAGGCCAGAAGCACTTGTTTCGGATCGAGACCCGTCACACGGGCGACGGCCAGCGCGCAGGCGAACGAGATGGCGAACGCCGAAACCGTCACGGCGACGGCGGCGCCGGCGGAGCGTCTGAACGCCACCCACGAGACATTGCTGAACCTTGTCCCGATCAGGCTCCCGAGAATCACGAAACACGGAACCGAGAGCCATTGCGGCACGGCGCCGACCGCAATTCCGGTGATGTGGCTCAATGTTGCAATCAGCAAGCCCGCCATCAGGAAAGCCGCCGGCACGCGCGCCTTCAGAAATAGCCAGCCGGCGACGGTCGCCAGGAGGGCGTTGATCAGCAGCCAGGGCAGGCTCATCGCATGGATAGAACCTGTGCTATCGGGGGAAGACAGTCCCATCCCTGCCAGCGTGAACGGCACGAGCAGGGTCAGGGCAAGCAGACGCAGGCTCTGGATCATGCCGATGGCGAGCGTGTCGCTACGGGTTTCCGATGCGAGGCTGAAGACATAGCTCAGATGTCCCGGTGTCGCCGCAAGCAGAGCTGAGTTGCTGTCGAGTTTCCAGATGCGCGCAAGCATCGCCCAGCCGGTGACCATGACGAGCGCAACGCTAAAGATCAGACCGATGAAACTCAGCGGCCATTGCCGGGCCGCCTCCAGCGTCGCCGGCGAAACGCCGGACCCCATCACCATGCCTATGACGATGAAACTGACGTGGCGCAAAAAGACCGGCACGTCGAGTTCCAGTCCGGCGAAACCGGCGATCGTGACGGCAATCAGTGGGCCGGTCAGAAACGCTGCGGGAAAATGCAGAAAAGCCGCGATCACGGCGCCGGCGGCGCCGATGGCGAGAGTGGCAAGCACGATCCTGGTCTGACGGACCGGTATGCGGTCCTTCCAACTGGATACGTTCGCGCTCAATCGAACAGGCTGGAAACCGAGGATTCAGACGCCGTGCGGTTGATCGCCTCGCCGATGAGGCTGGCAGTGCTGATGACCCGAATGTTGTGAGCGTTCTGAACTGCGGTGGTGGGCTGGATGGAATCGGTGATCACCAGTTCCGTCAGTTTGGAGGAGGTGACGCGCGCGACCGCGCCTCCGGACAAAACGCCGTGCGTGATATAGGCGGTGACGCTGGTGGCGCCGTTCTTCAGCAGCGCTTCGGCCGCGTTGCAGAGCGTTCCGCCCGAATCGACGATGTCGTCGATGAGGATACAGTCTTTTCCGTCGACATCGCCGATGACGTTCATCACTTCCGATTCGCCGGGTCTGTCGCGTCTCTTGTCGACGATGGCGAGCAGGGCGTCGAGGCGTTTTGCGAGCGCCCGGGCTCGTACGACGCCGCCGGTGTCCGGGGAGACGACCATGATGTTGGACACATCATAGTGGTCCTTGATGTCGCGGGCGAGAATCGGCACGGCGAAGAGATTGTCGGTCGGAATATCGAAGAAGCCCTGGATCTGGCCGGCGTGCAGGTCGAGGGTCAGAACCCTGTTTGCGCCCGCTTCGGTGATCAGGTTGGAAACGAGTTTGGCCGAGATCGGCGTGCGGGGACCGGGTTTGCGATCCTGGCGGGCGTAGCCGAAATAGGGCAGAACCGCCGTGATGCGCTGCGCGGAGGCGCGCCGCGCGGCGTCGGTCATGATGAGAAGCTCCATCAGGTGATCGTTCGCGGGATACGACGTGGACTGGATGATGAAGACATCCTCGCCCCGGACGTTTTCCTTGATTTCAACGAAGATTTCCTGGTCGGCGAACCGTCTGACGGTAGCGTTCCCAACCGGAATGTTGAGGTAATTGCAGATGGATTCCGCCAGGATCCGGTTGGAGTTGCCTGCGAAAACTTTCATGGCGCTGCCTGTCGTCACGGTGTTCTACCGCGGCTTTTAACGGCCTCGCATGCGATTGCAAGAGACTGGCGCGGGTTTATGTGATTTTAAACAGGAATCAGGAGTTTGCCGGGAAAGGAAATTCACGATCGCGCTATCGCGCGCCAGGCCAGATAGTCGCTGATGGTTTTTGAGGCGATCGTTTCCATGACGCCGGCGCTGACGACCGACCAGGGATCCGACGCGGATCCTTGCACGACTTCCTGGCCGCGGATGCGGTGGAGGCGCGCGCCATTGTTGTCGAGGACATCCCAGACGAAGGCGACGGTCGTCGTGTCGCCGTCTGAAAACGAGGAGAAGTAACCCTTCAGGATGTGATCGCTGTCGCCGCTCAGCGCATTGACGATCATCAGCCCATTGCTGCGGGCCGCGGAGCCGAGACCGCTCGACAAGGGTTGAACCGCGCTGACCGGCGCGCCGATGACGGGCGTGAAGCTGATGGTTCCCTTGCGGCGGCCGGGAAGCGCCGTCAGGGCGTTCTGGATGGGCGCTCCCGAGGTTTGCGTCTGCGTATTTCCGTTGACGAAGCCGGTCTGCTGCAGCGTCTGCTGTTCACCCGGAATGTCCGCCGGGGGCTGCGGACCCCGGGACAGGCCGAGTGTCCTGCCCGCATTGCAGCCGGCAAGCGCCAGTATCAATACACCGACTATCGTCAAGGTCGGGATCGTTCGCACGCCTGCGCTTTCCTTTCCCCGCTCTTAGTCCTACCGGATGATCAGGTCGAGGCCGTGCGCCGAAAGCGGCGTCGGCCCCTCTTCTCCGGTAAGATATGTCTGGCCGAGCGTCATGGCCGTATTGGTTTCCGAATCCATGATGATCATGTGCACGAACAGGGACATGTCAGGCCGGATTTCCTGCTGGTTGCCGGAAAAGAACATTTCGCGCTCCATCCAGCTTGGCGTAAAGCGCGCGCCCAGCGAATAACCGCAGGCGTTCAGCCTGTGCCGGGTCATTCCCCGTTGTTCCATCGTGCTGGCGTGGGTGGAGAAAACGTCACCGAAGGTGTGGCCCGGACGCAGCACCGCTTCGATTTCCTCGATGGTCTCGCGGCATACGTCGTAGAGTTCCAGATGCCTTTCCGTCGGCTTTCCGACGATGACAGTGCGCATCATCGCTACATGGTAATGGGCGTAGACTCCGGCCCATTCGAGCGTGAGCTGATCGTTTTCATCGAGTTTTCTGCGGCCGGCCTTGTAACGGCAGAGCAGGGCGTCCACGCCGGATCCGATGATGAACTCGTTCGCCGGATAATCTCCGCCACCGGCAAAGACGGCGGCCTGCATGGCGGCGAGAATATCGCCTTCGTCCGCGCCGGGCGCGACGAGCGGTAGGGCGGCGTCAAGCGCCGCGTCGGCGAGCGTCGCGGCCTGTTTGACATAGTCGATTTCCGCCGGGCTCTTTGTCAGCCGTAAACGCGATATGATATGCGACGCCTCGCTGAGATCGGCGAAGGATTGCAACTGATTGTCAAGCTTGTGGCAATTGCCGCCCGTCAGGCCATGCGTTTCGTATTCGACGCCGATTCTGCTGCCCAGCAGATCGAGATCGTTCAGCAGGTTCTTCAGGTCGACCGCCGGATCAGCGTTGGCGCGGTCCGTCCAGATCGAGATGTTTTCGATGATCGAGGTATGACGCGCCTGGCGCATGTCCGCCGAGCGGGTCAACAAGGTCATGGAGCCGTCGGCGGTGACGACGAGCGTCTGGAAGAAGCAGAAGCCGAACGTGTCGTATCCCGTCAGCCAGTACATGCTCTCCTGGGCGAAGAGCAGCATAGCGTCGAGCTTGTTGTCTTCCATCGCATCCAGCAAGCGACGCATTCGCCACTTGTATTCTTCCCTCTCAAACTGCAGCGCCATGATTCTCCCCGTCAATTATGCTTATTGCAGAAATCTGCCGGCCGTAGTCCGGCTCGCCACGATGCGTGGCGCGTCTGAATGAAAAGAAGCGGTCTTCGTCGGCGTAGGTGCATTCGCCCACAGAATCCGCGCGCACGCCAGCCGTCGCCAGCCGGTCGAGCGTAAAGGCCTGGAGATCGAACATCCGGTGTCCGTCAGTGGCCGAAGGTTCGAAATAGATCGCGTTGGCGCTGCCTTGCGCCAGGAACCGATCGACGAATTCCGGACCGACCTCGTAATTTGCGCCACTGATGGACGGGCCGAGGCAGGCGATGATGGCCTCGCGTCTCGCGCCCAGCGACACCATCGCTTCGATCGTCGCTTCAGCCACGCCGTTGAAAGCGCCTTTCCAGCCCGCATGGGCGGCGCCGATGACGCCGGCCTCCGGATCGGCGAACAGGATCGGACCACAATCCGCGGTGAGCACGCCGAGCACGATGCCGGGCGTGGCGGTGACGAGGGCGTCGGCTTTCGGCCGGCTGTCGTCCATCGGTCGATCCACCACGACGACGTCCGTGGAGTGAATCTGGTGGAGGGTGGCCAGACGATCCTCCGGCAAATGGAACCAGCGGCAAACCCGGGCACGGTTCTCTCGTACGTCGTCCGGGACGTCATCCGATCCGAGGCCAACGTTCAATCCGCGATAGATTCCCCCGGACGTTCCTCCGATCCGGGTGAAATAGCCATGGCGGATTGCGGTTTTTGAACAGGCCTCCTCCAGCAAATCGCTGACAATCGGTTCAGGTCGGCCCAGGTCAAGCATGGTTGGCCCCTCAGCTTCGCACGGTCAAATGATGTGTAATGTGACCGTGCATGTCAATTATCCGTAAAAAATGGCGCCAGTTCCAGTTTGTCGCCGGTGACGCACATTACCTTGAAAAGGTTACCCATATCATGACTTCCGTCGCCTGCAAGGCGGTGCACGGCAGCGGAAATTTGTTGCTGCGCGTCTTCATCCTTGTCGGCGCCGAGCCGTCCGGCGCGTTCAAGAAGGCCGAGCGCGAGCAGGAAATCGCCCTGCGTCATCACCGGCATGACATGAACGCCGCTCATGGCTTGCGCCAGCATTTCAAAGTCGACATGGCTTGTCAGATCAGCCTCTCCGGGCGTGTCGAGCACAGGCGCGTATCTGTGTTCACGCACCGCCTGCAAGGTGTCGCCGTAGCCGGAGCGGGCGTGCCCGTAGTCGATAATGAGACCGGCGCCGCCATCTCTTTCAATCCGCTCTGCGATCTTTGCGGCGACCGCATTGCGGGCAGGGGAAATCTCGAACACTGTTCCGGGGCTGACGGCGGTAGGAACGGGAAGAAGGCTGTCGTCGAGAGAAGCCGATCCGACCGAAAAGACAAGCTCGTCATCGTCGTCGAGCGCAACCACCCTCTCGCGGAAACCGGAATCGGTGGAAACGAACTGCCGGATCGGAAGAGCATCGTAAAACTCGTTCGCCACCAACAGCGTGAAACCTGGCTCTATCGTGTCGATGTCATCATGCCAGCGAACGGGCGCCGTGGATGCGGACAGCGCCCTGGACTGTAACTCCCTCAGCCTCTCGCTGGTCTCGAGGAGTTCAATCGTCGCCTTGGCTGCGAGCTCGGGCGCGAGTTTGCTGACCACGCGCATCACATCGGCCATCAGGACGCCGCGTCCCGGACCCAGTTCGACGATCCTGGCAGGCAAGGGCGCGCCATGCGCTTTCCATGCGGTGACAAGGAAGACGCCGATCAATTCGCCGAAAAGCTGGCTGATTTCCGGCGCGGTGATGAAGTCTCCCTCCGCGCCGAAGGGTTCGCGGACTTTGTAATAACCGTAATCCGGATCGGCGAGACACAGGGAGAAGTAGTCAGCGACGCCGATCGGGCCGTTGAGGCGAATCAGGCGGGCGATCTTTTCACCCAACGGGGTTGTCATTTTCCGGTGTCCGCGGTTCTGGCGGCGGCGGGTCTGGCCATCGCCATGACGAGGAGGCCGAGCACCAGCATCGGGGTGGACAGGATCATCCCCATCGTCAGCCAGCCGCCGTACAGATAGCCGATCTGGACATCCGGCTGACGCACGAACTCGACCAGGATGCGGCTGACAGCGTAGCCGGCCAGAAATGCGCCGCTGACGAAACCGGGCGATTTGAGCTTGTCCAGGCGCCAGATGAGGAATGCCAGGAGCGCGAAAAGCGCCAAACCTTCCAGAAACGCTTCATAAAGCTGGCTCGGATGACGCGGCTCCGGCCCTCCGGTCGGAAACACCATGGCCCAGGGGACGTCGGTTGTCTTGCCCCACAATTCGCCATTGATGAAATTGGCGATGCGGCCAAGCAAAAGTCCGAGCGGCGTTGACGCGGCGACAACGTCGAACAGGCTCCAGGTGGAAATGCGCCGGAACCGGGCGAACAGGAACATCGCCAGTATCGTTCCCAGCAGGCCGCCGTGAAACGACATGCCGCCGTTCCAGACCTCAAACAAACTCAAGGGGTTGGCCGCAAAGGTTGGCCAGTCGTAAAACAGCATGTATCCGATGCGACCGCCGACCACGATACCGACGGCGGCCCACAGAAGGAAATCGTCCAGGTCAGTGACCGTCATGGCCGGTGCGCCGCCGGCCCACAGGCGGTTGGTGGAAACCACCTTGCGCGCATAGCGCCAGCCAAGAAGAATGCCGACGACATAGGCGAGGCCGTACCAGTGGATCGCAACGGGTCCGATCGAGAAAATGACCGGATCGATATTCGGATAGGGCAATACCGCCTGAACGGTTTCCATGAACGCGATCTTTCGGTTTTAAGGGCTCAACTGCGCGCGGACCATGCCGGGGTTGTTCTCCTTGTGGTCCGATTCCGACATTTGCTTCCCGATGCGACCCGTCCTGCAGCAAATGTCGGAATCTTCAGGACCGCTAGCTGGATCATATTGTAGTGGAGCTCCAGGTTTGACATTTGAAAAAGAGCTCGCATCTTGCGGGACTCAAATGTCAAATTTGCTCCACCAGGTCAAGGCTTGCATGTCGACGCTGAAACTCCTACCTCTTGGGCGTTCCCGGTTGCAGTGCGACGCGCCGGGATGACTGATTTTTCACAGACAACGAGGCATCGCTATGACATCAGGACCCAATCGATTCATGGATGAATTCGCCCGTTTGATGACGGACGCCGCCGGCGTGGCCCAGAGCGCGCGCAATGAAATGGAAACTGCTTTCAAAACGCAGATGGAGCGGGTGCTCGCCGGTATGGACGTTGTCCAGCGGGAA
Source organism: Hoeflea sp. CAU 1731 (assembly GCF_039888615.1). Classification (NCBI taxonomy): domain Bacteria; kingdom Pseudomonadati; phylum Pseudomonadota; class Alphaproteobacteria; order Hyphomicrobiales; family Rhizobiaceae; genus Hoeflea; species Hoeflea sp. CAU 1731. The sequence continues at coordinate 47,587 of NZ_JBDQQS010000003.1, read as the reverse complement.
GAATTCGAAGCGGTGCGGGAGATGGCCGTGAAGGCGCGCGACGAAAACGAGGCGCTGGCGAAACGCATCGATGAACTCGAAGCGCAGCTCTCTGAACAGAAAAAGGCTGCGAAACCATCGACGACGCGCAAAAAGCCGGCTCCGGACACGGCCGCCAAATAAAATTCATAAAAAATTTTAGGCGTTGCGGAATCCGGAAAAATCCTTTGCGCAGAATCTCTTAGAGTCACCGCCCACAACACTGTCCACATGTGATTTGGAGCAGGCTCCAAAAAGGGGCTGGTTCTCTGACTCTGCCATTATACACTGATTTTACAAGATGATTCGAAACGGGTCGCTACGAGGGCCGGTTGATCCGGTTGCTGGTCTGTTTCGCAATCTTGGGCGGGCGAACGGGTTTGCGCGTAACCAGTAATCATGTTTCGGCGTCCGTTTTCGATTACCGTAAATATTGAATTCCAGACTGAGAAGGTGCGGCATGGGTCTTATGGAACTGGTATATGAGCGACAGTCCAATCCGGTCGACATGATCGAGGTTGTCGCAACGAGTAACGAGTGGTCCTTTGAACGGTCGGGCGAAGACGAGATCGCCATGACGATCGAGGGGCGCTGGTCGGATTACCACATCTCATTTTCCTGGATGGAGGATTACGAGGCCCTCCATCTGGCTTGCGCATTCGATATCAATGTGCCGGACAACCGTGTCAACGAGGTGGTCAAGCTCCTGTTCGAGGTAAACGGCCAGGTGCTCATGGGACATTTCGATCTCTGGCAGCAGGAAAATGTCGTCATATTCCGGCAGTCGCTGCTGCTGGCCGGAGGCGCAGAGCCGACCAACGCCCAGGTGGAAGTGCTGCTGTCGAGCGCGCTTGAAACATGTGAACTCTACTTCCAGGCGTTCCAGTTCGTGATCTGGTCGGGAATGGATGCCAAGGCGGCCGTCGAGACGGTCATGTTCGAAACAGTGGGAGAAGCGTGACGGAAATGTCTTCCGCTCCGATCGTCCTTGTAGGCGCCGGCAATATGGGCGGCGCGATGCTGGCCGGATGGCTGGCCTCCGACACGGACGCTGGCTCCCTAGTTATCGTCGATCCGGCGCCGTCGCCGGCAGTGCAGGTCCTTATCGACAAGCACGGCCTGCGGCATGAAAAAACCGCACCTTCCGATGTGAAGGCGGCGATCGTTTTTCTGGCCGTGAAGCCCCAGATGATGGAAGCGGTGCTTCCAACGCTGGCCGGTTTGATCGGCGACTACACGCTGTGCATATCCATTGCTGCAGGCACGACGGTTTCGACAATCCAGTCGTTTCTCGGCGATATCTCCGTGGTTCGGGCAATGCCGAACACGCCTGCTATGGTGGGACGCGGCATAACCGGCGCTTGGGCCAACGCAGCCGTCAGCCCGGTGCAGCGCGACTTCGCTGACAGGATGTTGTCTGTCACGGGACCTGTCGAGTGGGTGGAAGACGAGCCGCTTATCGACGCCATCACCGCGGTGTCGGGCAGCGGGCCCGCTTACGTTTTCTATCTCGTCGAATGCATGGCCGAGGCCGGTCGCAGGGCGGGACTGGACGAGGATATCGCGATGCGGCTTGCGCGAGCGACAGTATCGGGCGCCGGAGAACTGATGCACCGTTCCGACGATCCGGCAGCGACCCTGCGCAAGAACGTCACTTCGCCCGGCGGGACGACGGCGGCGGCTCTTGATGTGCTCATGGGCGACGACGCGATGCAGGATCTCTTGACGCGCGCTGTCGCTGCTGCAAAAAAACGCGCCGGAGAACTGGCGGGGTAATTTGCGATGAGCGAGACGATTGCATGGCAGGATTTCGAGAAGGTCGACATCCGTGCTGGAACCATCGTTGAGGCCTCCGAATTCCCCGAGGCCCGCAAGCCGGCGATCAAGCTGAAGGTCGATTTTGGGCCGGAGATCGGCGTCAAGAAATCCTCCGCCCAGATCACCAAATATTATGAGCCCGGCGAACTTGTCGGCCGGCAGGTGATGGCGGTCGTGAATTTCCCGCCGCGGCAGATCGGGCCGTTCATGTCCGAGGTGCTGGTTCTCGGCTTTCCGGATGAAGAGGGCGCGGTCGTGCTTGCGGCGATCGACAAAAAGGTGCCCGACGGCGGCAAGCTGTTTTAGCGCCGCGTTTAAGCCGGAACGCGGACGATTGCCTGCAGACCGCCTTGTGGGCTTGTCGACAATCTTATGTCGCCGCCGTGGCTTCTGGCGATATCCCTTGCGATTGAAAGGCCGAGGCCGGTGCCGCTCGTATCCTGGTTTCGAGCCGCGTCGAGCCGGAAGAACGGTTTGAACACCTCTTCCCGCATCTCCTCCGGTATGCCCGGTCCGTCGTCGTTGACAGTGATCGTCAGCCAACTGCGGTTGACCTGTACCTGAATGTCGACGTGGTCGGCGTATCGCCAGGCGTTCGAAACCAGATTGGTGACAAGCCTGGTGAATGCTTTCGGCCGAACCGTGACGATTGGATTGCCCTCGATCGACGTGGTCTGGCTGTGGCCGCGGAGTTTGGCGTCGTCTGCGAGTTTTTTCAGCAATTCCTCAAGGTCGAGTTCGCCGACATCCTCTTCGGCCTCGCCGCGGGCAAAGGACAGATATCCCTCCAGCATTGATTGCATGTCGTCGACATCATCGCTCAGGTTCTTTACTTCGTCGGCGTTTCCAATGAGGGCAAGTTGCAGTCGAAACCGGGTGAGGATGGTTCTGAGGTCATGGCTGACGCCGGTCAGCATGGCGGTGCGCTGTTCGATCTGCCGCTCAATGCGTTCGCGCATACGGATAAACGCGAGGCCTGCCCGTCGCACCTCGTCGGCGCCGCGCGGGCGGAAATCCTCCGGCGTTTTCTGACCCTTCCCGAAGGATTCGGCAGCCTGAGCAAGGCTGAGAATCGGCCGGATCTGGCCGCGCAGGAACAGGATGGCGATGACCAGCAGCACTAGCGACGTGCCGACCATCCACAACAGGAAGATATGGGTGTTCGACGCATAGGCCTGGCTGCGCCGCGCGAAGACACGGATTATCTTGTCGTCCAGAAGTATCCGGATCACCACGAGATTGGAGTTGCCGACCGTGTCGATCCAGAACGGACGCCGGATCTGGTGGGTGATTTCCTCGCTCAGAATGGAATCGAGTATCGAGAAAAACGGCTTTGTCATTGGCGGCGGCAGGCTGCCGGCCGGCTCAATTGCGACGCTCAGCCCCAGACGTTGTGCGGCTATGCGTTCGATCTCGTCATAATTGGCGTCCTGCGGATAGGTATCGATCACATCGATGATCGCGGCGATGTCGCGCACCACTGCGGTCGACAGGCGTTGCGTCACGGTTTGCCAGTGGCGCTCCATGAAGACGAAAGCGATAACCGACTGAAGCAGCACCATCGGAACGATGATGATCAGCAAGGTCCGTCCGTAGAGGCCGGTCGGAATGCGCCGGGTGAACCAGCGCGTAAAGCGGTTCAGGCCGCGGGGCGGATGCTGTTCGTATTCGCGTCTTATGGAATCTGTGGTTGTCATCAGCCGTCCCTGCCGTGGAACTCCTGCCACGACTGTCGAAATCGGCTACACCTTATTCTACACTCAGGCGGTATCCAATGCCCCTGACCGTTTGCAGCCACATCGGATTGGCCGGGTCGTCCTCGATCTTGCGGCGCAGCCGGTTGATCTGGACGTCGATCGTCCGTTCGCCGATGCCGACGTCGTTGCCGACCAGTTCGTGGCGCGGAATGGTCTCGCCCGGACGTTCGGCGAAATGAACCATGATTTCCTGCTCACGGTCGGTTAGCCGAATCACGTTGGCGCCGCGCTTGAGTTCGCGCCGGGCGAGGCCGAACGTGTAGGGGCCGAATACGATCTGCTCGATCTTCTGAATATCGACCGGGCCGCCGCGTTTCAGGATGTTGTTGATGCGCAAGACAAGTTCACGCGGATCGAACGGCTTGGGCAGGTAATCATCGGCGCCGGCTTCCAGGCCTTCCAGGCGATGGTCTATCTCTGCGAGCGCCGTCAGCATGAGGATCGGGACGTCGCGCACTTCGCGCAGCGATTTCGTGAGGTTCACGCCGTTTTCACCGGGCATCATCACATCCACGATCAGGAGATCGAATTCGAGGCCGGCAAGCTTCCGGCGCGCTTCGGTCGCGTCGCTTGCGGTCGTGACGCGATAGCCCTGCTCGGTGAGGTACCGATTGAGCAGGTCCCTGATTCGGGTGTCGTCATCGATGACAAGAAGATGCGCCGCGTCGTCGGAGAGGGGTTTTGCAGCCATGCGATCGTCCTTCTTCTGCGCTCAATCCTTGTCGGTCATTCTTTGCAGGAATGTCCTGACCATATCACGACCTTGCGGATCAAGCGCACTAAGTGCTTTGGCTATGCGGCGAGACTGTGGCCGCGCCAGCTCCAGCGCCAGTTCGCGCCCTTTCAGAGTCGGATACAGTCGGCGCTGTCGGCGGTCCTTCGGACCGACGACCTGGTGGATATAGCCTGAATCCACCAGTTGCTTGAGAACCCGCGCCAGGCTCTGCTTGGTGATGCGCAGCGTGTCGAGGAGGTCGGCGACGGTCATCCCCGGCTGCCGGTTGACGAAATGCACAACGCGGTGGTGCGCCCGCCCGAAACCGGACTTTTCCAGAATGGCGTCCGGATCAGATGTGAAGTCGCGATAGGCGAAGAACAATTGTTCGATCAGATCGAAATCGATGCCCTCGGCGCCGGAAATCGGTCCGGTTACAGTTTCTTCCTCGGAAGTCTTCCTTGCCCGTTCGGATGACATGTGGTCATTTCCCTTCAAATATGTCAGCCTTGTTGACATATTTTCATGCTATTGCTAGCGTTGTCGGGCGTCAAGGATTTGGCGCCGTGGCCGGATCATCGTCGGAAAAATCAACGATGGACAACCCCTAGCGGGTTTTATACGGAAACAAGAAGGTCCCGCAATCAAAACAACCAGGCTCGCTTCAAGCGCCGGAGGAAAACGCTATGGCATCGGCTCCTTTCGATCAACTCGATGGACATATTTGGTTCAATGGAGAATTCGTCCCCTGGAAGGACGCGAAGGTGCATGTGCTGACGCACGGACTGCACTATGCAAGCAGCGTCTTCGAGGGCGAACGCGCCTATGGCGGCGAAATCTTCAAGCTCCGCGAACATACGGAGCGTCTTTTTGAATCGGCGCGCATCCTTGGATTCGAAATTCCCTTCACCGTCGAGGATATCGACCAGGCCTGCAACAGCCTTTTGAAGATGCAGGGCTTTGACGACGCCTACATCCGTCCCGTCGCATGGCGCGGCAGCGAGATGATGGGCGTTTCGGCGCAGAGCAACAAGATCAACGTGGCGATCGCGATCTGGCAGTGGCCGTCCTATTTCAAGCCGGAAGAGCGGCTCAAAGGCATTCGTCTGGATATCGCCCAGTACCGGCGGCCTGATCCGGCGACCGCTCCCAGCAAAGCCAAGGCGGCCGGTCTTTACATGATCTGCACTCTGTCCAAACACGCCGCCGAGGCAAAAGGCTATGCGGATGCGTTGATGCTGGACTGGCGCGGTCGTGTGGCTGAAGCAACGGGCGCGAACATCTTCTTCGTCAAGGACGGGGTCATTCATACGCCGACGCCGGACTGTTTTCTTGACGGCATCACCCGACGGACGGTGATCGATCTTGCGAAAAAGCGCAACTACGAGGTTGTCGAGCGCACGATCATGCCGGAGGAAATGGCGGAGTTCGAGCAGTGCTTCCTGACCGGAACGGCGGCCGAAGTCACGCCGGTTTCAGAAATCGGACCGTACCGCTTCACTGTGGGCGAAATTACCGAAAACCTGATGAACGACTACACGCACGCCGTGCAACCGATCAAGCAGGCCGCTGAATAGCAGGCGGTTCATGAGGGGCGCAGGGCGTTGCGCCTGACAGCGCCCGGTCTTCGGAGGAAAATTTATGGGTCAGCTCCAGGCGGGGATCATCCCGGTCACCGCATTCCAGCAGAATTGCACCATCCTTTTCGATTCCGAAAGCAAGAAGGGGGTCGTCATCGATCCGGGCGGCGATGTGGACCAGATCAAGGAGGTGATTGAGAAGAACGCCATTGACGTGACGGCGATCTGGCTGACCCACGGGCATATCGATCACGCCGGCGGCGCGATGGATCTGAAGGATGCGCTGGGCGTGGAGATCATCGGCCCGCATCGCGACGACCTGCCGCTGCTGAGCGGGCTGGAGGATCAGGCGGCGATGTTCGGCCTGGACGGCGCCGTCAGAAATGTGACGCCCGACAAGTGGCTGGAAGAGGGCGAGAACGTCGCCTTCGATGGCCACACATTCGAGGTCTATCATTGTCCCGGCCACGCGCCAGGCCATGTGATCTATCATAATCGCGCCGCGAATTTCGCCCATGTCGGCGATGTGCTCTTTCGCGGGTCGATCGGCAGAACCGATCTTCCCGGCGGCGACCATCAACAGTTGTTGGAATCGATCCGCACGAAGGTTTTTCCGCTGGGCGACGATGTCGGCTTCATTTGCGGCCATGGCCCCGGCGGCAGGATTGGCGAGGAACGCCGCACCAATCCTTTCCTGACCGGGCTGTCCGCCTGACGCGTTCTATCTGACGACGCAGAAGTGATCCCTGCCGTCATAGCCGCGGTAGGTGCCTTTTGTCGCGTCGAACGAGCGGTACCTGTTTGCGCAGTAGCGGTACCATTCGTCGCTCCAGGGTTCGGCGCCCGCGACGGGCCCGCTTGTGCGGTAGCCGGCCGGCGGAGGAGCTGACGGCGCAGGCAACGGATTGTTGTACGATCCTGGTCGGTTGCTTTCCGCAATGGCGCCGCCGATGATGGCCCCTGTCGCAAGCCCGAGCACGCCGAGGGCGACTGCGTCGTCACCGTAATAGTAGCCGCGCGGACCGTAGTAGGCGCGCGGACCGTACCAATAGGGACGGGGCCCATATCTCGGTCCCCAGCGCGGATACGGCGCCTTGTGCCATTTTCCGTAGTTTTTGTGGGGCGGTGGAGGCGGTCCTCCGGCGTTTGCGCCGCTGAGCGGCAGCATGACCGAAACCGACATGGCCATAACGGCCAAAAGCGATTTACTCAGCAAGTTCATGTGTTCATTCCCGCATTTGCATCATTCCGAGAAACGGATCGTTCGATGCATCCGTTCCCGGCTATTATGAGATCCTGTTGCTGAACGGAATCTGAACAAACAAATTCGGTTATCCTGTGGCGCCACCAAATTGCGCCGCAAGCGCCCATATTTGCCGGGTCGCGGACTCTGGAATTCCGGAGACTGGCGCTATCTGGAATTCGCCAGGGCGTTGCCTAGGAGCGCGCCGGCCGCGAACCCGATGAGGCCAATGGCGGCGGCATTGTCATTCTTCTTGACGACGACGGGATGGCGATAGGCCGGCGGCCGCGGCGCATTCGGCTTATGCGGCTTGTAGATCGGCTGGTGCGGCTGAACATACGGCGGCTTGCCTGGCGCGCCTGGATACATGCCTGCCGCATTGGCGGCGCCGAGCGGCGCAATTGAAGCGACCGCAACGACGGCGGCGATGGCGGTAATTGCAATTTTCTTCATGATCGGCTCCTTTCCGAGCATTGGCAGATCGGCGATCTGCCTTTCCATGCCCGGAAAGTACGATTGTCGCGATGAACCGTATCTGAACGGAAGCCGTTGAAATATTACAATTTTTTAATCTACGCAGCTCTTTCTGCGTTTGTGGTTACCGTATTGGCGGCGCGTAGAGGAGGCCGCCGTCCGTCCATAGTGCGTTCATGCCCCGCGCAATGCCCAGCGGCGTGGCCGGACCGACATTGCGATTGAAGATCTCACCATAATTACCGACATGTTTGATCACATTGTAGGCCCAGTCGTTGCCGAGCCCGATGTCTTCCCCGAATGCGCCTTCCACACCGAGGAGCCGTCTGATCGCGGGGTTTTCGGAGGATTTCATCGCATCGACATTCGCCTGGATGACGCCAAGCTCTTCGGCGTTGATCAGGACGTTTAGAACCCATTTGGCGATGTTGAGCCACTGATCGTCGCCCTGACGAACAACGGGTCCAAGGGGCTCTTTGGAGATGATTTCCGGCAGGATTACATGCGCCTGCGGGTCAGTCAGCTTCTGACGGTTAGCGGCAAGGCCGGAGGCGTCGGTGGTGTAGACGTCGCATCGGTCGGCGTCGTAGGCTTGGGTCACCTCGTCGTTCTTTTCGAAAGCGACCAGTTCGTAGGGCATCTCGTGGAGACGGAAGAAGTCGGCCACGTTCAGTTCGGTGGTGGTGCCGGTAGCGCTGCAGACCGAGGCGCCAGACAGTTCGAGCGCCGATTTGAGGCCGAGGCTCTTGCGCACCATCATGGCCTGCCCGTCATAATACATGACGCCGACGAAATTGGCGCCCAGTGTGGTGTCGCGCGACATGGTCCAGGTCGTCGTGCGCGACAACACGTCGATCTCGCCCGATTGAAGCGCAGTGAACCGTTCCGGCGAAGACAAGGGACGAAATGTGACCGCCTGCGGGTCGTCGAAGATTGCGGCAGCGACGGCGCGGCAGTAATCGACGTCAAATCCGCTCCAGACGCCATTGCTGTCGGGGTTAGAAAAACCGGGATTACCCTGGCTCACCCCACAGGCCAGCTTTCCATTTTCCTTGACCGTATCCAAAGTGGCTGAAACCGCCGGCGCAGCGCCCAAGGCGATGGTTGAGCCGACAAAAAAATTCAGAAACGCGGTTTTCATGCGATCTCTTCCTCCCAAATCGAATTTTGCAAATTACTACAGTATTCAACTCCAGATGGTATTCTGTCTCGGCCGCCATTGGAATATCCAATCCGACTCCTGCGGCAAATTTGCAGAGGCGAGCGATGCAGCAAGGCAAAGGTCCGGTCGCAGGCGCTCGTTCGGCCGCCGTGGCAATTCACGTGCAACCGGCGCAGATGGCGACTTACGACGCGCAAGCTGAGTAGGAACTGGCGACCGAAAATGATAGCGCCCGGCATTGCCGGGCGCTATCACATTACAATCTGATCAGCCGACGATCGACAGGTTGACCGCTTTCGGTCCCTTGCCGCGTCTGTCGGGTTCCGTGTCGAAACTTACTTTCTGATTTTCCATCAGGGTCTCGAGACCCGAATCCTTCAGGGCGGAAATATGTACGAAAATGTCCGACGCGCCATTATCCGGCTTGATAAAGCCGAAGCCCTTGTCGGTATTAAAAAACTTCACAGTGCCAGTCTCGGCCATGCTTTCAGGTCCTCTTTGCTCCGCAGGTCGCTTACCCACGTATCTTGTATTACCCGTTTCCGGGCAAGGCAGGCAGTTCTCGAATTGGTGAGGAAAGGTCCCTGTTATCGTGATCCTGGCGGTTCAAACCACCGGCTAGCTTATCACCCGGAATATTATGCGTCTCCGGTCCGCATGGCTTTCAATAGGTTTTCCCGTGTTCGTAGATTTGCCCGAACGACGCGTAGAGTGATGCAGGTTGTAGAAATTAGCAAGAGAAAGTTTTATGACGATTCCCGATTTGAGTGTTTGTGTTCGGTTAAAGTATTGATAATTAACTAAATAAATAGATTTTTGTTAGTCGGCTGCCTGGTCTCGCATTAGCCTGTTTCGCGTCAAGGGAACTATTTCGACCGCCAGAATTGCCAAAAAAATGAGCAGACAGCCAAAATAGCCCGCTGTCGTGAAGCGTTCGGAAAGCAGCAATGCTCCGAAGAGGGCGGCGAACAACGCCTCCGAAGACAGGCAGATGGCCGCCTGCGCCGGCCTTGTGTAGCGCTGGCCGACCGCTTGAAGTGAGAAGGCCAGGCCACTGGCGAAAATGCCGGAGTATAGAACTTCAGGCGCCGCCGCGACGATCGCGTTAACGCCAACGGGCTCGATGGCCACGGCGACCGCGAGTGAAAGAGCGGCGCAGATGGCGAACTGCACGCTTGAAAGCGCAAGTGGACGACCAGAAGACTGGCCGAAATATCCGATGAGGGTTACCTGGATCGCCCAGAAGACCGCGCAAAGGATCGTCAGCAGGTCTCCGCCTGAAAGACCGGTCATGGATCCACTGCTCAACAGCCAGATGCCGCCGAAGGCGACGGCCGAAGCCGGCCAGATGACGGCGTGTGGCCGCTGTCGGAGGAAGATCACGGACAGCACCGGCACAAAGACCACATAAAGCCCGGTCAGAATTCCGGAATTGGTGACGCTTGTGGATAGCAGGCCCACTTGCTGGCTGGCCATTCCAAGAAACAGGACTACCCCGATCCAGGCGAACCCCGTAATGGTGCTCCGGTCCAGTTTTCCAGGCGCGCGTTTTGCTTCCATATAAGCGAACGGCAGGCACACAAGCGTCGCCAAGACAAAGCGCAGACCTATGAAGAGAAACGGCCCGATGTCGTCCATGGCCGTCGACTGCGCGACGAAACCGGCGCCCCAGATGGCTCCGGCCAGCAACAAAAGCAGATTAGCCTGCGCCCTACTCATCGTGCTCCCCCTGCCTGCAATCCGAAACCGAACGCGGCCTATCAGGATACCAAGCCCCAGGCAAGAAGCCCAGGTTTGCGCCCTGCGAACGGGGCGGATGGAGAGCGGCGGTCAATAAATGACGGTGAGGTTCAAAAACAGCGCGACGCATGAAAACACCGCGAAGGCGCAAAGATAGAAGCGGATCCGCGTCTGTTTTTCCCTGCTATGCTTTTCCGTATAGTCGATATCCGACTGCATAAAACCACCCTCGCATTCGCTCAACACGGCGAAATAGAGATGTGAATTCGGTCGGATAAAAGGCCGAATTACGGTCTTCTCGCGATAAGTTTGTGACAGTCACAAAAGCGTTTAAGTTGTGCCAAAGCCGAGGCTATATGCGCCTTGCGTTTGGATCGCATTTCGCAATAGAAATGAACCCCGTTCCGCCTGCATCCCGATAACGACCGGAGTTACCTGACATGGCATTTCTTGCCGACGCCCTTTCCCGCGTCAAACCGTCCGCCACCATCGCCGTCGCGCAAAAAGCGAGGGAGTTGCGGGCAAGCGGCCGCGACGTCATCAGTCTGGGCGCGGGCGAGCCGGATTTCGATACGCCGGACAATATCAAGGAGTCGGCGATCGACGCCATTCGGCGCGGCGAAACGAAATACCCGCCGGTCGCCGGCATCGTGGAACTCAGGAAGGCGATCTCCGCAAAATTCAAGCGTGAAAACCAGCTCGACTACGCCCTCGACGAAATCATCGTCGGCACGGGCGGCAAGCAGATCCTGTTCAATGCGCTGATGGCGACCCTCAATCCCGACGACGAAGTCGTCATTCCGACGCCCTACTGGGTGAGCTATCCGGAAATGACGGCAATGTTCGGCGGTCGACCGGTCTTTGCGCAAACGACGCTGGAGAACAATTTCAAACTGGATCCGGAAACGCTCGAAGCTGCAATTACCGATCGCACCAAGTGGCTGATTTTCAACTCCCCGTCCAACCCTTCCGGCGCCGCCTATGACGAGAGCGAGATGAAGGCGCTGACGGAGGTGCTGAAGCGGCATCCGAATGTCTGGATCCTGTCGGACGACATTTACGAGCACCTCTGCTACGGCGATTTCCGTTTCGTGTCGCCAGCCCAGATCGAACCTTCGCTGAAGGACCGCACGCTGACGATGAACGGCGTTTCAAAGGCCTATGCGATGACCGGCTGGCGGATCGGCTACGCTGGCGGGCCCCGTCAATTGATCAAGGTCATGGAAATGATCCAGAGCCAGCAGACGTCCGGCGCCGCGACGATTGCGCAGTGGGCCGCTGTGGAAGCGCTCAATGGGCCGCAGGACTTCGTGGAGAAGAACAAGGCGGTATTCGAAGCGCGCCGCGACCTGGTGGTGTCTATGCTCAACCAGGCGAGCGGAATCGATTGTCCGACGCCGCAAGGCGCGTTCTATGTCTATCCGTCCTGCGCTGGCCTGATCGGAAAAACCGCGCCAAGCGGCAAGCGCTTAGAGACGGACGAGGACTTCGTCACGGAGTTGCTTGAAGCGGAAGGCGTGGCAGTCGTGCATGGCGCGGCGTTCGGCCTCGGACCGAATTTCAGGATTTCCTATGCAACGTCAGAGGAACAGCTTGAGGAATCCTGCCGCAGAATACAGAGGTTCTGCGCGGCTTGCCGATGACCATATGCAAAACCGCCACGGGTATACAGTCAGGATTTGGCAGGAGCATTCGCGGAAAAAGCATCGGAATCTGCTTATCCGGCGTCATTTCTATAGTGTAGCTAAAAAAAACGGGCCAGGAGATTTCTCTCCGGCCCGAAGCGGGAAGGTTTATAAAACGAAACCTCCAGAGGGGAACAGCTAACAAGGTGGTACTGGGAGGAAATCCACCCGGTCGTTAGCCATCCCCGATATGTTGGTTTCGGTGGTATTTATCAATAGGAAGGGTCGCATATCAGCCATGCGTTTTTGCATAACTGCGCCATTGAACGTTATTTCTCATAGAGTTCGTGCGAAAAACAAGCCGCAATCGCCCTGACAGGCAGGCTGTAGAACACCATGAATTCCTGTTGATAAGTCGCTTCAAAGGCGCTCAGTATTTCCAGTTTCTCGCTTTCGAGATCAGGAAATCCCTGAAGGCATGCAATTTTGCAGAGCTGCGCATTTCTTCCGGATAGCAGAAGAAACTGTCGAACGACGGCACATCCGCGTCGATATCGAGGCGCACGAGGCCTGCGTCATGGCCGACCATGTAGTCCGGTAGCATGGCTATGCCTATGCCGAGCTGCGCGGCGCGCTTGACGGAGGACATGTTGTTGATTTGCAGTTGCGGGGTGCGCGGATTTCCGGGCGACCGCCCGGCGAGCTCCAGCCAATTGACCTCAAGCAGATGGCTTGGAGCGGGCTCGCCGAAGGTGACAATACGATGATCGTCGAAATCCGTGATGGATTCCGGCTCTCCGAAGCGGTTGAGATAGGAGGGCGAGGCGTAGATGTGCATGTGGACTGTAAAGATCTTGCGCTGGATCAGGTCCGGCTGCTGCGGCTGTCGCAGCCTGATCGCGCAATCCGCATGGCGCATCGTCACATCGACTTCCTCGTTGTCGAGAAGCAACTGCACCTGGATATCCGGATAGAGCTCGACGAATTCGTGCATCCTGTCCGTCAGCCATTCCGAACCGAGGCCGACCGTGGTGGTAACGCGCAACTTGCCGCTTGGCGTATCCTTGGACTCGGTCAGGCGCGAGCGCACCGATTCAAGCTTCAAAAGAACGTCATGCGCTGTCCGGTACAGAAGTTCTCCCTGTTCGGTGAGGATCAGGCCACGGGCATGCCTGTGGAACAACGGCGCGCCGATGTCCTGTTCCAGTGAACTGACCTGGCGGCTGATGGCGGATTGCGACAGATGCAGCGTCTCGGCGGCATGGGTAAACGACCCCGCTTCCGCGGCGGCATGGAATATCCGCAATTTGTCCCAGTCCAACGGCATGGCCACGGCTTCTCTTTGTTTCTTTGCGTCTTGCTCTTTTCGCCTGGCGGCTGCCGTTTACTCGGCGGCGTCCGCGATCAATTCGATTTCCGCAAGATATTTTTCCACTTCAAGGGCGGCCATGCACCCCATGCCGGCGGCCGTGACCGCCTGCCTGTAGATATCATCGGTGACGTCGCCGGCTGCAAATACTCCCGGAACGTTCGTCGCCGTCGAATCCGGCGCCGTCCACAGATAACCATTGGATTTCTGCTTCAGCTTGCCTTCGAAAAGGGCGACGGCTGGCGCATGGCCGATGGCGACAAATACGCCGTCCGTTTCGATGTCCGTCACGGCGCCGGTGCGAATATTCTCCAGCCGGGCGCCCGTCACGGAGGGCGGAACGCCCGTCGAGCCGGTGATTTCAACGAGACGGCTGTCCCAGACCACCTCGACGTTGTCTCTGGCAAGCAGGCGCTGCTGCAGGATCTTTTCAGCCCTCAGTTCGTCGCGGCGATGCACGAGCGTGACTTTCTCCGCCAGATTGGACAGGTATAGGGCTTCCTCGACGGCTGTGTTGCCACCGCCAACCACTACAACATTCTTGCCGCGGTAGAAGAACCCGTCGCATGTCGCACAGGCGGAAACGCCGAACCCCATGAAGGTCTGTTCTGTCTCGATTCCCAGCCACTTGGCTTGCGCGCCGGTGGCAATGATAAGGGAATCGCAGGTGTATTCCTGTCCCGAATCCGTCTTCAGCCGGAACGGGCGAACCTCGAGATCGACCTCGGTGACAAGGTCATTGACGATTTCGGCGCCGACATTTTCGGTTTGCTGGCGCATCTGATCCATCATCCACGGACCCTGAACCGGATCCGCGTATCCAGGATAGTTCTCCACATCGGTGGTGATCATCAACTGGCCGCCCTGTTCCAGCCCGGTGATCATCACCGGGTTCAGCATCGCGCGGGCGGCGTAGATTGCGGCGGTGTATCCCGCCGGTCCCGAGCCCACGATCAGCACGCGTGAATGGCGCGTCGTCATATCTGCATTCCTTGAAACTGGTCTCGTCCTGGTTGCCGGGCCTATAGCACGGCTGATTACGCCCGCACAGGGCATAACACCCGCCGGGCCGGTTTGTCCCAATGTACGTAGCGGTGGCGACCGGTTTCAAGTAGAGGGCGCATATTTCACGATACCGTGCAGCAACACGGCGCGGGGCTCGGCCCAAGCTCTGTGAAAGAGAAATTATCTTGCGCGTTGAAGAAATTAATGGTCTCGTTTTGGAATTGCTTGAAGGAAAGCCCGCTATGCCGATTCGCGCTGAACTTGATCGTATCGACATGAAGATATTGCGAGAATTGCAGGCCGACGGCCGGATGACCAATGTGGAGCTTTCCGAGCGGGTCGGCATTTCGGCGCCGCCTTGTCTGCGGCGCGTGCGTAAGCTCGAGGAGGCAGGCGTCATCGAAGGGTATCGCGCGATGCTGAACGCGCCGGCGCTTGGTTTCGATGTCGTCGCCTTCTGCGCGGTGGGACTGACCTTGCAGTCGGAAGCCAATCTCAGGGCGTTCGCTGAGAAAACCCTGTCATGGCGCTTTGTCCGGCAGTCATGGATGGTCAGCGGTGAAAGCGATTTCCTGCTGCATTGCGTTGCGCGGGATCTCGCCGCTTTCCAGGATTTCGTCATCGACGAACTGACGACGGCCGTAAATGTCGACACTGTCCGCACCATGCTGACGATCCGCCAGGTGAAGAACGAGGGCAAGGTGGCGTTTGATTAGCCGCCTTCAAGCATTTCGTCGTAGACGGCCTTCAGGGCGAATGCTTCTCGTTCGAGGCCGAAATTGGCTCTCACATGCGCTAGACTCCTCGTTGCGTCGTCGACCGCCTTTGCGGGATCTGTGAGATAGGGCTCGATCGCTTGCGTGAGCGCCGGACCGTCGCCTGCGGCGACAATGTTTCCGGAAATGCCGGGCACAGCCATTTCAGAGTAGGCGCCGGCGTCGGAGGTCACCACTGCTGTTTGGGAAGCCATCGCCTCGAAGGGCGTCAGCCCGAAGCCTTCGTTTCTCGATGGGGCGACATAGAGCGTCAGGCGACGGTACCAGACCTTGATGTCGGGGACTTCGCCGAGAAAAACGATCCGGTCCTGAAGTCCTGCCGACCGGACATCGTCCTTCAGACGCTCTGCAAACGCCTGGTGCTCCGCGGTGGCGCGACCGGATATCACCGCCGTCCAGTCCGGATAATGCGGCAGCAAATCGATCATCGACGCGACGAAAAGATCGGTTCCCTTCTGATGCCGGATGCGGCCGAAACATCCAATCAGATATTTTCCGGAGAGACCGCTCGCAGCGATCGTGTCGTCACCCGTTTGCGGAGGGTGAAACATGTCGGTGTCGACGCCGTGCAGTATCGTCGTGTGCGGCGCTTGCAGAAAGGAGCCCGAGCGCTCGCTCGTCGCAACCACCCGGTCCATGCGCCGGATAAGCCAACGGGTGAAGGGCTTGTGATGGCGCTGCGCAGCCGACGTAAAAAGCAGTTTCAAGGGCATGCGTAGAATGTCGCGGAGGACGATGCCGGCTATCATTTCGTTGTTTCGCCGCGCATGCCAGACGCGCGCCGTTCTGCCGGGCGGCGGACGCCACGCCTTGACGAAGTCGCGCCAGGAGATGTGCGGCAGGTGTTCGGGAAGTCCGGGGCCGAGCGTCGCGATCTTGACGCCGATCCGGCGCTGTAACGGAGCCAGCTGCACGATCGTGGAGGTCACTCCGGACAGTCGACGTTTGAAGTTCGGTGCGAGAACCTCGACCTCGTCCATACTGACCGGAGTTTCAGGACCCATCGATCGACGCGGTCAGCCCCAGTTGACTTCGAGAATTTCGTAGGCCTTGGCCCCGCCGGGGGCGTTGACCTCGATGGAATCGCCTTGCGACTTTCCAATGAGGGCCCTGGCGATGGGCGAAGACAGGGAGATCCGTCCCTGCTTCACATCGGCTTCCTGGTCGCCGACGATCTGATAGGTCTTTTCCTCTTCAGTATCCTCGTCGACGAGCTTCACCGTGGCGCCGAATTTGATCGTGTCGCCCGACATTTTGGTCAGGTCGATGACCTCGGCGCGCGCCGTCAAATCTTCCAGCTCGGCAATCCGGCCCTCATTATGGCTCTGGGCTTCCTTGGCTGCGTGATATTCCGCATTTTCCGAAAGGTCGCCATGGGCCCTTGCCTCGGCAATGGCCTCGATGATCCGCGGGCGCTCTTCCCGCTGGCGCCAGCGCAGTTCTTCATTCAGTTTGGCGAAACCGCCCGGTGTCATCGGGACTTTTTCTACCATGTCCTTCTCCGTCATTCTTGGCGCCGAAGCAGCTTGAGAGCCCTGCTTGGGCGCAAAAGAAAACGGCCCCCGAATCTGCAGATCCGGAACCGTTTCATGCGTTAATCGAAGCAGTCTAGCAGAAAATGCGCCCGAAACGCCAGTGTTTTCGCTATTCGGTCCAATTCAACCGGAACGAAGGATTGCGCCCTGTAGCTCGAATACAATTCCGGTCTCCCGGTTAAAAATAGCTCTGCAGCGGCCGCACTTCCAGATTGCCGGCCTTGAGCGCGGCAATGGCCTCGGCCGCAGCCTGAGCCCCGGCCATGGTGGTGAAATAAGGCACTTTCTGCATCAGCGCCGCGCGGCGCAGCGATTTTGAATCCGACATCGCCTTGGCGCCGGAAGTCGTGTTGACGACGAGCTGGATTTCGCGGTTGCGGATCGCGTCTTCCACATGCGGGCGCCCTTCGAGGACCTTGTTGATCCGGGTCGCCTTGACGCCGTTTTCGGCAAGGAAGCGCGCCGTGCCTCCGGTCGCCACGATGCTGAAACCGATTTCGGCCAGCCGACGCGCCGCAGGCAGGACAAACTGCTTGTCCTCGTCGCGAACCGAGATAAAGACGGCGCCGTCGCGCGGGAGCTCAACGCCAGCGCCGAGCTGCGCCTTGGCGAAGGCGAGCGCATAGTCGGTGTCGAGCCCCATCACCTCGCCGGTGGAGCGCATTTCCGGGCCGAGCAGCGTGTCCACGCCAGGGAAACGGGCGAACGGGAAGACAGCTTCCTTGACGGCGATATGCGAGAGGTTTTGCGTGTCCGGCGGCGCGCCATAGGCGGAGATCGCCGTCTCCAGTTTCTCGCCTGCCATGACCCTGGCCGCGATCTTGGCGACCGGCGCCCCTATGGTCTTGGCGACGAAAGGCACGGTGCGGGAGGCGCGCGGATTGACTTCAAGCACGTAGATTTCACCATCCTTGATGGCGTATTGCACATTCATCAGGCCGACGACATGCAAGGCGAGCGCGAGTCTTCGGGTCTGGTGCTCCAGCTCGCGGACGATATCGCCGGACAGCGAGTGCGCGGGCAGCGAACAGGCGCTGTCACCGGAGTGAATGCCGGCTTCCTCGATATGCTCCATGATGCCAGCCACAAAGACGTCCTTGCCGTCGCACAGGCAATCGACGTCAACTTCCGTCGCGTTGGACAGGTAGCTGTCGAAGAGCAGCGGATTGGAGCCCAGCAGCGTGTTGATCTGGCCGGTCTTGTCGTTCGGATAACGCGCCTTGATGTCTTCGGGAACGAGTTCCGGAACCGTGCCGAGCAGGTAGTTCGACAGGCTCTGCTCGTCGCGTATGATCTGCATCGCCCGGCCGCCCAGAACATAGGACGGGCGGACGACCAGCGGATAGCCGATTTCGGCGGCGACAAGCCGCGCCTGCTCCACGGAATGGGCGATTCCGTTCTTTGGCTGCAGAAGGTCGAGCCGGGTCAGGAGTTTCTGGAACCGGTCCCGATCTTCCGCGAGATCGATTGCATCGGGCTCGGTGCCGAGGATCGGAATCCCGGCGCTTTCCAGGGCATTGGCGAGTTTCAGGGGCGTCTGCCCGCCGAACTGGACGATGACGCCGTGCAGCGTTCCCTTCTGCTGCTCGATCCTCAGGATCTCCAGCACGTCCTCGACCGTCAGCGGTTCGAAATAGAGCCGGTCGGACGTATCGTAATCCGTCGAGACGGTTTCCGGGTTGCAATTGACCATGATTGATTCATAGCCGGCGTCTTCCAGCGCGAAGGCTGCGTGACAGCAGCAATAGTCGAACTCGATGCCCTGGCCGATCCGGTTTGGACCGCCGCCGAGGATGACGACCTTCTTGCGGTCGGAAACGTCCGCTTCGGATTGCAGCGCGCCCGCAAAGGCCGTTTCATAGGTCGAATACATATAGGCGGTCGGCGAGGCGAATTCCGCCGCGCAGGTGTCGATCCGCTTGTAGACCGGGTGCACGTCGAGCTGGTCGCGCAGCCGCGCCACGTTTCTCTCGCGCTGGCCAGTCAAACCCGCCAGCCGGGCGTCGGAAAAGCCCATTGCCTTGAGCATCCGCAGATTGTCGGCGTCCTCAGGCAATCCGTGGGCGCGGATATGCGCTTCCATGTCGACGATCGCCTTGAGCTGGCTGAGGAACCAGGGATCGATCTTGCAGGCCTGATGCACCTCTTCGGCGGAGGCCCCCAGTCGCAGCGCCTGCGCGACCATGCGAAGCCGGTCGGGGGTGGGCGTTCCGAGCGCAGCGCGGATCGCGTTCTTGTCGTCGCCTTCGCCGAGACCGGGAATGTCGATCTCGTCGAGGCCGGTCAGGCCCGTTTCAAGGCCGCGCAAGGCTTTCTGCAGCGATTCGGCGAATGTCCGGCCGATCGCCATCACCTCGCCGACCGATTTCATTGACGTGGTCAAAAGGGGTTCGGCGCCTGGAAACTTCTCGAAGGCGAAACGGGGGATCTTGGTAACCACGTAGTCGATCGACGGTTCGAAGGACGCCGGCGTCGCGCCGCCAGTGATATCGTTGTCGAGTTCGTCGAGCGTATAGCCGACGGCGAGTTTTGCCGCCACCTTGGCGATCGGAAACCCGGTCGCCTTGGAAGCGAGCGCGGAAGAGCGCGATACGCGCGGGTTCATCTCGATGACGACCAGCCGGCCGTCTTCCGGATTGACGGCGAACTGCACGTTCGAGCCGCCGGTTTCCACCCCGATCTCGCGCAACACCGCGATCGATGCGTTGCGCATGATCTGGTATTCCTTGTCGGTGAGCGTCAGGGCGGGCGCCACAGTAATGGAATCGCCGGTGTGGACGCCCATCGGATCGACGTTCTCGATGGAGCAGATGATGATGCAATTGTCCGCGCGATCGCGGACGACTTCCATCTCGAACTCCTTCCAGCCGAGCACGGACTCTTCGATCAGCACCTCCGTGGTCGGCGAGGCGTCAAGGCCCGATTCAACGATCTCGAAATATTCCGAGCGGTTGAAGGCGATGCCGCCGCCGGTTCCGCCGAGCGTGAAGGAGGGGCGGATGATCGCCGGCAGTCCGACATGGTCGAGCGCCTGGGCGGCGATGCCGAGCGCGTGTCCGATATAGTGCTGCTTTCGGTCCGTCTCGCCGAGCTGCCACTCCGTCTCCAGCGCGTCGAGGGCAGCGTCCAGCTTGTCGCCTTCAAACCGGTTTCTGAGTTCTTCGCGCTTGGCCTCATGCGCCTTGCGGTCGCGGTTCTTCACTTCCGTTGCATTGGCGAGCATCGAGCGGGGCGTTTCGAGACCGATTTTCGCCATGGCCTCGCGGAACAATGCCCTGTCTTCGGCCTTGTCGATCGCTTCGGGCTTGGCGCCGATCATCTCGACGTTGTAGCGTTCGAGGATCCCCATGCGCCGCAGCGAAAGGGCGGTGTTGAGCGCGGTCTGCCCGCCCATGGTCGGCAGCAATGCGTCCGGACGCTCCTTGGCGATGATCTTGGCGACGACCTCGGGCGTTATCGGCTCGATATAGGTCGCATCCGCCAGTTCCGGATCGGTCATGATCGTCGCCGGATTGGAATTGACGAGGACGACGCGATATCCTTCTTCCTTCAGCGCCTTGCAGGCCTGGGCTCCGGAATAATCGAATTCGCAGGCTTGACCGATGACGATCGGTCCGGCCCCGATTATGAGAATGGACTTTATGTCGTCGCGCTTGGGCATGATTGGTCTTCCGGCAAGCAGTAGCAACGGGGATTGCATGGAATCCGGGTGCGTGCACTGCAGTCATCAATTGAAGGCGAACCGCATCCTCCAGGAGCGTTCTGAGGCGCGCTTATAGGACAAAGGCGCAGACAGGGAAACCCCGTCTTCTACGGTTTTTCCAAAGGAACTTTATAGGTCAGCAGGCATTTGCTGTATGCGGTTCGTCTGGCGGGGACGAGTTCGCCTCATCGCTCAGTTCGGACGCATCGTATTCGTAAATCCCGTTGGCGATGGCGTAGCAGGCCAAAGCCACGGTCAACGGAATGGTGATCTGCTTTCCATCACGCTTGCCCTTTTCATAGTATTGAATGATGCGTTTCTTCAGGCCAAGAACCCGGGCTGCGTCTTTCTGCTTGAGACCAAGGGACTTTCGCCAGCGTCTGAAGTCATCCGGTGTCAATGTTAATCTTCGCCCTACTTGTCGTTACTCGAATATTCCCGAAAAATAATGCTTCATTATCAGCTTTGTATGGCATTTTTACATCAGTTCTGAAATGCTGGACGTTGTTGAAATCGAGGCGTGGTGCGATTTTCAATGTAAACTGCGCTGTGAGCCGTATCCAGCCGTTGGACTCCACAGTCGGAACCGTATCCGCCCGATGGTGTTAACAAGCGATGGGCGGCGGCAGGCTCTGTTTCAGACGGGAGACGGATCGATGCGTTGGAAGGGTCGACGGCAAAGCAGCAATATCGAAGACAGGCGCGGCAGCCGGGGCGGCTTGGGCGGCTCTTCGCGACGCAGTCCAGGCAGGATTCGAATTCCTATTGGCGGATCAGGAACGCGACGCGCCTCCGGTGGCGGCATCTCGCTGATTGTCATTCTTGTCATCGGGTTCTTCATTTTGCGGGCTCTGGGCATAGACCCGGCGGAGCTTCTTGAAGGCGGCGGATCGATGTCTCCGGGCTATCAGCAGGACGGCGGCCAGATCGCCCAGCCCAGACAGGACGAGATGAGCCAGTTTGTCGCCACAGTGCTTGCGGAGACCGAGGATGTTTGGAACGGAATTTTCCAGGCGAACGGCGCTGAGTACCCTGAGCCGACGCTGGTCCTTTTCACAGACAGGGTGCGTTCCGCCTGCGGTCTTGCCGGCGCGGCGTCCGGACCGTTCTACTGTCCCGGCGACCAGAAGGTATATATCGATCTTTCCTTCTACAACGAGTTGGCGAACCGCTTTGGCGCGTCCGGCGATTTCGCGCAAGCCTATGTCATTGCGCACGAGGTTGGTCATCATGTGCAGAATCTGATCGGCGTCCTGCCCAAGTTCAACCAGATGCGCCAATCCATGAGCGAGACCGAGGCCAACCAAATGTCGGTTCGCGTCGAACTCCAGGCGGATTGCTTCGCCGGCGTCTGGGGCCACTTCACTGACCAGAAGGGGCTTCTCGAGAGCGGAGACCTCGAGGAAGCGCTGAACGCGGCCCGCCAGATCGGCGATGACACGTTGCAGCGGCGAAGCCAGGGCTATGTGGTGCCGGACAGCTTCAACCACGGCACCTCGCAACAGCGCATGACCTGGTTCAAGCGCGGCTTTGACAGCGGACGGCTGAACAGTTGCGATACGTTCAGCGAGCCCGTGTGATCGCAAGCGAGTCTATTCGGCCAGCGCAGTCTCGCCGCGCTTCTCGCGGATGAGGTTCAGGAAACGCCGGAACAGATAGTGCGAATCCTGCGGACCCGGCGAGGCTTCCGGGTGATGCTGCACGGAGAATATGGGCTTGCCCACGACCTGAAGGCCGCAGTTCGTTCCGTCGAACAGCGAGGTGTGGGTTTCCTCGACGCCTGCCGGCAGCGAATCTCCATCGACGGCGAAGCCGTGATTCATGGAGACGATCTCCACCTTGCCGGTTGTGTAGTCCTTGACCGGATGATTGGCGCCGTGGTGGCCCTGGTGCATCTTGGCGGTCTTGGCGCCGAGCGCAAGCGCCAGAATCTGGTGGCCAAGGCAGATGCCGAAAATCGGTATGTCGCTTTCCATCAGCTTCTGCAGCGTTGGAACGGCGTATTCTCCGGTGGCGGCGGGATCTCCCGGCCCGTTTGACAGGAAGACGCCGTCCGGTTTCAAACCCAGAATATCCTCGGCGGTCGCCGACGCCGGAACGACGGTGACACGGCATCCGAGACCGGAAAACAGGCGCAATATGTTGCGTTTTACGCCATAGTCGATCGCCACGATATGGACTGCGCTGTCATCGTCGCCCTCGCCATAGCCTTCGTTCCAGACCCAGGGGCGTTCGTTCCAGCGTGAAGACTGACCACTGGTCGCGTCCTTCGCAAGGTCCAGTTCGACAAGTCCGTGCCATGCGGCGGCGCGCGCCTTCAGGCTTTCGACATCGAACTCGCCCTGCGGATCATGGGCGAGCACCGCATTGGGCATGCCGTTGTCGCGGATCCATGCGGTCAGGGCGCGGGTGTCGACGCCGGACATGGCGACGACGCCGCGGGCCGCAAGCCAATCGTTCAGGTGCTGCCGTGAGCGGTAATTTGACGGTTCCGTGATGTCGGCCTTGAAAATCGCGCCGACAGCACCGATATGAGCCGCCGGAGTCAGATCCTCGATATCCTCGTCATTGGCGCCTATGTTGCCGATGTGCGGAAACGTGAATGTGACGATCTGACCGGCGTAGGACGGGTCAGTCAGGATTTCCTGATAGCCGGTCAAGGCGGTGTTGAAACAGACTTCCGCCTCGACCGCGCCGACCGCGCCCAGCCCCTGGCCCTCGATGACCATTCCATTTGCGAGCACAAGCAGTGCGGTGGTTTTTTTCTTTGGCCAGGCCGTTGTCATGAACTTTGTCCGTTAGAGCTGCAATCTGCCGCGAGATAAAGGTAAGAGCGGCGATGTTCAAGTCTGCGCCGGCTGTCTCTCAAGGCCGTGCGGAAACTTTGAATTGCCGCCATCGGAACAAAAGTGTTAATGCTGGGAGCCGCCGGCAAACGACGCGAAGCAACGAAACAACAGTGCCGGAATTTCGCGCGTTGACATTATAACAAATAATATCAACTAGTTAGACGAGTTCAAAACATTTGCAATCGCTATCTCGTCCAACTATGGTGCGCGGCAATATGCAGGAGAAACTGGAATGCGTGACATGTTGACAGCCGCTTTGAAAGACGCGGTGAAGGCAAAAGACACACGTCGGATTTCTACGATCCGGCTGACTCTTGCTGCCATCAAGGACAGGGATATCGCAAATCGCGGCGCTGGAAAGGATCCGGTCAGCGATGAAGAAATCCTGCAGATTCTGTTGAAGATGATAAAGCAGCGCGAGGAGTCTGCGCGAATCTACGAAGAAGCGGCGCGCGTGGAACTGGCCGAACAGGAGCGTGAGGAAATGGACGTGATACGCTCCTTTCTTCCCGCACAACTCTCCGACGAAGCGGTTCAGACGGCCTGTCGCAGGGTGGTGGAGGAGACCGGCGCACAGGGACTGCGCGATATGGGCAAATGCATGAACACGCTCAAAACGCGGTTTTCCGGACAGATGGATTTTTCCAAGGCCTCCGGGATGGTCAAGGACATGCTTAAACATTAGGGAGCGGTTTTACAGGACCTGGGCGTACGCAGCTCTCAGGTCGACGTCACACGTCGCCCGACTGCAAAGTCGGGCGATTTCATCGAGCCCTGTTGCGACGGGTTCAATTGGATTGCAGCTTGTTGACAGAAGTGCACGGCCTTTTTACAATCTTTGATTGTTTATTCGTTACAAGTTTCAGCGCATTGTCCGTACTATTTGTGATTGCCATATTATATACATAATAATCGTTTCTTGAGTATTGATGAAAGTTGCGGCTAAGTTTTTCGCGCCGGTTCTCTTGAGGTGATGCCGTTCCGACGCAAGATGATTGCATAGTCGGCTGATCGTCTCCAAATATGTTTTTTAGTTTTTTTTAACCTGTCCAAAGATTGTAAGCAGACCAAATATGCCAGCAACAGAGATACTCCAAAACGTCACCAGCAAGTTCGGGACTCTGGAGGATGACGTCGACGTCTCGCGGTTCCTCGAAGGCGTTTCAAAGTATTACGGGTTCGAATTCTATTCGGTTGCCATCATCCCGCAAAACGAACCGCGTCGGTTTCCGCAACACAATCTGGCGACGAACTGGCCTTCGGAACTGATTACTCAGTTTGAAAAAAAGAATCTTATAGACAGTGGTCCGCTGATTTCCATGATCCGGAGCACGAGCGTTCCGTTTGTCTATAATGTCCGCAACAAGCCGGCGGGCGGGGATCTGCTTTCCGGTAGCGAATCCCTGAACGAACTCCTGCAACGTTACAACCTTGGCTACAGCGCCCTGTTTCCTGTCTGCGACAATCTGGGTAATCGCGCCTGCGTGTGTTTGTCGGGAGAGCGCGAGGATCTGACGACAACGCAATTCCTGGAGCTGTTTCTTATCAGCACTTATTTCCAGGACCGCATGAGTTCCATCAAGCGGCATCTGGCCGAGGGCAAGGAATCGCCGCTGTCGCAGCGCGAATTGGAGTGTCTGCGCTGGTCGGCCGAGGGAAAGACCAGCAGCGAGATTTCACAGATCATGTCGCTGTCCGAACACACGATCAATTATTACCTCGTGAGCGCGGCCAGAAAGCTGGACGCCGTCAACCGCATCCAGGCCGTCGCCCAGTCCATCCGCGAAGGATGGATCTGAAGCCGGTTGTCGGACGGCGCGGACCGCTTGTTATTTCCTGACTGCAGAGGCTTTTTGCCGGCGGCAACTGCGGTGAGCCGTTAGCCAGCGGGGCAATCCGTTTCGTCTTCGTTTGCGACAGGCAAACGGGGACGGACGATGCATTCGAGAATTTCGCCTCGAATTCCAGGCCTGTGCCGCCATGTCGCCTGGCGTGGAAAAACTGTCCAAAATAATACAATTTTAGATTGCTTTCACGCATATGAATGTGCGATGACCTACCCAAGTGTTGATCGCATTATCAAGAGGCTTTGCAGGGGTGCTTCGGCCAAATATTTATGGCGTAGCCGTATAAAAAACTAAATAAAAACAATATAAAGATATTTGTATCCTCCGATTTCCGGATATTCATATCAACTCAATACGTTCGTTGCATGATTTTCCGAAGCTCGGAAAGTAATGCAACTATTTGGTTTATTATTGCTGTTTGATTTTCAGTGAAATGTGAAGTCCATCGGATGTTTGGGTCCGGTTCTCATATTTCAGTTTTGTTTTACGAATACGGGCGCACATCGATGTTGGATAGGTTCTTCCGCCGGAGTTCTGACGGCAGGTCAGTTTCTTCTTCAGTTATCTTCCGCGCGGGATCCGCGATCCTTGCACCTTCGCTTTGGATGCTTGTGCAAACGTTGCCAGCGGAAGCGAGTTGCAGCGTCAGATACTCCTCCGACTTCACGCAATGGATTGATACATGTACGGGAACCCCGGAATACGTTAATCACCCGGTAACCACGGAAATAGAATCCACCTCTTACACCTTGACGGTCAAGAGTCTGAATCAGGACTCAATTTCTGGGACTGTTACACCTTACTACATCCTATTCACAGGTGCGGACGGAGATGACGTTGACGGCGATGACGGAATTGGCGCGACCGATATCACTATCGATTTCAATACTGACTCGGCACAGACGCCCTTCTCGATAGAGGTAAGTAATTCATACACCCCTATCTATGCGAACGGTTTTCTACTGGGGACAGAAGGCGGAGAGGGGGTTACTCATGGCGAAAACAAGGGTGGTGGCACCAGGTACGGAAAAGACGGCGGAGACGGTGGAAAAGGCGGCGATATAACGGTCACCATGAGCGATGTCGCCCTAGATGTCTCCTTCAATGCAATCGCTGCACAATCGTTGGGCGGCGCTGGGGGGCATGGCGCAGAAGGATTTTCCACTGCTGGTGCTTTCAGTGATGGGAACGGGTATGGCGGGGACGGGGGCTCAGGCGCCGCCGGAGGAGACATCACGCTGGACCTGACGAATTTCGCTGCAACGCGGAGTGATTCTACATATGAAGAGGAACTGATGGATGTCGTAAGCCAGGGGGGTGATGGCGGCGACGGTGGAGCCGCAAGGTCTACCAAATCCTATAGAACCTATGGCGGTGACGGCGGAACTGGCGGCGACGGGGGCGATATCCAGGTTACAGTGTCTGGCAGTTTCAACCTGGAGCCCAGCCAGGACTTTGTCGATGCGATATACATTTCCTCAAGCGGCGGCAACGGCGGCAACGGCGGCTACGGGCACGTATCCGATGTTTCCCATGGCGGCGATGGCGGCCGGGGTGGCGATGGCGGCGACGTCGTATTCGAGGCTGCCGAAGGTGCGACGATTACGTCGGATGAAGACGAGGCGTCACCCATCATTGTCCAGTCTGTTGCAGGCGACGGCGGCGACGGTGGAGGCGCTTCCAATGATGTCGGAAGCTCCCACGGCGGCGAAGGCGGGTCCGGCGGCGTCGGCGGCGACGTGACAGTCGATCTGACCGCCGCAGACAGCGTGGCGATCTCCACAGAAGATGCAAGGGGCATCCTTGCCCGCAGTTATGGTGGCGCCGGCGGCGATGGTGGCGACGCCGATTCGGGGTTAGGCGCCGGTCATGGTGGCGACGGAGCCAGTTCCGGCAATGGCGGCGACGTAAAAGTCTACCTGACAGGCCAACTGTATACGATTGGCGATGATGCGGATGCGATCGTCGCCCAGAGCGTGGGTGGATTTGCCGGCGACGGTGGAACCGCCAATGGAATCGTCGCGTACGGGGCCAGTTCCGACAGCGCAGGAACGGGTGGAGCGGTCGATGTGATGCTGGACGGCGAGGCGCTTACCACCTTTGGCGACCATTCCGACGCCATCTTTGCACAGAGCGTCGGTGGCGGCGGTGGAAGCGGGTCTTCCAGCCTTAGTGCGTTTGATTCGCTCGGTGGCTCAGGGTCAGCCGGCGGGCAGGCCGGCGCTGTCAGTGTCGAAACCTACACGTCGGCAATCTCGACCTTCGGTGATCGTTCGCGCGGCATTTTCGCCCAGAGCATCGGCGGCGGCGGCGGCGACGGAGGAAGCGCTACCGGTCTTTACTCGGTGGGCGGGTCAGGTTCGCTCGGCGGATCGGGGGAGACAGTCGATGTCTACAATATTGCTGACATCAGGACCTTTGGCGAATATTCGGAAGGCATTCTGGCGCAGAGCGTCGGCGGCGGCGGCGGATCGGGCGCCTCGACGGAAGGCATGATAGCGATTGGCGGTGACGGAGGAGATGGAGCAACGTCCGATGACGTCACGGTCGAAAATGCCGGAACGGTCTACACAGTCGGAGATCATTCAGACGCCATTCTTGTTCAGAGTATCGGCGGCAGCGGCGGCAAGGGTTCGAGTTCAACGTCGCTCGGCACCGCATTCGCGCTCGCCATAGCGGGCGACGGCGGCGAGGGGGGCGACGCCGGAGACGCCTATTACTCGGACGCCAGTGCTGTGGATGAATCGGGCAGCGCCTATGGTCTGGAAACGGTTGGAGACATGTCCAACGGCCTTGTCGTCCAGAGCATCGGTGGTGGTGGGGGACATGGGGGCAACGCCCTCGCGCTTTCGACCGGTGTGGCGTTTGACGTTTCAGTGTCACTGAGCGGAGACGGCGCCGGCGGCGGCAATGGAGGCGATGTACAGGTCGGCTTTCAAGGGAGCGTCACAACCAAGGGCGATCACTCAATTGGCATCCTGGCGAACAGCACGGGCGGCGCCGGCGGCTCTGCCGGCACCTCGATCGCCGTGGCGAGCAGTGTGGGCGCGCTTACATTCAATGTCGGTTACAGCGAAAGCGGCGACGGCGGCAATGGCGGCGACGGCGGCGTCGTGACGGTCTGTCGTGGCACCGACACGCCTTATACAAGCAATTGTTCGACTGTGCTTGGAGACGATACGATCGATGCGGGAAGTTTGCAGACATATGGCGATGGATCTCCCGGCGTCGTCGCCAGCAGCATCGGCGGCGGCGGCGGTCATTCCGGAACAACAATTTCTGGCTCTGTGGTCAGCACCGCCGCCGTCAATCTGGCCGTCGGCGGCGGCGGCGGGAAGGGTGGAAGCGGCGGCGAGGTGTTCGTCTATTCAAGCGGTGAGATCTACACCGATGGCATGAGTTCGGGCGGCATCATTGCAAAGAGTGTCGGAGGCAGCGGCGGCGCGGCCTACCTGTCAGCGGCCGTCAGCGGTTTTTCGAGCGAGTCTGTCAATCTCGCCGTGGGCGGCCAGGGCGGCGACGCCGGCGATTCCAGTGACGTGACTGTCGTCTCGACTGACGAGACAATATTTACGTGGGGGTCGTCTTCTGCTGGCATCCAGGCGATGAGTATCGGCGGGAGCGGCGGCGATGGCGGCGTTGCGATTTCGGCAAGCGCGATTTCAACCGGAAGCCTCGGCGTTTCGCTTGGCGGCGATGGCGGCGCCGGTGGCGCGGCGGGCGACGTAAAGGTCTATTCCTATGGTGGCGCCATCTTTACGGCGGAAGATTTGAGCGGCGGCGTCGTCGCGATAAGTTCCGGCGGCTCCGGCGGATCCGGTGGCTTTGATTTCAGCGGCGGCGTCGCCAGCGCGGCTTCCGTGGATATTTCCGTAGGCGGCTCCGGCGGCGGAGGTGGGGCAGCCGGGTTTGCATCGGTCGACAATGAAGCCGCGATCGCAACCGATGGCGATATGTCTCCCGGGATCTCCGCATCCAGTATCGGTGGCAGCGGTGGCCGCGGCGGCGGTTCGATGTCCTCGACGCTGGTTTCGCAAGGCAACGCGTCCATTACGCTCGGCGGCGATGGCGGCTCCGGCGGCGCCGGCAGCTATGTCGAAGTTACCAACAAGGGCGCCATCGCAACCCATGGCTCGCTTTCCGAAGGCATTGTCGCGCAGAGCATTGGCGGTAATGGCGGCGCAGGCGGTTTTGCCGCCGAAGCCGGGATAACGGTCAGCCTCAACCCTGACATTCCGGCCGGCAGCATGGATATCACCGTCGGCGGAGACGGCGGTGGTTCGGGCGCCAGCCAGGACGCGGCCGTCTACAATTATGCTGATGTCGTGACCGAGGGCTTCGGTTCGACGGGTATCCTCGCCCAGAGCATTGGCGGTTCGGGCGGGGCCGGCGGGTCAGCTTATTCCGGCACCGCCAATTTGGCGACATCCGGCACGACCCTCAATGTTCAGGTCACCGTTGGTGGTGAAGGCGGCGGCGGCGGTAGCAGCGGCGATGTCACGGTGACCAACGCCGAGGGCGTGGCCGTCACGACATCGGGAGACGACAGTCATGCCATTTTCGCGCAGTCGGTCGGCGGTAATGGCGGCCGCGGCGGCAGCGCCTACAATGTGCTGCTCAAGCTGCAGGACGAAAGCGACAACAATGCGAATGTGAGCATTGCAGTCGGCGGCGCTGGCGGCAAGGGTTCGGTTCCGGGCGATGTTTCCGTCGAGAATAACGGTGACATCACAACGACAGGCGGCCGGTCTTCCGGCGTCTATGCCCAGAGCGTGGGCGGCAACGGCGGATCCGGCGGCAGCGGCGGCAATATCATCGCAGACGCCTCGGTCGAATCGGCAAGCGGCGAAGACGAAGCCGAGGACGCGGATGGAGGGAGTTCCGTCAGCGCCTCGATCAATATCGCCGTGGGCGGAACGGCCGGCGACGGCGCACTCGCGGGCGCGGTCGAGGTCACCAATGGCGCAACGGCCTCGATCACGACCAGCGGCATGAATTCGCACGGCATCTTCGCCCATTCGGTCGGCGGCGGCGGCGGAGACGGCGGCTCGGCTTCAAACTATTCGCTAAGCGTGTCGGGCATTTGCGACTTTACGGTCGTGGCGCTCGCCAACGCCAATTGCGACGACGATGACGAAGAGGACTCCGGTTCAACTGAATTTTCATTCACCGGTCAGTTTGGCGGCTCCGGCGGCGAGGGTGGCCACGGCGAAGACGTGACGGTGACCAACGAAGGCGCTATCGAGACAACCGGTCTCGCCAGTCACGGCATTTTCGCACAATCCGTCGGCGGCGGCGGCGGTTATGGCGGTTCGGCAGCGCCCGGCTTCGACACCTTCACGACCAACGAGACGCTGGAGGACATCGACGAAGTCTATGGCGATGCGACGGACGACGATCCCTACACCAAGATCACAACCTGGACCGACTATACGCTCTCGATCGGCGGCAGCGGCGGCGCTGGCGGCGATGGGGGCGATGTGGAAGTCGCCAACAGCGCCAGCATCTCGACGAGCGGCAACGGCAGCTACGGCATCTACGCGCAGTCTGTGGGCGGCGGCGGCGGCTCGGCCGGTTCGGCGTCCGGAGAGGACAACCACAGCCTGACGATCGGCGGCGACGGCGAAGCGGCCGGCGACGGCGGAACCGTTTCGGTGATCAATGAAAGCGGGGCGTCGATAGCAATAGAAGGCGACAGGGCCCTGGGTATCTTCGCGCAGTCCATCGGCGGCGGCGGCGGTGATTCGAACTTTGAATTTACGGCCGATGATGTGCTGGCGGCGGTGCAATTTTCCTACACCATCGGCGGCGCGAATGGCGCGGGCGGCGACGGCAACGACGTGACCATCACCAATACGGACACGACGATCACCACGACCGGACTGAACTCGTCCGCCATCTTCGCGCAGTCCATCGGCGGCGGCGGCGGCACGGTGCTCGGCGCCCTTGAAGGCGCGGACGGCGATGTGAGCGTCGGCGGCAGCGGACAAGCCTCGGGCGACGGCGGCGATGTGACAGTGACCCACAGCGGTTCGATATCCACGGCGATGGACACCGACGCAGCGTACAACGTCGCTTCTTTCGGTGTCTTCGCCCAGTCGGTCGGCGGCGGCGGCGGCTATGCGGGCTCGGTCCAGTTCGGCCCATCCGAATTTTACGGCACGGGTCTCGACGGCATGTCGACATCCGACGTGTCCAGCTTCGGAGACGGCGGCGACGTTACCGTCACCGTCAATGGCGACATTACAACGAAACGCGGCGCCAGCGTCGGTATTTTCGCCCAGTCTGTTGGCGGCGGCGGCGGCGTTGGAGGTCAGGCCGACGGGACATACACCTCGGATCCCGAGGTATATATCGGCAATGGCGGCGGCGACGGAATGGGCGGCACAGTATCGGTCGTCTACGAAAGCGGAACCATCACCACCTACGGCGTCGGGTCTCACGGCATCTTTGCCCAGAGCGCCGGCGGACCTTCCGCAGGCACATCCGGCGCCACCAAGGTGTCGGTCGATGTCTCCGGCGACATCATCGTGTCCGGAGAAGGCGCGCACGGCATTTTCGCCCAGAGCGTGGGCGAGGGCATGGGCAAGATCGCCGTGACAATCGCGGAAGGCGCGACTGTCCAGGGGGGCAAGGCGTCAGCCTACTCCGACGGCGAAGACGGCGCCGGCGTGTTCATCAAAAACGGCACCGACGACAACACCGTCGTCAACAACGGCACTATCACATCCGTGCTTGGCACGGACGGCGTGGCGATCAACGTGATGGATACGACGGTGAGCGTCACCAACAATGGCTCGATCACAGGCAACTGGCTGAAGGCGTCCGAGATCCACCTGGTGAACGGGTCGGAAGGCGAGATCTACGCCGGTGAGTTAATGGACGTGGATACGTTCCTGAACCACGGCGTGTTGGAACTCGGCGAAGCCGGTAGCGTCAGCATGACGACCATAACCGGAGACTACACGCAGAGCAGCACCGGCAAGATCATTCTCACCCTC
Source organism: Hoeflea sp. CAU 1731 (assembly GCF_039888615.1). Taxonomy (NCBI): domain Bacteria; kingdom Pseudomonadati; phylum Pseudomonadota; class Alphaproteobacteria; order Hyphomicrobiales; family Rhizobiaceae; genus Hoeflea; species Hoeflea sp. CAU 1731. The sequence continues at coordinate 15,370 of NZ_JBDQQS010000003.1, read as the reverse complement.
GATCCCGGACATGAAGATGAACTCCTGCGTCTCGACAATCTTGTCATCAGCGGCGACGCCGAGATCAACGGCGTGCTCCAGGTGCTCCTGGCCGAAGACTGGTCGCCGGACGTCGGCCAGCAGGTGCTGTCCCTGCTGAGCGTCGAGGGCGAACTGATCTACGACGAACTCGAACTGATCACGTCGGCGGTCGGGCAATATGCGCTGATCGAGGGCGGGTTGGGAGATCTGCATCTGCAGAGCGACATACACTTCGCCAACGACGATATTCTGGCGGAAGCGAACGCTAATCAGGAGGAGATCGCCTCGACCCTTCATGCGCTTTACGTCTCTGAACATTACCACGATACGGAGTTCCGGCACTTGATCGCTATCGAGGACGCTGAAGCCTATGTCGCCGCGCTTGACAGTTTTGGCGCGGAGGTTCTGCTCGACAATCAGGTCGCGAATATTCTGTCCGCTGTCGGTTTCCGGGACGACATGATCGGCTGTCAGGGTCTCTTCAAGGGAGGTCAGCAGGACGACCATTGCGTTTGGGTTTCCTTCGAAGGAGAGAACCTGGAAGGCGGCGCGACTTCCAACAGCCTCGCTTACAACCAGCATGCCTGGCAGATCACCGGCGGCGGCGAGCGTAACCTGGACAATGGCTGGACGGTGGGCGGCGGCTTCTCGTTCGAATCGAGTTCGCTGTCGGTCGCGGAGGCGTCGGCCAGCGGCAGCGGCCAGCAGTTCCGGTTGGGGCTAGCGGCGACTCGTGAGTTCTCGCTGCTCGACCTGTCCGGGATCGTGACCGGAGGGATCGGTTCCTACGACTACGACCGCAATCCGTTCCTTGGCGATCCGCTAAACGCCACCCAGACCATGGGTCTGATCGGCGGCAAACTGGAGGCGTCGCGCACTGTGGAAATCGGTGACTGGTATGTCCGGCCGCGCGGGGCGATCGGCTTCGATTATCTGTCGACGGGCGACTACAACGAATATGGCGAAAATGCCTATGCGCTCCGGATCGAGGGCAGCGACGAGGTCTATACCAACCTGCAGGCTGGGCTGGACATCGGCGCACAGTTCACGCTTGGATCGGGCGTAATCATCCGGCCGACAGTATCGGCGGGCGTCACCCGGTTCCTCGGCGACGCGTCGCCGAGTGCGACTGCGCAGTTCCAGTCTTCGCCGTCCTATATCCCGGACTTTACGTCGACTGCAAACTTCGACCAGACCTATCTGGATCTTTCGGCTGGCCTGGACGTGCTCGCCACCCACAATACAGCCATTCGGGCTCAGGTGGGCGGCAGCTTCTCCGAATCCACGACCCGCCTCGGCGGACAGCTCAAATTCTCGGTCAACTTCTGACCTGGGAAAACATGGCGACAAGAGAACCCGGGCCCTTTGGGAGTCCGGATTCTCTGTAACTACAGGCTGCTTCTTCGACGCGGTTGTTCTTCCGGCGGCGCCTGACTGTAATCTGCGAACGGGCCGTCGCGCCGGGCGACGGCGCTCTTGACGCCCTCATCCCTTGCCACACGCACAAAATCCCGACCTTCCGGCGTGTTGCGCATAATTCCATCCAGGATGGGCCCGAGCGTCTGCGTGCTTTGCAGTCCCATATTGTCGTAGGCCTGATTGACGATGAGTTTCATCGCCAGCAATTGCGTCAGCGGTATTGTTGCGAGCTTGTCCGCCAGTTCGGCGACCTTCCGGTCGAGATCTTCCAGCGGGTAGGAAAAGTTGATCAGTTCGATTTTGGCGGCTTCCTTGCCGCTGATCCATTCGCCGGTAAGAGCGTAGTATTTGGCTTTCGCGAGCCCCAGCCGGTAGATCCACATGCCCGACAAGTGGCAGCCCCAGACCCGCGAATAAGGCGTTCCAAAACGGGCGTCGTCGGACGCGATCACCAGATCGGCGCACAGCGCCATTTCCGAACCGCCGCCCACACAATAGCCGTGCACCTTTGCGATAACCGGTTTCGAGCCCCGCCAGATGCCCATGAATTGCGGGATATAACTGGTGTACTGGTTGGTCACCAGATTGACGTCCATTCCGGGATCGTAATTTTCCTCCATCAGCGCTTCATAGTGTTCCAGACCGTTCGAAAAGTCGAAGCCGGCGCAGAAGCTGTCGCCTGCGCCTTCCAGAACAATGACGCGCACCGCGTCATCGCGATTGGCGGACTTCAATGCGCCGTCCAGTTCGTCCAGCACATCTGCGCGAAGCGTGTTGAATTTCTCCGGTCTGTTAAGGGTGATCGTGGCGATTGCGCCGTCTTTTCCATATTTCACAAGTTCCGGCACGGTTTCCTCCCTTGTTTGCCTACCGAACGGTAAGAGAATTGCCATCAAGCGTTGGATAAGTCAATAATTATAGGTTATTGTTGTGACTCATTGATTTAATAGAAATTACCAAACGGTATGTCATATGAGCAAGAACACCCGCGAACAGTTGCTTGAGAGCGCCAGACGATGCTTCGCTGCGAAGGGCTTCTACGGCGCGAGCATCGCCGACATTGCAGATGATCTCGGCCTGACCAAACAGGCTCTGCTGCATCATTTTGGCAGCAAGGAGAAGCTCTACGGCGAAATCCTGAAAGGCATTGCGGAAAGCATCATCAGCGACATCATCCGGACCAGGGCCGATGTGACAGACCCTCTCGCCCAGCTTGAAGCACTGATGACCGGTATACTCGAGCGACAGCTTGCGCATTTCGATGAAGCGCAAATCCTGATGCGGGAGCTTCTGGACAATCGCGCGCGGGCGGAACAGGCAGGCAACTGGTACCTGAAGCCGTTTCTGCAATCGCTGGTTTCCATAGTCAGGGCAATCCCCCTGGAGGAAGACCTGACGGAAGCCCGGGCGCTTGCGCTGGTCTATCAGTTCCTCGGATCGATCAACTATTTCGTCGTTTCCGAGCCGACGCTGACGCAGATGTTCGGCAGGGAGGCGCATGCCGCCATGCGGCGAGATTATCCCGAACAATTGAGACTTTTGATCCACAGCAGGTTCCGTCGCAACTGAATCAGCAGGGAAAGCGCGGCAAGACGCATGCAGTTGATCATCATCATATCCGCAAATTGTGCGTGTACTATAGTGAGAGATGGAACCGGAGTTCCCTGCATGAACAGGGAGCAAGCGCAGGAGGAGGAACGCTATGGAACTTTTGCGGGACAGGCATGACGCCGGCAAGCGGCTGGCTGGAGCCTTGTCGCACTATGCCGGACGACCGGACACCGTGGTTCTCGCTCTTCCGCGCGGCGGCGTGCCTGTCGCCTACGAGATTTCGCGGATCCTCGACTTGCCGCTCGATGTTCTGCTGGTGAGAAAGCTCGGCGTTCCCGGCCATGAGGAGTTGGCCATGGGCGCGATCGCCTGGGGCGATATCCGCGTGCTCAACAGCGAGATCGTCAAGGAACTGCACATTTCCGACGATGCGGTCGAGGACGCCGTCGCCCGGGAGAGCGCGCTGATCCGTGAGCGCAACACACTCTATCGCAACGACCGCCCGCCGCCCCTTGTCGAAGGCAAGACCATGATTGTGGTTGATGACGGCCTTGCCACGGGTGCTACCATGAAGGCGGCGATCGCTGCACTGCGACAGGTTGGAGCAGAACGGATTGTGACGGCGGCGCCGGTTGGCGCGACCTCCACAAGGGATGAACTGCTGGCGCTCGCCGACGAGGTTGTTTGCCTTGCGACGCCGCATCCGTTTTACGGGGTTGGCCAATGGTATGCAGACTTTTCGCAGATCGGTGATACACTGGTGTTGGACCTGCTGAACAAATGCAGGGCGAGGAGAGCGGGCGAGGTGCGTCCGGATGACAAAGACTGATATAGACAGTGTGCTCGTTGAAGCCATCGGCAGACATGCATGTCCGATCGGCGGCGCCATGTTTGACTATGATCCAATCGTCAGCGCAACGCAGAGCTGCCGCCATGTGCTGATCGGCGAAGCGTCGCACGGCACCCGGGAATTCTACCGAGCCCGCGCCGAGATTACCGAAAGACTGATCGACGAACTGGGCTTTGACGCCGTGGCCGTGGAAGCGGATTGGCCGGACGCCTATACGGTCAACCGTCACGTGTGTTCTGCAGGGTCAAACGTTTCGCCGGATGCGGCGCTCGCCGATTTCGAGCGGTTTCCCACCTGGATGTGGCGCAATGTCGAGGTTCTGCATTTCGTCAACTGGTTGCGCGCCTTCAACATTCAGAACGCGAATTCGAGAGAAGGCCGCAGGCCTGTTGGGTTTTACGGGCTCGACCTCTACAGCATGGGCACATCGGCGCAAGCCGTCATCGACTATCTCGACAAGACCGACCCGGAAGCCGCCACGCGCGCGCGTATCCGCTATTCCTGCCTCGACCATTTTGCCGAGAATCCCCAATCCTACGGCCGTGCGATCGAATTTGGCATAACTGAAGACTGCGAGGACGAGATTGTGGCGCAGTTGGTGGAACTGCGCAAAAAGGCACGGGAATATATGGAGGCGGACGGTCTCGTCGCCGAGGACGAATTCTTCTGCGCCGAACAGAATGCCAAACTTGTCCGCAACGCCGAGGAATATTACCGCACAATGTTCCGCGGTCGTCCCAGTTCCTGGAATCTGCGTGACCAGCATATGTTCGAGATGCTAAAGGACCTGGACCGGCATCTCTCCGATCAACTCGGACGCGAGGCGCGGATCGTCGTGTGGGCGCATAATTCCCATGTCGGCAACGCCGGAGCCACTGACATGTCCAGGCGGGGCGAGTTCAATATCGGCCAGCTTGTACAGCATGAAATGGGCGACGAGGCCTTGCTGATCGGTTTTACGACCTGTCGCGGAACCGTGACGGCGGCCTACGGCTGGGATGCGCCGGTCGAACGCAAAACAGTCCGCGATCCGATGCCGGACAGCTACGAAGAGGTCTTCCATCACGTCAACCACAAGCAGTTCCTGATTGATCTGCGAGAGGACAACGAAGCCGTGGACATGCTCATGGTTCCGCGTCTCGAGCGGGCGATCGGGGTGGTCTATCGTCCAGAGACGGAGCGCAGCAGTCACTATTTCCGCTGCTGCCTGCCGGAACAGTTCGATTTCCTGCTGCACTATGATGTCACGGAAGCGGTCGAGCCGCTGGACACGACGCCGCATTGGCGCCAGGGCGAACTGGACGAGACCTATCCAAGCGGATTGTGAAATTCGTTATGTGGAATAGTGGGAAGAGTTGACTATTTGAATGGTGAGCCGTCGCCCCGCCTGATAGACGTTCTCCACAGACCGGGAATCGGCTTGCCAGCAAGCCAGACACCCTTTTTACCCGCCGCCCGGAGACAGCATGCGTTTCGAACCGTCATTTCTTGATGATCTGCGCGACCGGATTCCGATATCCGAGGTCATCGGGAAACGCTTGTCCTGGGATAAGCGTAAGACCAATGTTTCGCGTGGCGACTGGTGGGCCTGCTGTCCGTTCCACGGAGAAAAGACGCCGAGCTTTCACTGCGAGGACAGCAAGGGGCGCTACCATTGTTTCGGATGCGGCGTGTCCGGCGATCATTTCCGCTTCCTGACCGAGCTCGAAGGCGTAAGCTTCGTTGAGGCCGTGGAGCAGGTCGCCGACATGGCGGGCGTGCCGCTGCCGGCGCCCGATCCACAGGCGGCGCGACGCGAAAAGCAACGGGCGAGCCTTATCGACGTCATGGAGATGGCCACCGTTTTCTTTCAGGAAAAGTTGCAGTCGGCGGAAGGGGCCAAGGCGCGGGCCTATCTGCGCGACCGGGGCCTGTCTGGACGCACCATCCAGACGTTCCGTCTCGGGTATGCGCCGGACAGCCGCAACGCTCTGAAGGAATATCTCGCCGGAAAGGGCGTCGAGAAAAGCCAGATCGAGGCCTGCGGCCTGGTGGTGCACGGGCCGAACATTTCCGTGTCCTATGACCGGTTCCGCGACCGGGTCATGTTTCCGATCGTCAATCCGCGGGAAAAGGTGATCGCTTTCGGCGGTCGCGCCATGTCGTCCGACATCCCCGCGAAATATATGAACTCCAACGATACGGAGCTCTTTCACAAGGGCCGCGTGCTCTACAATTTTCCGCAGGCCCGACGCGCCGCGCAAGGCGCGGACGGCGCCGGAACGGTGATCGCCGTCGAGGGGTATATGGATGTCATCGCCCTTCACCAGGCGGGCGTGACAAACGCCGTCGCGCCGCTCGGCACGGCGTTGACTGAAGACCAGCTTGATCTGATGTGGCGCATGACGCCGGAGCCGATCCTGTGTTTTGACGGGGATTCGGCGGGTCAGAGAGCCGCGAACAGGGCGATCGACATCGCGCTTGCGGGATTGCAGCCGGGTCGGTCGGTGCGGTTCGCGACATTGCCTGAGGGAAAGGACCCGGACGACCTCGTGCGGGACGCTGGCCGTGCGCCATTCGAAGAGGTGTTGCGCAACGCCCGTCCGCTTGCGGATATGCTCTGGTTCAGGGAGACGCGTTCAGGCGTCTTCGACACACCGGAAAAACGCGCGGAACTGGAATCGCGAATTGGCGGATTGATGGCCTCAATCGCCAATGAAAGCGTCAGGCGACACTACCAGCAGGACATGAGGGACCGCCTGAACGGCTTTTTCGACACATCCTCCGGACAGGGCGCGCGCCAGGGGCGTGAAGGCGGATACGGGTCCTACAGGAAGGGAAACCAGCGATTCGGGGCAAGGGGTCAGCAGGCCGGGAGACGTTACGCCGTGAGCAGTCGGCTTGCACAATCGACGCTGGTCGCCGGGGCCACCCGGGCGCCGGCCCTGCGCGAAAGCGTATTGGCCCTGACGCTCGTCAATCATCCGCAATTGCTGACGACCGAGTTTGACGACGCGGCGGCGATCGAGTTCGAGAGCGCCGCCCTGCGCGCGCTGCTTGGCGTGTTAATGAACCAGTGCATGAAGGACGGGGTCGTCGAGCGGGAAGAAGTGCGCGCGGCGATCGGGGCCGCAGGACTCGCCGAGACGGTGGAAACGCTCGAGAAGCAGGTTCGCTACACCGGTCTGTGGACGGCGACCGCCGAAGCGGCGCTGGAAGACGCGCAGGCCGGCTTTGGGCAGGCGCTGGCGCTGCACAACAGGACGCGGTCTCTCAAACTGCAGAAAATGGAGCTCGAGCGCGATCTGGCCGACGTGACCGACACCGGGGACGAAGACGCCATGCCCGGCCTGCTGAATAGTCTTCGGTCTGTGCAGCAGGAGATCGACAGGCTGGAACAGCAGGAGGCGATTATCGACGGATTTGGAATATTGTCCGGCCGCGTGAGAGGAGCGGCCGGTCAGTAAATCGGGCGACGGAAAGAATCTTGGCTTTGGAGTCGGTGCAGCATCTTGCAAAGCGGGCCTACGCTCCTAAATAGGTCCACATCGGCAGGAAAGGGACGCGCGCCGAAGGCGCGGTCAGGAAATTATGCAGGCTGCCGCGAGATTCACGGGCAAGCGCGACGGGCATCTGAAGTGACGTCGCAGGACCGGACGAGGTTTTCCGTAATTTACGTGAATTTTGGTGAATTTACGCCAAATTCTAGATTTTTTACCGGGATTCGCTTGACGTATTGGTAAATTGACGGAATCACCAGATGGACGATCGGGATCATCGGGTCAAGCAATTCGAAATTGTGTCCGCAAACGCGTCAGGAACGTTTCGAACCACGAGGTGGGCTGAATGAGCGTGAAGCCACCGTCTATGGTTAATCAGGAATTAAGCATCATACCGCTATTCAGTTAGAACTACTGATTCTTAGGACGCTGGCAGGGTTCCACCCTGCCGGGAGACGCAGCGCGGCAACGAAAGCGACGGGAAATATATGGCAACCAAGGTCAAGGAAAACGAAGAAGCCGAGGCAGAACGCGACACCAGCGGCGATGGACCGCTTCTCGACCTCTCCGACAGCGCTGTCAAGAAGATGATCAAGGCCGCCAAGAAGCGCGGCTATGTAACGATGGACGCGCTGAACGCCGTTTTGCCGTCCGAGGAAGTCACTTCCGAACAGATCGAGGACACCATGTCGATGCTGAGCGACATGGGCATCAATGTCGTCGAGGAGGAAGAGGAAGGCGACGACAATTCCAATTCCAATGAAACGGAAAACACCGGCACCGATGTTGCGGTAAGCAGCGGAACCGCTGTCGCGACAGCGAAGAAAAAGGAGCCGACGGACCGCACCGACGATCCGGTGCGCATGTATCTGCGTGAAATGGGTTCGGTGGAGCTTCTGTCACGCGAAGGCGAAATCGCCATCGCCAAACGCATCGAGGCCGGACGCGAAACGATGATCGCGGGCCTCTGCGAAAGCCCGTTGACCTTCCAGGCCATCATCATCTGGCGCGACGAGCTCAATGAGGGCGATACGCTGCTGCGCGAGATCATTGATCTCGAAACGACCTACTCCGGACCGGAAGCCAAGGCTGCGCCGCAATTCCAGTCGGCTGAAAAGATCGAAGCCGATCGCAAGGCTGCGGAAGAGAAGGAAAAGGCGCGCAACGAGCGCCGCCGGTCCGATGACATAACTGACGTCGGCGGCGAAGGCGTCTCGTCGGAAGAGGACGAGGACGACGAGGAAGACGAATCCAACCTGTCGCTCGCCGCCATGGAGGCGGAACTGCGGCCGCAGGTCATGGAGACCTTCGACGTCATCGCCGACACCTACAAGAAACTGCGCAAGCTTCAGGACATGCAGGTCGAAGCGCGGCTGGCCGCCAGCGGAACATTGTCGACGGCGCAGGAGCGACGGTACAAGCAGCTCAAGGAAGAACTCATCGCAGCGGTCAAATCGCTTGCGCTCAACCAGAACCGCATCGACGCGCTGGTCGAGCAACTCTATGACATCAACAAGCGGTTGGTTCAGAACGAGGGCCGTCTGTTGCGTCTCGCTGAATCCTACAAGGTCAGACGTGAGGAATTCCTGCAGCACTATCAGGGCGCGGAACTCGATCCCAACTGGATGAAGTCGATCGCCAACCTTTCCGGTTCCGGCTGGAAGGATTTCGCAAAGAGCGAAAAGAACACGATCAAGAGCATTCGCGGCGAGATCCAGAATCTTGCGACGGAAACCGGCATATCGATTTCCGAATTCCGCCGCATCGTCCACATGGTCCAGAAGGGCGAGCGCGAAGCCAGCATCGCCAAGAAGGAAATGGTGGAGGCAAATCTCCGTCTGGTGATTTCGATTGCAAAGAAATACACCAATCGCGGACTGCAGTTCCTTGACCTGATTCAGGAAGGCAATATCGGCCTGATGAAGGCGGTCGACAAGTTCGAGTATCGCCGTGGCTACAAATTCTCGACCTATGCGACCTGGTGGATCAGGCAGGCGATCACCCGGTCGATCGCCGACCAGGCCCGCACCATCCGTATTCCGGTGCATATGATCGAAACGATCAACAAGATTGTCCGCACCTCACGGCAGATGCTGCATGAGATCGGTCGCGAGCCGACGCCGGAAGAACTGTCCGAGAAACTCGCCATGCCGCTGGAAAAAGTGCGCAAGGTGTTGAAGATCGCCAAGGAGCCGATCAGCCTCGAAACGCCGGTCGGCGACGAGGAGGATTCGCATCTCGGTGATTTCATCGAAGACAAGAATGCGATCCTGCCGATCGACGCGGCGATCCAGGCCAACCTGCGCGAGACGACGACCCGCGTGCTGGCGTCGCTTACGCCGCGCGAGGAACGCGTTTTGCGCATGCGTTTCGGCATCGGCATGAACACCGACCACACGCTGGAAGAAGTCGGTCAGCAGTTCTCGGTGACCCGCGAACGTATCCGCCAAATCGAGGCGAAGGCGCTGCGCAAGCTGAAGCACCCGAGCCGCTCGCGCAAACTGCGCAGCTTCCTCGACAGCTGACAGAAAAAGGGCCCCGGCGGGCCCTTTTCATTTTCCGGATTGCGCCATGCAAAGTCAGATATCGATCCGCACCAGCGGTCAGGGTCTCTATGAATTTACCGGCGAGGTCGTGGAATTCGTCTCGGAGAGCGGCGTTGATGAGGGGCTGCTGACGGTGTTCGTCCGCCATACGTCCTGTTCCCTGCTGGTTCAGGAAAACGCCGATCCGGATGTGTGTCGCGATCTCAACGAATTCTTTGCTCGCATTGCGCCTGAAAACATGAGCTGGCTGCGGCACACGATGGAGGGGCCGGACGACATGCCGGCGCACATCAAGTCGGCGCTGACGCAGGTCAGTCTGTCAATACCGGTGGCGAATGCAAGGCCGCTGCTTGGAACCTGGCAGGGGGTCTATCTGTTTGAACACCGCCGCGCGCCGCATCAGCGGAAGATCGTTCTGCATGTCTCCGGGTAGTGGTCGGCTATTCAAGCTCAATGGAGGTGACGACGAAATCGGGACCGAGTTCGATTTTGTAGGTCGCGCCATGGCAGGTTGCGTCTTCAACCTCCAACTCACCGGACTGTGACTTGAAGATGACGCCGCCGTCGCAGCCCCAGGCGGCAATGGCTTTCGTGACCTGAGCGGTTTCGTCGTCGGTGATCGCGACAGAGGTAGCGTTGGCCGTATGCGAAACAGCCGTCAGAAGAACAATTGCGGAGACAAGAAGTTTTTTCATATCGTATTCCTGTTTCTGAATGCCGGCACAAGACAATAGTTTTGTGAGGTTCCAAGAATATCCAAATCGATGACCATGATGCGCGCTGATTTTGCACACTTGCCGGTTCTCTATTCCTTCAGACGTTGTCCCTATGCGATGCGGGCGCGGCTGGCTTTGCGCTCGGCCGGCGTTACCGTGGAGTTGCGCGAGGTCGTTCTGAAGGACAAGGCGCCGGAGTTTCTGGCGGCGTCCCCGTCGGCCACGGTTCCCTGCCTGGTCGTGCCTGGGGCGCAAGCGATCGACGAGAGTCTCGACATCATGGTGTGGTCGCTGCAGCAGTCCGACCCCGAAGGCCTGCTCGCCCCTTCGATCGGGACGCTTGATGAAATGCTTGATCTGATCGCGGAGCTGGACGGCTCCTTCAAACGGAGCCTCGACCGCTACAAATACGAGACCCGCTTCGGCGATGCGGATCCTGTTGAGGAACGCAACAAGGCCTGCCTTTTCCTGGAAAAGCTGGACGCCATGCTTAAGGGTCGCCGATGGCTTTTCGGAGACCGCCCGTCGCTCGCGGATCTCGCTAGCCTTCCGTTCGTGCGGCAGTTCGCCAATGTGGATCGGGAGTGGTTCGATGACCAGGAGTGGCCGGATCTGATCCGCTGGCTGGACAGGTTTCTTGAATCCGAACGGTTCGGTGCGATCATGACCCGCTATCCAAAGTGGAAAGCGGGTGATCCGACGACTTTGTTTGCGGCTTGAGCCTATCGACGCCAGCCGTGATGGCCTCCACGCATCCATTGTGAAAGCCGGTCTTGCTGGACATTGTCGAGGCTGGCGTAGAAAGCCTGCAGGGACGGTTCCAGCTTCTCGAGCGCCTGTTGTGCGCTACCCAGCCAGATCTTGGCCGACGCCATGTCCTGGATCAGATCCCCTGCGGCGGCCTGCGTTGAACAAAGGCCGTCGGGACGCGCGGCGATCTCGCGGATTTGCTGATTGACGTCTCCGAGCAGGTCTATCTGTTTCCGGTTCAGTTCCAGATCGACAATCGCAAACTTCTCGGCGAAATCCAGGCGAAAGCTCGAGAGGATTTGACAGAAGTCGTGGCCGCTGTCATGGCACCGGTCATGCCTCAGCGACCAGAAAGAAGCCGCTCCAGCGTTGCCGAGGCGATTGCGTTCGTTTCTGGCGTGGGCGACGCCAGCGACGACAATCGTGAAAACAGACAGGGCTATCAGGTTTTTCTTCAGCATGGTTCAATCCTCCACCATTTCAATATGACAATACACTTGTCATATTGAAATTGACAATTTACTTGTCAATAATGAAGACCATAATCAGGAAGGACGTCGATGTGGCTCGGTGTGTGTTCCGCGTGGCGTATGTTATCTTCTGCAAGTGTTGTGGACATGCTGACGAGGGACAGCAGCTGAAACATGTCTTGCGCCGGGCCTCCACCATGGGGCAAACAGGAAGCCGAGCCTGAGGAGACATGTACGTGACCAGATCCGCGGATCCTGATCAACTTTACGCCCTGATCACCGAGATTCGCAAAGCCTTCGGCGAGTTGAGGACCTTTTCCGACGGACAGATCATGGATCTCGGCATGACGGCGGCGATGCGCGCGGTGCTGGAGGATCTGGACAAGCACGGCGCCCAGACAGTTCCGGACATTGCGCGACGCAAGGGCCGGACCCGCCAGCATATTCAGCAACTCGCCGACGCCCTTGTCGAAGCGGGGTTCGCAGAGTTTCACGACAATCCCGCGCATCGGCGATCCAGGTTGCTGGCGCAGACGAAGCGGGGCAGGGAGGTGTTTTCCGAAATCCGCAGGCGGGAAAGAGAAAGCTTGGGGCGAGCTGCAGAACGCCTGGACGGCGGCAGGATACAGGCCACGACGGATTTGTTGCGCGAATTGCGCAAGGACCTTGCAGGACAAACAGATCGGGATTGAGCATGACTGAAACGGAAACACTCATTCGACAGTATTTTGACGCTTTCAACAGCAAGGATAGCGACGCCATGCTGGCGCTGCTGCATGAGGATGTCGTCCATGACATCAACCAGGGCGGTCGGGAAATCGGCAAGGAAAGATTTCGCTGGTTTCTGGCGACGATGAACCGGCATTATTCCGAACAGCTTTCCGACATCATCATAATGACGAGCAGCACGGAAGGACGCGCAGCAGCCGAATTCACGGTGCGCGGCAATTACCAGGCAACGGCCGACGGTTTACCCACCGCGCGCGGACAGTCCTATTCCATCGCCGCGGGCCAGTTTTTTGAAATCGATCAGGGGTTCATCACGCGCGTGACGACCTATTACAATCTGGAGGAATGGATCGCTCAGGTGCGCGTTGAATGATGTGCGGGGCCCGCTGACGATCCGGACGCTCTCCGGCTACGAAATCGGCGAGGCGCTCGACGATCTCGCCCGCCTGCGCATCACCGTGTTCCGCGACTGGCCCTATCTCTATGACGGCGACATGGATTATGAACGCCGATACCTTTCTCGTTTTGCTGGGTCCTATGGCGCGGTTGTCGTTGGCGCGTTGGACGGCGAGCGAATGGTCGGAGCCTCCACGGCGTCGCCTTTGGGTGACCATTTCTCCGAGTTTTCCGAGCCGCTCGCGAAGGCTGGTTACGATCCGGACAGCATTTTCTACCTTGCTGAATCGGTGCTGCTGGAAGAGTGGCGCAGGGGCGGCGTCGGGGTGCGGTTTTTCGAAGAACGCGAGAAGGCCGCGGTCGCGCAGGGCTTCCGAGAGGCGGTGTTCTGCGGTGTCGTCAGACCAGTAGATCATCCGATGCGGCCGCCCGGCTATACGCCGCTCGACGGTTTCTGGCGCAACCGCGGATATGCTCCGATAGAGGGCGTCGCCTGCCGTTTTTCGTGGCGGGATATTGGCGAACAGAAGGAGACGGAAAAGCCGTTACAGTTCTGGTCGAAGATCCTGGATTGAAAGAATCGTCCACCGTTTCCAGTTTTTCAAATATTTTTGATGCATCTAAATATCTGAATTAGCTTTGATATGTCGCATCCTCGACGTCATGCGCTCAAGGTGAACGCCGCATGAACGCCCGGTTGCAGATTGGTTCAGCCGAAGAAGTCCAGAGTGCAGTCATCGCTTGAGAGGCGAAACCAATCTGGACACGGAGAGAACCAATGTTTGCAAATATCATCAAGACTGTCGCAGTTACGACGATGATCGGCCTTGGCGCCGCAGCGACAACCGCCACGCCCGCAGCAGCTGGCGGCGTGGGCATCAACATTCAAATCGGCGCGCCGGGATATGGCCCGGGACCGTATTGGGGACCGAAGCCCGGTCCCAAAGGCGGCTACTGCAAGAACTACAAGGCGAAGCAGAAGGCGCACTGGTACGGCGTCAAGAAGGCCTATGTCGTCAAGAAGACGCCTTACAAGGTGATCGTCAGGGGCTGGACCAAGGGCTATCAGAGACAGGTCGTACTGGCCAACAACTGGAACTGCCCGGTCCTGGCGGTTTATTGAACCGCGCCAGCGATGATACCGTCAACACCCCGGCCTGCGACACATGCGGCCGGGGTTTGCATTTGTTCTAATCTTTGATCTCGAACGACATGGTGACGGAAACGCTGTATTCGTTTTCGCCGGCCGCCACAGGCACGCCCCTCGCATCGGAGGCCATGGCCATTTCCGCTCGCATCATCGGCATTGGTCGGCCGGGATTGGCGACTTCGCTGATCTTCAATACACTGCCGAGTTCAATACCTGCAGCTCCGGCCAGGGTCTGCGCCTTTTCCATCGCGTCTTCGACGGCTTTCTTGCGCGCTTCCGTGATTGCGGCGGACGGGTCGTCGCTGGTGAACATGATCTGACCGCCCTGGTTGACGCCGAGCGTCACCGATTTGTCGAGGACAGCGCCGAGATTAGCGAGGTCACGGATGCGCACCGTCAGGGAATTCGAGACATTGTAGCCCTCGATCGTCGGAGGCTGCCGCTGATTGTCATCCTGCTTTGGGTAGACATATTGGGGGCTGATTGAGAAGTTCGATGTCTGCAGGTCGCGATCCTCAATGCCGGTCGCCTCCATTTCCGCCAGAATGGCGGCCATGGCTTCATTGCTTGCGTCGAGCGCCTCGCGCGCGGTCTTTCCCTGGCGAAGCACCGTCAGGTTTATGACCGCCATATCAGGCGCAATCTGCGCGGTTCCCTCTCCGGTTACGGAAATGCTCGGCTGGCGGTGTGGCTTCTGCGCCTGGGCCATTGCCGAAACGGGAAGCAGGGCGACGGCGAACATGATCAAAAATTTCTTTGCTGGGCTCATGGGAATCCCCTTGGTTGAAGTCCCGCGATCCGTAAAATCTCTTTGCGGCAATCTCTTGTCGGCCCGTGCGATTTGGTTTAAGCGATGGCTTCGTGCGGCGTCCGGCTCTATCGCGTCGCATCGGGTGGGGCCTGTAGCTCAGTTGGTTAGAGCCGGCGGCTCATAACCGCTTGGTCGTAGGTTCGAGTCCTACCGGGCCCACCATATCTCCGTTTTTATTCAATGATATCAAACATTTAAAAATTTTTAAATTCGCTCGATACCCCCACGATACCCCCACCCCAAAAACCTCATTCAATTTTGTGTTGAATGGCGCGGAACGTCACTGCTTTGCAGGTATCATTTCGGTACCGTAACGATAATCAACAAAAATGTTGAATTTCGTATCGAACATGTAAGGTTAGAGCATCGTGTGCTTTGAGTGAATCAGGGATGCTTCCAATTGTGCCGGCGGTGTGATTCTTTGGGTCGAGGAGATGATTCGATGACCCATGCACTTTCCAGTGACCTTCGCCGGCGTGTAA